>NZ_JBTLQG010000011.1:0-173332 GCF_054461535.1 Flavitalea antarctica
TTAAAAAGTGCTTTGATGTCTTCCGGGATTTCGTGACGAGGCACGGAATGAAACAGGCGGTTACTCTTCTGCAGGTGGTTGCCTTAAACGAAACATTGAATGTTGAGCTTGAAGCTACGGTTGTGAGATAGTTTGGGGCTAACATAGTATTGACCCTACGCTGTGTAAAACACGAGTTAACAGGCGATAGTTGCTATCTCGTCCGATAGAAACATTGATGATTATTCAGATTTTAAAATCACATTCATGAGAAAGCTGGCAGTGCTTTCATCATATAAATTCACCTAAAATGACAGAAAACAATAAGATACTTTTAATGAAAGCAAATGAAGCCGTTTCCAAAGGAGACTATGAAGTCTTTCTGCAGTATTGCACGGAGGATACGAAATGGATCTTTGTTGGCGACAAGGTTTTGGATGGGAAAGAGGAAGTGCGCAAATGGATGTTAACTGAATATATTGAGCCGCCAAAATTTGATGTCAGTAAGCTAATTGCAGAGGATGATTATGTCACCGCACTTGGTCAAATCACATTGATAAACGAAAAGGGGACAAGTGTTCAGTATTGGTACTGCGATGTATGGAAGTTCCGGGACGGAAAATTGGCTGAACTGACGGCTTTCGTAATAGAGCCTTAAGCATTGCAACCAAACACCCGGAAAGAGTGACCACATTAATAATCAATATGGTAATGCAAGAAAACCCGCCTTTGCTTAAGCAAAGGCGGGCGGAAAGTGGTCTATAAACAAGAACTTAAAAACCCCTTTTCTCCACCTTCGGTGGTTCAGGCCTTTTATATTCCTTAGATTTCAATAATGTTTTTATTTCCGTGATTGCTCTTTCGAGTTGCGGATCCACGCCCCGTGCCATTGAACCTAAATTTTCATCAACCGGAATATCCGGGTCTACGCCATGACCTTCCTTGAACCAGGTGCCGTCGGGGTTATACATGCGGAAGCTTGGAGCTGTTACACTACCACCATCTATCAATGGCGGTGTGCCCGAAATGCCAATCAATCCTCCCCAGGTACGCGTGCCTATCAGGGGCCCCAGGCCTTTCCTGCGAAAATAATCAGGGAACGCATCCCCGCCGGATCCGCTCCAGCCATTCATCAGCATTACCTTAGGTCCAAAATGTGCATACGGCGGCCAGGGCCATGGGCTGCCATCCCTGATACCCCAATAAGCTAACGGATCGCGGTTCAGGATTTCAATAAAGCGATCAGGTATCTGACCACCGTCATTGAATCTTTCATCAATGATTAAACCTTTTTTATGCCACTGCGCGTTAAACTGGCGGATCAGTTCGTTCTGGCCATCAATTCCCGTGCTTGGAACATATATATATCCTATTTCGCCGTTGGTAGCTTCCGAAACTTTTGTTGCCATTTCATTGATCCAGGCGAGATGTCGCAGACGATACTCATCGCTCAGGGTTTGTACAATTACTGTTTTTGCCCCGGTGAAAGAAGGCTTCGTATTATATGTTATTTCCACAGCTTTATTTGCCAGCCCTTCAAAAGCTACATAAGGGTCGTTTGCTGTAGTGAGAGGTACACCATTTACTGCCAGTATATACATCCCTTCTTTTGCATCGATCCCTGAGATATCGAGTGGTGAACGTGCTTCAGCGTCATAGGAAGCGCCACGGATAATCTTTTTGACCTTGTAATATTCGCCATCCGGTTCATAATCTACACCGATGTAACCGGTGTTTTGTGTTTTAGGACGCTCCAGGTCACCACCACTTAAGTAAGTGTGCGATGCATTTAACTCGCCTATCATTTCAGCTATTACGAAATTTGCTTCTTCACGGGTTGTGGCTCCTTCCAGCATTTTGCCATAGCGCTCCCTGACCTGGCTCCAGTTGACACCATGCATATTGGGATCGTAGAAATAATCTCTCTCAATACGCCATGCATCTGCAAATATCTGCTTCCATTCCGCAGCCGGATCTATCATTGTTTGCATTTCTGACACACGCAATGGCTTCTCAAATTTTTGGTTTTCGGCAACCTGGATGATCGCAAACTGATTGTTTGGTCGTGCAGTTAAAATTTTTCCTTTGTTTTCCGACAGCAGGTAACCATTAGCATTTTCAAGGATCGTCCTTTCTTCACGCTTCTCTATATCAAAGTATTTGATGGCACCAGGACCTGTGGTTCCGGTGTTTTGTCCTTTCATGTAAATGATCTTTCCTTTTGCAGCATTAAGCTGTCCGTAGTTGCCTGCTGGCAGGGGAAGTATCACCATCCGCTGCTCCAGGGCATCGAAATCAATCAGTACATCTTTAGCAGAGGGTAGGGGTTTTACTTTTAACGATGTATCCTTTCTTTCCTTCTCTGCCTTGCTGATCAATTCTTCTTTTTTCGCAGGTGCATCAAGTTTAAGGGCAACTGTATCATTCTTCGGTGCCAGTAGTGATGGTGTGGTTTTCAGCAGCGCTATCGCAGCTACCTGTGCGGAGTTTCCATAGATGAATGAATTGTCGATACTGCTGTATATCGGTTGAAATGATTGCGATGTGATAAGGAACAAGTATTTGCTTTCCGGGTCGAAAACCGGACTATAGGCACTATAAAATCCAGAAGTAACCTGGTGCAGTTTTTTACTATTATAGTCAAAGATGAAAACAGCCTGCTGCTGATTATCCAGGTCCCTGCTATAGGTAAGGTAACGGCTATCAGGCGACCACTTCACCTGGAAGTTAGCCAGATTTCCATGCATCATCCGGAGTCCCCTGTCAACCTGCGTGGTTTGGCCGGTCGTCACATCAACTACCTGTATCTTCATTGCTTTGTCAATGAACGCGATCTTTTTGCTGTCTGGCGACCAATAAGGTTGGTACCTGAAGCCCTCACCATAGCTGGTTATCTTTTTTTCTGAACCTTCCACATCGGTCTGCATCAGGTATAATTCATATTCACCGGATTTATCGCTCCAGTATGCAATGGATTTGCCATCCGGGGACCACGCCGGGTAGCGTTCGGCGGCGCCGGAGCTATGTGTCAGATCTTTCACAAACCCGTTCTCTGCCGGAACGGAAAATATATTACCCCGGGCCTGAAACAACGCCCGGTTACCATCAGGACTTAATACCACCGTCTGAATATTTCTTTCGGCCGATTCGAGCCGGGGCTTGAGTAATGCCTTGTCGGTAACAAGACTTACATCAACACTTTTTGGCTTTAACGTAGCAAATGGAAGTATGTAGAGTTTGCCGCCCGCTTCATATACTATGTCTTCCGGTCCCTTCGAGGGGAAGTGTACATCAGATTCCGTGTACTTGGTTATTTGCGTTGACGTTTTCTTTGCTACATCATATTTCCAGATATTGGTGCGTTGCTCGGGACCTTTGTCGGAAAGAAAATAGATGGCGTCGCCGTGCCACATTGGAAAATCATAAGGTGCATCATCAGCAGCAGAAATATTCTCCGAAGTTTTGTTGGCGAAATTGTAGATATGGATATCGGCAACATTACCACCGCGATAACGCTTCCAGTTGCGAAGGCGTTCCGTTCTTATTACCACTGCCATCTGTTTTCCATCGGGAGAATATGAGCCGTATTCCGCGTAGGCCAGTGGCATCTTTTCAGCCGGGCCGCCGCTCGCGGCTACCATATAAAACTGGCTAAATCTTGCTTTTCCACTTTCCCGGTTCGAAGCAAATATTACTTTGTTTTCGTCTGGGGACCAGTCGACCACACGGTCCGGGTAACCATGGCTGGTAAGACGTACAGGTACACCACCGGTGGTGGGAATCATATACGCATCCGCGTTGCCATCGTAATTGCCGGTGAAGGCAACCCGCTTGCCATCGGCAGAAAATTTTGGAAAACTTTCAACTCCCGCAGGTGAACTGAGTTTAACAGCAGTACCACCTGTCTTTGGCATCATCCACAAGTCATTTGCATAAGTAAACACAATATCTGTCTTAGATACATCGGGGTATCTGAAAAGACCTGCATCAATTTGTGCAACAGCCGTCATGGATGCAATGGTCGGCAGTAGCAGGGCAATTAGCTTTCTCATATGTTTTTATTAGTATATGAATATAAGGAAGCTGTATCACAGATCGGTTACCGTTGATAAATTTTTTCTTCCTGCCCGTTGCTTCATAAGATTTTTTTCCGCCGCAGGCAATCCAGCGTTCTAATAAATGAACCTGCGTAGTACTTCCGTGTAACTACGACTCACCTTTAAGATGGTGCCGTCCTTTAATAAAATCTGAGGACCGGTGGGTTCTTTATGAACCTCCGAGATAGCATTCAAGGCGATAATATGTGAACGATGAATGCGAACAAAGATGCGCGGATCAAGTTTCTGTTCCAGTTCGCCAATGCCTTTATTGCTGAGATAATGTTGCTGTGCTGTGTGAATCTTTGCATAATCTCGTTCTGCTTCAACCCATTGGATATCTGAAACAGATATGCTGACCAATTTAGAACCGAGTTCAACGAGAATGCGATCGGGATACAAATTCTTCTGAAGATTTTCTGATAAAAGCTGTAAGTTCTTCATCATATCCCGATCATTTGATAACACCTTTCTAACTGCTGTCCCAAAGCGCTCCCTGGTATAAGGCTTAAGCAGATAGTCCACTGCATTAACTTCAAACGCTTTCAGGGCATAATTATCAAAGGCTGTCGAAAAAATGATTTTTGGAATATGCTCCATCTCCTGCAGTACTTCAAAACCCGTTTTTCCGGGCATTTGTACATCGAGAAATATTATATCGGGTTGTAACACATTCACTACACTCAATGCTTCTACACCATTTTTGCATTCTGCAATTACTTTCAGGCTCGGATAATCCTGCAGATATTCCTTTAAAAGGTTACGAGCGGGAATCTCATCGTCTGCAATAACCACTTTCTGTTCCGTCATAATTTAGATTTAGGTATGCGGAAGGAGACGCTCACGCCGATGGGACGGTTCTCTTCGATTCTGATTTCATTTCCATACAACTTGTTCAAACGTAGATTTGTATTACTTAAACCTATTCCTTTTTTTAAAACTGCATCCATGGAGGTTCCATTCAGACCAGCTCCGGAATCTGAGATCGTAATCACAACATCTTTCCCATCACTCAGTACGCTGACGTGAACAGTCCCGCCTTCTATGCTTTTCGCAATGCCATGGTGAAGAGCATTTTCCACAAGGGGTTGCATTAACATGGGTGGAATTGGCGTATCAAGGATTGATTCATCCACTTTATAGGTTACCTGCAACCTGTCACTGAACCTTTCCTTTTCAAGATCGAGATATGCTTTTATAAAGGCGAGCTCTTTTCTTATAGGAATTGTTTCTTCGTTAGCATTATGAAGGGCAAACCGAAAAGTATCTCCAAGCCTTGCAATCAGCTCACGGGTATGCTCCATTTCAGGAGGTACTGAAGCACTAATAGAATTAAGGGAGTTAAACAGAAAATGTGGCTGAATTTGAGCCTTCAGCGCATTCAACTCACTGGCATGTGCCAGTTGTTCGAGCAGTTTTTCCTTTTGCTGTTGCAATTTCATCTCATTATAATTCTCATAAATATGCAAGGTGCCAAAAGTTACGAGATATAGTAACGAACCGATATACACATCCCAGTATGTACCAGCACCACGTAAGCGTCCCGCCTCGGGGAAGAAATTATCGATCAAAAAATAAAAGCTGCTGAGCCAGACTAAAATATAGAGGGGCATCGTCAACCCGTGAAGGCGCAACCGCTTCCAAAATGGCCAATGCCGGAACTGCTTAAAAATGAGCCAATACACTGGTATTGCCCACAGGAACTTTAACAGGTAATTGATAATCGTTTGCTGCCACGCATTGAAACTGCCGCTTGATGTGATATAGAGCGCCACCCAATAAGAAATTCCCATCAGTGCATAGAAAAGCACAAATAGGTAAACGTCTTTAAGTGAAAGATGCCATACCAGGTTGTCACGGGTTTTCAGTGTGTTATCAATTTTGAACAAACTTAAGCTAAAAGCGGCTTCACCAGGCTTGCCTTCGACGAAGCGACAAAAACGCCGACGAATCACTTTCAGTTCGTTCGGCGATACTATTGTTTAACCGGCAGTTCCACCGGGAAAAATACATATATGGAGCTTAGGTTGCGTGTCTAAATTATTTTATGAGAAGTCTGATCATATTATTGTTGCTGAAATGTACTATGCTGAATGCGCAAACTATCACAGGCCATGTTATGAGTGAAGATAACAGCCCGGTTACAAACGCCTCCATCAGTATGTTGAGAGCGAGTGATTCGTTTCTTCTTAAAATTGTCATGACTGATCGGGAAGGCAAATTTGTGATTGATAAGGTAGAGGCGCCACAACTCTTGATTTACGTTACTGCTATCGGGTATCAACCAGTATACAGAGCCCTTGTAACAACATCGATTGAAATTAGACTTGTACGATTACCTGTAGGATTAACACAAGTAGTTGTTACAGCCAGAAAGCCTTTGATTGAAATTAAACCGGATAAACTCGTGTTCAATGTTGAAGGAAGTATCAATGCCAGTGGCAGTAACGCCCTCGAGTTACTTCAAAAAGCTCCGGGTACCCTGGTAGACAAAGATGATAACATCATTCTTGCCGGTAAAAACGGTGTGCGGATCCATATTGACGGCAAGCCAACACCGCTAACCGGCACAGACCTTGCCAGCTATCTTCGGAGTATAAACAGCTATGACATTGAAGCTATCGAAATTATCACTAACCCGTCATCCAGGTATGATGCAGCGGGGAACGCCGGGATCATCAATATCAGGCTTAAGAAAAATACAAACTTAGGTTGGAATGGCAGCTTTAGTGGTGGTTACAGCATCGGTATTTACGCGAAATATACCGTCGGCGCTTCTCTGAATTATCGTAATAAACGCGTAAACTTTTTTAGTAATTACAGCATTTCTGCAAATACAAACAGAAGTCAACTGAATTTTTTTCGCGTGCAAAATGATACCATATATGATCAGGTGTCGTCGGGCATTTCAGAAGCAGGAGTAATTAATTTGAAAACGGGATTGGATATCTTTATTTCAAAAAAACAAACGTTCGGCATACTTGTAAACAGCGGGCTCGGAAATACAGAATATGCAGGAAATAGTATAACTGCAATTGAGGGTATTGGTACCCTTGCCGGCGGGCAGAGATTGACAGCAACCGGACTCAATCGTGCCCGGAGGACCAATGTTAGTGCAAATTTAAATTATAAATATGCAGATACAGTCGGAAGGTTGATTACCATCGACTTTGACCACGGAACATTTCTTTTGCTTAACAACGGCTTTACACCGAATACTTATACGGATCTTGCCAGCGGGGCATGGCTTTCACGTTACACTTTTAGTACAAACTCTCCAGCAGATATCAAACTTACAGGTATTAAAGCAGACTATGAACAGAATCTTAAAGCCGGTCGGGTGTCATTTGGTATAAAGCTTTTAGACGTAGAAACGGACAATACGTTTGAATTTTTTAATCATGATGTTTCGGACAGGCCCATTTATGATGATCAGAGAAGTAATCAATTCATATACAAGGAACAAATACTCGCAGCATATGCGCAATACCAATTGAAAATAAAAAAGTTTGACTATCAGGTTGGACTCAGGGTGGAACAAACAACCAGTGAGGGTGATTTACAATCTGTCGCAAACGATACAGACAAGAATATTAAGAGACGATATTTTGATCTGTTTCCGAGTGCAGGTGTCAATATGCAACTGAATACCAGCAACAGTTTTGGCATTAGCTACAGTCGCCGTATTGACCGGCCGCGGTACCACGATTTAAATCCGTTTGAAAACAAAATTGATGAATTATCTTATCAGAAAGGAAATCCTTTTTTAAAGCCTCAATACACCAATGTGTATGAACTTCGCCATACTTACAAATACAAACTGACGACCGGCCTCTCTTTTAGTGATGTTAAAGATTTCTTCGCCCAGGTTTCAGATACCATCGAAACGAAAAGGACTTTTATAATGCAGCGTAACCTTGCCAGCCAAAAGATACTGAGCATGAATATCAGTTATCCTTTTCAAATCACGGAATGGTGGTCGGTTTATATAAACTTGTCTGTTTATCACAGCCGGTACAGGGCGACGTTTGAGAAGGGGAAATCTATTAACCTGGATGCAACAGTAGCAAGTTTCTATCAACAACAAACATTTACTCTGGGAAAAAAATGGACGGCAGAATTGAGTGGATTTTACAACAGCCCTTCTGTCTGGGCGGGAACTTATAAAACAAAGTCGATATGGACACTGGATGCTGGTCTGCAAAAGCGAATCTGGAATGATAATGCAAGTTTGAAAATGAGTATTGCAGATATTTTTTTTACGATGCCCTGGTCCGGAACAAGCAGTTTCGGTGCGTTGAATGTGGTTGCCAGTGGCCGATGGGAAAGCCGCCAGCTAAAAATCAATTTTTCCTGCCGTTTTGGCAACAAAAAGATGAAATCTGCTACAAACAGGAAAACAGGACTTGACGAATTAAATAACCGGGTTAATTAGATTATTGCTTTGTATTTTTTCATACAATAATCATAGGCTATGACACGTTTATAGAAGCTTGAATTTCACTTATGATTTTCTATACATATCTAACAGTCGTGTCCGCTACAATGAAAAAAACTATTTACTGTTTGCTGCTTTTTAGTTTTGGATTTGCCAGCTGCAAGAAGCTGAGTAATCTGCTGACATTCGAAATCTCCAACTCCGAAAACATCAAGATACCTGCCAGTGGTATATTGACCGTGCCTATCATCTCACCTGTTCCCGTAACCATGAATTCAGAGGAGTCCTTTGAAAACAATAATACCCGGGCAAACCTGGTGAAAGATGTGGTGTTAAAGAAGCTGACCCTTACCATCACTGACCCGGCAGCAGAAAATTTCAACTTCCTGAAAAGCATCCGAATTTATATCGGTACAGATAATAACGATAAAGTGCCTCTTGCATCGCTTGACAACATACCGATGGGAGTTTCAACCATCGAATTAATTTCGGATAATTCTAAACTCGATAAATATGTTAAAGCTTCCTCCTACAAACTTTACACAGAAGTAGAGATTAAATCCAACATCACAAAAGAGTTGAACGTCCGGGCTGATTCGAAGTTCAAAGTAACTGCTGATCCTTTGTAATTAAGTTTTAGCCACATAGCAAAGGGAACGATAGTACCATTTGTATTTCTGATCCAAAAGAACCCAATACTTCTTTACAAGGGACGTTTTTCGGGTTTCTGGTCTTGTCTTCAAAGTCATAACCCGCATTCACGTTCAGGTGACAATCGTGATCTTCTTTGCCTGCTCCTGGGCTTTAAGCGCCAGTTCCGTAGCCAGGAAACAATGTTCCTGTTGCATACTTGTTTGCGTCCGGTTAAGTATGTCGTCGATGAATTGCTGTGCGAAGGGCAAGGGTTGTTTACTGCAATCGAAATGACGCGTTTCTTTTTGATCTACAAGAAAAAGGTGCTGACCGCCTTCACGGCCGGCGATATCAAGATTTTTGCGCAGTTCGATATAACCTTCCGTACCAAGTATTGTAATACGGTCATCACCCCAACTCTGCAATCCACCCGGGGTAAACCAGTCGAGGCGCATGTAGCCTGTTCCGCGGTCACCGGTCAACATAACGTCACCGAAGTCTTCAAATGCAGGGTGTTGTGGATGATTGACATTTGCTACCTGTGAAGCGACGATAGAAGCTTTCGTTGATCCTGTCATAAACAGGAACTCTTCAAACTGATGGGAGCCGATATCGTTGATGATACCACCGTATCGTTTGGTATTCCAAAACCATTCAGGCCTGCTTTGCGGATTTGTACGATGGGGAGCTACCGCGATTGTCTGGACAACCTTACCTATTGCGCCGGCCTTTACGAGCTCGCCAGCTTTTAATGATCCACGATTTTCGAGTCTTCCGTAAAAGACTGAAAAAATCCTGCCTGTGCTTTTCTGCACTTTACGTACTTCGGCCACCTGGGAAAACGTGGCGACGGCCGGCTTATCTACGAGAAAATCCTTACCGTGGTTCATTGCGGCAATTGCTATTGATGCCCTTTCATCAGGAATTGCTGCGCATAAAATCAGCTGGATAGTTTTATCTTCCAATATCTCTTTATCAGTCCCCGCAATTCGGGCCTGCGAATATTTTTTTGCAAACGCTGCGCTCAGGTCCGCTTCTTTCGCATAAAAGGAAACGAAGCTGCCCCCGGCCCTAATCATCATGTCAACCAGGGAATTGATGTGACCATGATTGATGCCTATAACGGCGAACCGTATGCGCTGTTGGACCAAGGAGTTTAAACGTGGCGGCTTCGCAGATTGCCGGTCTTCAACCGCTCTCAGTGATTTTGGTAATGCAGAAAGTATAGCCAATCCGCCGAGGGCGCCGGTAGCCTGTTTGATAAAATCACGACGGATATTTCGCGTTGCTGACATTTCTATAATTTGTTTTAGGCATGGGGTATTCAAATCGAGTCGGTGGTAATCTAAGGCTGCGACGAATGTTTATTTTATGTTAAGCCTTCAGCCAGCGGTCAAACCATTGAAAGGCTTCTTTTTGCATGTCGTTATCGAATTTGTGCAGGCCGGGATAATACGAGCATTTAAATTTCTCCGCAGCGCCGGCTTTCTTATAAACCTCCGTTAGTATGTTTTCGGCTTTCTGCATTTCGGGTAAAGTATATAATTGGTCTTCCCGGTCATTCAGAACGAGTGTTGCGAGTGGAACACGCAGACCCATAATTTCAGGAAAATCAAGTTCTGCCGGAAGCAAGGGTATATATGCCATCCAGGTATGTGTAAACGACTTGTTCAGCAGGAAATCATTCCAGGTAGTGTTGAACCCAACGTTAACAGCACATTTAATTCTTTGATCAAGTCCTGCTAAAAAAGCAGTTCTGAGCCCCCCACCTGATAACCCTGCACAGCCCACGCGGCTGGCATCTACATCTGGTCGGGCACATAAGATATCCAGTGCTACTTTATCTTCAGCAAAAAACACTGCCGGCCAGGTAGTACCTGAACAGAAAAGTGATTTCGCCATTATACTTTCATGAGTGGTGGCCCAGGCGTTATATGCCTGAATGCTTTCGTGGTTATCGTCGGTGCCTTCTTTAATGCCATTTCTTAGACGGGTCGGGACATCCTCAATCATAACGCGACGGCTTCCAAATGCAAAAGCATCTGACACAAGCACAACGTAGCCAAGCTTTGCAATCTCGTTTGCCCATGCTGATCCCGTGTAATAATGTTCCTGGTGATCTTTCATCAGCGGATGCTGCTTATCAGATATTTTCGTGATTTTGTCGCATCCAAAATACTTGTTACCACCATGATCATGAAAACCAAGCACTCCCGGAAGTTTACCTGTTGCATTCACGGGCTTTAAGAGAATGGCCTTCGTTGGGCGTCCATAAGGCAGTTCCCAGCTGATCTCCTCTATATGGAGTCCGTCGTAAGTAGACTTCTTATGTACTGTTACCTTCGGAAGGCCGCCCATGTCAGGAATCGCAAGTCTTTCAATAACTCTTTGTTTTGCAGACTTGCGCCATTTTTCGAGGTTGGTAAACTCCGGTCTTCGGAAAGACAGGGAGGGTAACTTGTTTCCGCGTAGTGAAGCTGCCCATGCACCATAAAGACCGATTACGCTGAGATCTGTGTCATCATTCGTTTCTTCGATTCCGGCAGAACCAGAAACATCAGGTCGGATTATATTACCTGCGGCCATAGTTGGGAATATGTTGTTTTGAGCAAATGCAAGCCCGGTGAGGCCTGCGATTTTTAGAAAATCTCTTCTTTTTGCCATATGTGATTCTGTTGGTCAGCAATTAACAACTTTTATTTTATTTCGATTCATAAAAAAATTGTTTTCGAAATCTTTTTTTTCTTATTTTCTGCTTTCGTATCATTGTATTTGAGCAAATACCAAAATTCGTAAGCATGAAGCTGTCGAGGATTTACAGATTTGGATTAAAACCGGTGCTTTTGTTTGTTCACCTCGTCTCTTTGGATACGATGGGTGTTGCTCAGCAATCACAGGTCACCGAAACAACAGAATCGTTGCGGACATATCCATATTCTGACCCAAATCCGATACCAGTTTTAGGGCTTAACAAAAAAGTTGCTCCTTTCTATCCTTACTTTGTTTTTGATGGATATACGGATAAAAGCACCATGCAGAACTGGAAGGTGGTAAAACTGGAAAATCCTTATATCACTGTTTCTGTGCTGCCGGAAGTTGGTGGCAAAGTTATGGGTGCTGTTGAGAAGTCGACAAATAATGAATTTGTCTATCTGAATCATGTGATGAAGTTCCGGGCAATTGGTATTCGTGGCCCATGGACAAGTGGCGGTATAGAGCATAACTTTGGTCTCGACCTGGGGCATGCTCCCTGGGCAGCGTCGGCTGTTGATTATTTTATCCGCAACAACAAAGATGGAAGTGTTAGTTGTATTGTCGGAGGACTTGACCTTGCATCCCGTTCCGAATGGCGGGTGGATATCAGGCTGCCTAAAGACAAAGCTTATTTTGAAACTAATTCCATCTGGTTCAATCCAACTCCTTTGCACCAGTCATATCTTTCCTGGGAAAACGCTGCATTCAAAGCGTCAGATGATCTGCAGTTTTATTTTCCCGGTACTCATCATATAGGACATGATGGTAGCGCCTCACCGTGGCCAATCGATAAAAACGGTCGTAACCTTGCCATCTATAAAGAAAATAATTTCGGGGAGAGTAAGTCATATCACGTTGTGGGCAACGCACGCAACTGGTTTGGAGGTTACTGGCATAACAGGAAGTTTGGTTTCGGCCACTGGGCACCATATGCTGATGCACCGGGAAAAAAATTATGGATCTGGGCCCTGTCAAGGGAAGGGGCCATCTGGGAAGATTTGTTAACAGATGCGGATGGGCAATATATCGAAGCCCAGTCAGGCGCTATCCTGAACCAGGCAGCAGAGAGAAGTGGCTACCACAGTCCATTCACCCAACTATCACACCGTCCTTTATATGCGGAAAGTAAGAACGAAATCTGGTTTCCTGTAAAAAATACCGGTGGCATGGCAGATGCGAATGCGTTCGGAACCTTAAACGTGATGGTGTCCGGTGATAGTCTGAAGATTGCGATTAGTCCACATACAATTATTAATGATAGCCTTATTGTTTTTCATAAAGGTGTACGTGTTCTTGGGGAGCTGCTTCACTTACAGCCAATGCAGGTATTTGACAGAATGCTCTTGCTGACTTCGGTTGATTTAAATTCAACACGTGTTAGCCTGGGACAAGGCAAGTTACTGTTTGCACCAAAAGAAAATGTCATTAACAGACCGGTAACTGCTTCACCTAACGATACCCTATACCAGTCAGCGCAGCGGTTTTTCAGAATGGCAGAAGAACAAAATTCAATGCGAAATTACAAGGCTGCTTTTGATAACTATCAGCAGTGCCTGTCGATCGAACCAGGTCACTATGACGCGTTAAGCAGGGTAGCGGAATACTATTACCGGGCGGGTGACTACGAAGCTGGTATTAGACATGCGCAGAAAGTGTTGCAGTATGATACCTATCATGGTGCCGCTAATTTTATCTATGGCAATTTATTGTTGAAACAGGGAAAGCTTGATGAAGCAGAAGAAGCATTCAACATGGCTTCCCGTAGTATCGAATATCGATCGGCCTCGGTTGTTTATAATGCTGGTATTCAATTGCAGAAAAAAAACTTTGAGGAGGCGGCTCAGTATTCAATCAGGGCATTGGATTATAATAAGAAAAATCTTTTGGCATACCAGTTTTTAATAACTGCGTATCGGAAGCTGCAGCAAAAGTCAAGGGCTGACAGTACTATAAACCTCTTGCTTGATGTGGATCCCTTAAACCATTACGCACGTTTTGAAAAGTATTTGCTTCAACCTTCCGATTCGTGTCTGAAACACTTCAAATCAGCTATCCGGAATGAGTTGTCGCATGAAACTTATCTCGAACTTGCCATCACCTATGCGAACCAGGGGCTAACCGAAGAGGCTATTACAGTATTGGAACAGTCACCTTCTTATCCAACCGTGTATTACTGGCTCGCTTATCTGAAACGAGATACAGATGCTGCTGCGAGCGGGTCTTATCTAAAACAGGCGATTGCATTATCACCCGCATTTGTATTCCCGTTCAGAATGGAATCGATGTCTGTTCTTAACTGGGCCAACAATGCACTTCCTTCATGGAAAACTACTTATTACCTCGCACTGGTTAGATGGAATAATCTTCAAACGGCTGAGGCAATGAGGCTCTTTTCGGATTGTGCGAACGAGCCTGACTTTCCTTCATTTTACCTGGCAAGGGCAGCACTGTTTGGAAATGATAAAATTAAAGCACCTTATGTAAGCGCCGATCTGGGGCGCGCTTTGAGCCTCGATTCTACGCAATGGAGAACATGGCATGCGCGCAATGAACACATGTTTGACCAGGGTTTGTATAACCAATGTTATCAATTGAGCGGTGAAGCATATAAGAGATTCAGGCTGAATCCAATCATCTCGATGGATTATGCAAAAGCACTCCTGAATACGGATAGGTTTACTGAGTGTCTGGCCGTATTAAAAAATACCCTGGTCTTGCCGCAGGAAGGCGCGCAGGAAGGACATGAATTATATGAACTTGCTAATCTTTCCCTTGCCTTGAAAATGATAGATCAGAAAAAATACAGGAATGCATTATCATATTTAGCGGAAGCGAGGAAATGGCCGGAGCACCTTGGATCAGGCAGCCCTTATAATCCTGATACCAGGCTGCATGATTTCATGGCAGCTTTTTGCGAGATAAAACTGGGAAACAAAAAACAGGCGGGTGTTTACCAAAATAGAATCGCGGATTATTCACTCGACAAAGAGCATTGGATGGGTAGTCAAAACCCGTTTGGTAATTATATCGGAATGTTGGTTTTAAAGCAACAAAACCGGCAGATCGAATTACAACAGTTAATGAATGGCTGGAAGGCACAACAGGATTCTGTTCGTAACTGGAGCATAACACAGGCCTCGGCCGGAGCCCGGTTTGATTGGGTATTTGCAAAATATAATAATGACGAGAAAAAAGCAGAGATGTTTGTCAGACAATTAGCGGAACCGGGGATTGTGAGCAGGTTTAGAATACTTCAGAAGATGATGAACTACGTAGAAAACTAATTCATCATTCTTAATTAAAAATCTTTGAGTATGGACAGACGTTCATTAATACGCAATTTCTTATTTTTTGCCGGTGGTGTTACCATGCTTCCCGCTTGCCTCAACCGCCAGGGTAAGGCTTCGATAGCACTAAAGACCATTGAGATAGATGAGCAGCAGGAAAAGCTGCTGGCAGAAATTGCTGCTACCATTATTCCCCAAACAGATACGCCCGGTGCAAAGGAAGTCGGAGCACATTTGTTCGTTCTCAAAATGGTTGATGATTGCTACGAACGGGAAGACCAGGACAAATTTTTGCGTGGCCTCGATGAGCTTGACCAAAGCACTAAAAAGCGTTTCAAACACTCATTCATAGCATGTACTTACGAACAAAAGCAGCAAATATTCGAAGGCATTGAGAAAAAAGAGTCTTTCGCACCCGAGGTTTTCGACTTTTATAAGATCATGAAAGCAAAAACTATCCAGGGTTATCTCACTTCCAAATACGTGCTTGTGAATATCATCAAGTATGAAATGATTCCTTCGGTACCATATAACGGCTATCATCAAATAAAAAACACTTAGGCTCATGGGCGACAAACAAAAAGGATCTGTAAAAGAGCGAAGCTTTGATGCAATAGTAATCGGTTCTGGAATCAGTGGTGGTTGGGCCGCGAAGGAGTTTGCCGAAAAAGGGCTGAAAACACTGGTGCTTGAGCGGGGCCGGGATGTAAAACACATCAAGGATTATCCGACGGCCACGAAGTTTCCTTATGAGTTTGAGCATCGCGGCGAAATGCCTTTGGAAATACGAAAGGCCAACCCCATCATCAATCGTTGTTATGCGTTTAAAGAAGATGCAGCACATTTCTTTGTGAAAGACACTGAGCATCCATATGTGCAGGACAAGCCCTTTGACTGGATCCGGGGCTACCAGGTCGGTGGGAAATCGCTCATGTGGGCAAAAGCCACACAGCGATGGAGCAACTTTGATTATGAAGGGCCGGCTCGGGATGGCTTTGCGGTAGACTGGCCCATACGTGAAAAAGATATGGCTCCCTGGTATAGCCATGTTGAAAAATTTGCTGGCATTGCGGGGAACAGGGATGGATTAAAACAATTACCCGACGGGGAGTTTCTCCCTGCGTTTCCGCTAAACGTTCTTGAAAATTATTTTAAGGAGCAATTGGCTGAAAAGTATGAGCACAGGCATTTAATCAGTGAGAGAATGGCGCATCTTACAAAGCCGCAGCCAATCCATTTTGAACAGGGCAGGGTTCAGTGCATGAGCCGTAACCTTTGTCAGCGCGGTTGTCCGCTGGGAGGATATTTCAGTAGCAATTCCTCAACGCTTCCATGGGCAGCTAAGACAGGCAACATGACGCTGCGGCCATTTTCCGTGGTGCATTCTGTTATCTATGATGATAAAAAAGGCAAGGCAACGGGCGTACGTGTTATTGATGCAAACACAAAGGAGGTTATAGAATATTATTCCAAAGTGATCTTTGTTAATGCAGGCGCGCTCAATTCAAATCTCATATTGCTTAATTCGACCTCGGGCCGCTTCCCGAATGGGTTGGGGAATGATAATGGTTTGATGGGAAAATTTGTGGCTTTCCACAATTATAGCGCAAGACTGTCGGCGACCTTTGAAGGTTTTAAAGATTATGACACTGTAGGTAGTCACCCGGGTGGAGGCTATATCCCCAGGTTTAGAAATCTGTTCAAACAAGAGACAAAATTCTTGAGGGGTTATGCGGCAGGCTTTTCAGCCTACCGGAGTTCCCATGTAGATGAAAGTGGTGTCGGGTCCGGTCTCAAAGAGAGGTTGTTGAATCCAAAAACGGGTCCGTGGAAAATCGGCTCGCATATGATGGGAGAAACAATCCCTAAAGAAACAAACATGGTTAGTCTCGATCGTTCCAAAAAAGATGACTGGGATATGCCATTATTAAAAGTCTCTGTTGAATATGATGACAACGATGAGCAAATGCGCCAGGACTATTTTGAGCAGTTCACCGAAATGCTGACAAAAACAGGCTTCACAGATATTAAAACACAAAGTTCCACTCAAAGTCCCGGCCTAGATATTCACGAGATGGGCGGGATAAGAATGGGCAATGATCCAAAAACATCATTGCTGAATAAATGGAACCAGTTGCATGAATGCAAAAATGTTTATGTCACAGATGGCGCATGTATGACTTCCACTTCCACACAAAACCCTTCCCTCACATATATGGCGCTAACAGCAAGGGCAGTGGACCATGCAGTAAACGAACTAAAAAGAGGCGATTTGTAATTTTCTTAGTTGAAATCTCCCATTGAATTCAATATCAAACTGATTAATTTATGTACAAGGCTTATTTCATTGCACTGGCGATCCTCAGCAATTGCTTTTCAATTGTTTCTTTTTCACAGCAAAAGATTGCCACCAGTCAATCGCCCGGGGCAGGCTTATTGCCTGTACCTCAGAACGTTTCGTTTACTGGTCAGCGTTACCAGCTCGATGATAGCTGGTCTATCAGCCTGGGAAACAATATCACGACATCACATCCTGCGATTGCGAGTCTTACTGCTGAATTGAAGGAACGGTTTGGGGTTCGGTTGACAACAAAATCTTCCGGCAGTGTCAAAACTATCCGGCTCGCGATCAGGGCAGGTTTTATCAAACCCGGTCCGACAACAGATACCAATAGAATTGCAATAGCAAAACAGGCCTATGATATTAAACTTGAAGGATCCAGGATAACGGTTACGGCAAACGCTGCACCCGGACTGTTTTATGGAGTGCAAACCCTCATACAGTTACTGCAACCTGAGGGCGGCAAATTATATTTCACCACCGGAAAAATATCGGATTGGCCTGATATGGATCTGCGAATGATCTACTGGGACAATGCCCATCATCTCCAGCGCCTTGACGCAATGAAGCGTGCAATCAAACAAGCCAGCTATTATAAAATAAACGCATTTACCGTTAAGCTGGAAGGACATTTCCAGTTCAAAGGGGCAAGTGCACTTGTAGAGCCCTATGCATATTCCGCAAGCGATTATGCAGAGCTCAGTGCATATGCAAAAGCTCATTATGTTGAATTGGTGCCATGGATAGATGGACCAGCACATATCTCTTTCATACTTAAACATCCGGAATACAAATCCCTGAGGGCTTTTGCAAATTCGAACTACGAATTGGATGTTACCAATCCTAAGGCCGATGAGTTGTTGCTTGGAATGTTTGATGAACTGTTCGCTGCAAACAAGGGCGGAAAGTATGTGTTGTTCTCAACGGATGAGGCTTACTACGTTGGTCAATCGCCTGCTGAGAAAAAGCGGGCGGATGAATTGGGCGGAGGTAATAAATTGCTGGCAGAATACATTACCCGGATAGCTAATAAACTTCACGCTAAGGGAAGAAAGGTCATAATCTGGGCTGAGTTTCCACTTAAAAGTGAAGATATCAATTCATTACCCTCTCATATCATCAGCGGTGTTTATAACTCAGATTGGGCAGGCAAAATAAAAGATCATGGAATGCGCCAGTTGATTTATACTTCTGCACAGGGCGCGGAACCTCTGTTTCCAAATTATCATAGACCCCCCGCAGTAAAGACTGCCCCGGTGAATAATAGTGTTGAGATTAAAGACGATGACGAACCACAGGGCGAAATAAAAAAAGGCAGGGTAGGAGAAGTTGTCGAGGGAATTAAGTCGACGATAGCAGAACGCAAAGCCGATTTAATGGGTGTGATTGTAGCTGCCTGGGGTGATGCTGGCCTGAATCCTGAGACCTTCTGGTTGGGCTACGCTGCAGGTGCTGCACCTGGCTGGAATAATAAACAGGTAAATGCTGATGATCTTACGCAGCGGTTTTACAAATCCTTCTACGGATTTAACCATGTTCAAATGGATCGGGTTTACGAATTGCTAAGTACCCAGGCTGACTTCTGGGATAAGAGCTGGGATTGGGACTTCTTTGATTGGAGAACACCAATTTTTGGCAATTCTTACAAGATTTATGATACTCCGAGGTTAGCCAGGGATCAGACTTTGCCCCCGCTGCCCGTACCGGCAGGATCAGATCTTAGTGTTGCGAATGCCTGGAACACTGCAAACAAACCGAGACTTGAAGCGTCAAAGAAGTTCCTCGCGGAGAATGATGAACTAATGAAGTTGTTAGATCAGAATATGAACACCGCAGATTATCAACATTACAATCTACAGGTACTTCAATCAGTAGCATTACTTACCCGTCAGAATTTAAACATGTTACTAGACCTGAAAAAGATCAATGAACTATTGGCAATTTCTTCCGGTCTTGCATCAACAAATGCTGGCAGTGCAGTAGCAATACTGGATAAAGCACTTGATCATGCCATGAAGATCCGTGATGAACGCAACCTGGCGTTACAGCTCATAACAACTACCTGGTACCAGGACTGGCACCCACGTGTTGCAGAAGCAAACGGGCGTAAATTTCTTGACCAGGTTGATGATGTAAAGGACCACCAACCAATCCGAACAGTTGACATGAGCTACCTGATATACCGCCAATTAAAATATCCCTTTGGTAAATGGGCTGAGGACGTGCTCAAAGCGAGGAACCAGTTTGCGAAAACTCACAATTTACCGGAACGCAACGAGCATATCGAATGGGAAAAATATTGAGTTTATTTCGCAGGCATATGGGTGAGTATGTGCTTGCCGTTGTGTTAGTCCTGGCTTATAAACTATACATCCCGCGCGAAAAAAATATAAGGTATAATAAGTCTTTACTTTCGTAACCTTTTTATTTGAATTAATATTTTAGGTTTTTTAAAAGGTTTTGAAATATTTCTCCTATCTTGGTTTTTCAAATCATTTGTTTACTAAAGGTCATTCCGAATGCGCATTGATTGCCTGTTAGGGCTGCTGATCCTCCAGTTCAGCAGCCTGTCTTCCCATGGTTTCCAGGATACATCAGGGAAAAAATCTCCTTCAGAGAAAAATATCAGCTTTATCGACTATCCTGATTTTCCCGGAGCGCATTCAACCTGGGGTTCCATCGGTTATAATCCCGCTAACAACAGTGTTTATATCGGGGTGACCAATCATGCTGATAATGTCGGGTTTTATGAATATGAGCCGGCTGCGCACAAAATGCAGTTACACGGATTCGTTAAAGACCTCGGCTATCTCAGACCCTTTCAATGGCAGGGAAAAATTCACTCAAAAATAGTAGCTGGCCCTGGTGGTGATATGTATTTCACCACAGACGGTGGCGAGTCGAGGGAAGAGTACCTTATGAATCACCCACATGGTTACGCCGGTGGTTTTATTATGAAGTGGAGTCCGAAAACCAAACAGGTTACAAACCTGGGAATGGGACTGCAGTATGAAAGCATCAAAGATTTGGAGGTTGATCCGCAAACCGGTTTGATCTATGCGATCAGTTATCCGCAGGTGCACTTCCTGATCTACGACCCTAAAAAAAATAAATTGCAGGATGCGGGCAGGCTTGGTAGTTCTCATGTTCCCCGCGTGTTGTTTTCCGATCGCTGGGGTAACTGTTACTATGTCGACTGGCGACAACGCCTGGTAATGTATGAGAAATCCACCGGCAAATTGGTATTTGCGAAGCAGAGCCTGCCTGCGTTTCCAGGTACTCCCGGTGAAAAAATCATTACAGGTGTAACCGCTTTCGCAAAGGATACGGTTAAGAACATCATATACCTCGTAACCTACGGTGCGAAACTTGTTGCGTTCTACCCGCAAGAAAATGGTGTTGGTAGATGGGAGGACCTCGGCGGCGTTTTTGAAACAGCTAAAGGTGAAGAGTGGAAACCTTATGTCCCGAATTTGAATGTAGGGGTGAACGGTAAGCTGTATTATGTTATCGGTGGTCACGGTAATTATGTGAGGAAGGACAAGACCGTTTTGATTGAATTTGATCCAACTTCACGCCTGTCAAAGATTCTTCTGGAGTTTCCAATCGGCCGTCTTACTGAAGTCACCGGCTCAGATATCCGTGATAAGGATGGCAACTTATATTTTGCCGGCCGGAAAAGGCCAGATACTTCTGAACACGGCAGCCTGCCATTTTTAATCAAGTTTAACCCAGAAAAGGAGGTGAATTAACATGAGAAATCTGATCATAACTTCTCTGACAACGTTGGCCCTCTTTCCTGTTTCCATTAAGGCTCAGTATACCTTTTTTAGTCCGAAAGGCAGTTTTGCAGTTGAGACATCTCTTGAAAACAGTGATGAGCTCCGGATGCCGATGTATCGTAATGCGATGAGTTCACTGGCGGTTTCGGGCGATTATGTTTTGGGTGGTACAACAGCAGACAAAGGGATGTCACCACTTCTGTTTACTACTTCGTTGTCTAAGCGTAAACTGACGGCTGTTAAATCAGTTGATGATTTTATCAAGGGACAGCTGGCAATCGGCACAGGATTTACAAGTTCCAGATCCGGAAAATTGTTTTATGCCGGAACAATGCCTCAGCCAGGATCTGGTAATGGCGGGCATATCATTGAAGTGCAGCTGAACCCGCAAGGTCAGCCAGTAGTTAAGGATCTCGGTGAACCTATACCTGGAGAAGGTGTCTTCGCATTGACGTTTAATACCGACGCCAATGAGTTTTATGGAATTGCTCATCCTTCGGGCAAATTTTTTACTCACAATCTAAAGACTGGCAAAACTGTGGTCTATAGCCAGACTGTTCCTTCGGAAACAGATCTCGGTACTTATCATTCCTTTGCCCTGGCTCCCGAAGATTATCTATCTCGTGCACTGATTGTTGATGCCCGTGGCCGGGTTTACGGAAGTCGTTCAGTCAATAAAATGTTCTGTTTCAACCCGGCTGATAAATCGTTTACTCTTCTAAAAGATGAATTGCCATTCGTTTGGGGGAGAGAAGTACTCGGACGTGTTGACGCGTGGGCGAAAATGCCGGATGGAACCATCTATGGCAGCAATGCTGCTGACGGTCAACTTTTTCGTCTTGACCCCGTACAACAAACTATTGTTAACCTGGGCAAACCAATCATGATGCCACGCATAATGACTATGACCCCCGGAAAAAACGGAACGCTCTATGGCGTGGCAGGTGCAACTCCCGGTTATGCGCACCTGTTTACTTATCACCCGCAGAAAGGGTTTCGTGATCTTGGCAATCCTGAATTCGAAATGGTTGCCCCGGGCCTTGAACAAGGGATTAAATGGCGTGGGTTCCAGATTGCATCGATGGCTACTGCAACCGCAGGAAATTATATAATTATGGGAGAGAACGAAGCACTAAGCCAGCTCATGGTTTTTCCGGCCGGGAATTGATTGCAGGAATCTGATGTATCTCTAAAGTATTTCGCGAATGATATGATGAATCAACGAGGATGATCTGACGATACTGCCATTCCCCCGTTTATTAGTGGTTATTAAGCTAAGGTAAGGACGCAAGTCCTGCGCCAGGGGCCGTTAATTGCTTGAGTCAGTCTTTTACAATAACACGTCAATGCTCACTTTCATTTATAAAATCAACTCTAAATGCTACATCTAAAAAAACTCTTTCTCTTTTTCCTCTTAATTTGGGGATTGAGTATCCAGGCCCAGACGAGGCTGTTAACCGGAAAAGTTCTGTCACAACAAACACCGGTTGCCGGGGCTACAGTCACTGTTTCGGGTACCAGCTCAGGCACTGCTTCTGATAATGAAGGTAACTTTTCATTGCAGGTGCCCGAAGGCGTTGTTACGCTCCAGATCAGTTCCGTGGGGTTTACAACAATAAATAAGGAAGTTGGAGCAAATGAAAAAAACATCATTGTCAATCTTGGTCAGAATGATGGTGAGTTGGAAAAAGTAGTCGTTACCGCACTTGGCATCACAAGAAAAGCCAGGAGTGTACCTTATGCAACCCAGACCGTTTCCCCAAAAACATTAACGGATGTGAGGGATCCAAATAACGTTCTGAATTCACTGCAGGGTAAGATAGCCGGAGCCATGATCACTCAAAGTTCCGGTGGAGTTGGTTCGGGAGCGAGAATTGTTCTCAGGGGAAACCGGTCAATACAAGGAACGAACAGTGCTCTTGTTGTAATAGATGGCGTACCGGTTTACTCTGAAGTATTCAACAACATGGCTTCTACAATAAATCCGGATGATATTGAATCTATGACAGTGCTCAAAGGTGCATCCGCAGCCGCTTTGTATGGAAGCCAGGCTGGTAATGGTGTACTTGTAATCACCACTAAGAAAGGCTCCAGGGACCGGATGTCAGTAAATTTTACTTCTAACGTCGTGAGCGAATCTCCTTTTTCATTGCCCGCTTTACAAAATGAATATGGGCAGGGTACTAACGGCGTAATCGATGGAAACTCGGGGTCGAACTGGGGAGCAAAATTGCAGGGCCAGGCTTACAAAAATCATTTTGGAGAAGATAGAACCTACATCGCTCATCCGGATAACGTTAAAGATTTTTTCCGGAAAGGACTGACCTTGAATAATTCGGTTTCAGTGTCAGGGGGAAACGAAAAAGCGCAGACATATCTTTCTTATACCAACAATGCAGTCAAGGGGATCGTCCGTTCTAATGACCTGATGAAACATGTGGTAAATCTTCGCCTGAGCAACCAGATAAGCAAGCGCTTTTCTACTGATGCGAAAGTTACTTATCTCAAGCAGAACATCGCGAACATTCCGCGTAGCGGGGAAGGTAATACACCAATGATGTCTGTAATTCAGATGCCACGTAATATCAGTACCGAAGAAGCGGAACGTTACCAGGTACTTGATGTATTCGGAATACCTAACCGTACGCCGTGGCCATCCACCATCCCCGGCTTGTATGGCAACCCGTATTGGCTGGTAAATAATGATCATACGGAAGAAAATCGTGATCAGATTCTTGGTTTTGTGTCTGCGAAATTCAAAATTACAAGCTGGCTGGATATAACTGGCAGGGCCAACCTCGACCGTACGATTTATAAAAGAGAAACCCGCGTTAAGTTGAATACAATAAGCCACGCCATGACTAACGGTGGTGTATATGCGGAAACAGACCTCACAACGATGCAACAATGGTATGATGTGATCCTGACAGGGAAAAATAATGTCGGCGAAGACTTTACAGTTGATTACAGTGCCGGTGCAATTTACCAGGATGTACTGTCACATGGTGTTGTTAAAAATTCCGGAGGATTGAACAAGGCTAATATGTTTAACCTTGCGTTTGCCCGGGCCACAACCAGCGCTGTAAATCATTCGCGCGTGCAGACTCAGTCCGTTTTCGGTCAGTTCAATGTTGGCTACAAAAACATGGTTTACCTGGATGGAAGTATAAGGAATGACTGGGACAGCAGGCTTCCTGCGCCCCATGCTTTTCAATATTATTCTGCCGGTGCTTCTGCTATCCTGAACGAAATGACTCACCTTCCTTCTGCCATATCTTTTCTTAAACTTGGATTGAACTTCGCAGAGGTTGGTAACGGAGGTCAGTTTGGAGTGATAAATGAGCAATTTACTTTCACTCCCGGCTTAAGTGAGGGAATGTTGAGCAGGGGTAGCACACTTCCGATGCGGGATCTTAAACCAGAAATCATCAGGAATCTGGAAGCTAATATTGAGGCGAGATTTCTAAATAACCGTTTAGGCTTCGAACTTTCGTTCTATAAAAGCAACTCTTTTAATCAACTGCTGCAGGTTACGGTACCATCTGCCTCCGGGTATACTGCTATGTATTTCAATGCAGGTAATATCGAAAACAAAGGAGTTGAACTTGTGTTGAATGTAGTACCGGTCATGAACACTGATTTCAAGTGGGAGGCTAACCTGAATGCGGGAATAAACGGCAACAAGGTGATCGAACTCGCACCGGGAATGAACGAAGTTTACCTCGGAACCCATATGGACTGGGGTGCAAGAGGTATGGTAAAAGTTGGCGGCAGCTATGGTGAGTTAATAGGTCACCGATGGGCAACAGACAAAACTGGCAAACTAATGGTTAAAGCCAATGGCACACCAATGAGCTCATCCGAAAACGGGCAGGCAGCATCAGTGCTTGGTAATTTCAATCCAAAAGCTATTCTGGGTCTCACAAACACTTTCAGCTATAAGGCTATTAACCTCCGTGTGCTTGTTGATGGAAGAGTAGGCGGCATCATAATGTCAGGTACAGAGCAAAATATGTCGCACACCGGGCTTACCGAAAGTACCGTTCCTTTCCGCGAAGGTAACTGGAACCTGGGCGGTGTAGATAAAGATGGAGCAGCTGTAAATACAAATATCAATGCACAACAATTCTGGCAATCCGTTTCAGGTAAAAGAAACAGTGGAATAGGAGAGTTATTTGCATATGACGCTACCAACTTTCGCGTGAGGGAAGTTGCTCTTGGCTACAGCCTGCCGGTTCGGAAATGGTTTAACACAAATGTCGTAAAAGGGGTCACACTATCTGCTGTATTCAGGAATCTGCTCTGGATCTACCGTGGTAGTTCAATCTTTGCTTTGCCAGGAGTTGGAAAAAGAAAAATGAGTTATGATCCGGATATAGCCGGAGGCAATGGTAATAACATGGGAATTGACTACGGTAATTATCCGTCCACAAGAACTGCTGGCTTTACTTTGAATGTTAACTTCTAGTACCACCCATTTAAACTTACAATGATGAAATCTAAAATAAAAACAAGTTACCGTGCCGCCCTCGTCGCCGGTGTCATGGCCCTGATGATGATCAGTTCCTGTACAAAAAAGTATACCGAGATAAATTCTGATCCCAGTAAGATTACAACAATTACAAGCGGGGAACTTCCTTTCCTTTTCACACGCGCTTTGCATGGTGCCTATAGCAGCTACCAGACAGACCAGAATCTGTTTGCGGATCTCTATGCGCAGTATTATGCCAATACAAGCGTAAACTTCGCCACAGATCGTCTCGCTGTGCAACATGCATGGTCAGATGCCGTCTATACAGTTGCTTACTCAGCAGTGATGCCGCAACTGCAGATTATTATGCAGAAGGTGGAACCCACATCGCCTGAATACGCTTTGTGTAATATCTGGTGGGTTCTTGCATTTCATCGTATAACTGATTATTTCGGCCCCATTCCATACTTCCAGGCGGGTAGCGGGGCGAAATCAATCGCCTATGATCCAATGGACAAAATCTACGCTGATTTCTTTAAGCGTCTGACTGAAGCGGTCTCTGTGCTCAAACAAAACACTGCAAGTAAACCCTTCGGCACAGCTGATCTCATTTATAGTGGTGATGTTACTAAATGGATAAAGTTTGCAAATACCCTGCGTCTGCGACTTGCTTTGAGAATTTCGGCGGTCAATCCTACCCTTGCTAAAACAGAAGGTGAAGCGGCAGTGGCTGCCGGAACCTTTACTGCAAGCCCCGGCGACGACGCCCTTATGAAGAGATCCAATACAACCAGTACTGCATTCAATCCATTGTCCTCCATGTCTGAGTACAATGAGTTTAGGATGAGTGCTACTATGGAGTCAATAATGAAAGGCTACCAGGATCCCCGGATGTCTGTATACTGGCTTCCTGCCCGCGCCAATAATGAATACAATGGTTTCCGTAATGGCTACAATACTGCCCAGTTGGGAAATGCCTTAAATTCCAATGCAGCTAATTCACATGTTGGTGCAAGATGGACTTCACCTGGCTCCGGGGGCATTACAACCTTTGAATCGACACCTTTAAATGTAATGAGCGCGGCCGAGGCAGATTTTCTTCGTGCAGAAGGCGCCATGCTTGGATGGAATATGGGAGGAACTGCGAAAAGCTTCTATGACAAAGGTATTCGTAACTCCTTGCTTCAGTGGGGTATCACCAATACCACGGTGATTGATGCGTATATCAATAGCAACCAGGTGCCCATCGCCCCACAGGATTTTCTTAATTCACCAGCCATAACAAATGTTTCTGTTGCGTTTCATCCGGTAAATCAAAATATCCAGCTTGAACAAATTGCAATACAAAAATGGCTGGCTATATTTCCGGATGGAAAAGAAGCCTGGGCCGATATCAGGAGACACAACAGGTTTAAATTATACCAGGTCGTAAATTCGGACAATCCCAACATTACCAACACGGCTACACAACGGGTTAGAAGAATTCCGTATCCTGAAAAGGAATACCAGGTTAACAATGAAGAAATTAAAAAAGCAGTGTCACTATTGGGTGGACCCGATACGCATGTAACACCATTGTGGTGGGATAAAAACTAGATCAGATATTTAATGAAAAACGAGCACTGTAGTCTTACGGTGCTCGTTTTTTTTGGGTAATCCGGGAATGTTTTAAGCGATGATTACTTTTATGCCCGCCGTTTCCAGCCTTTTTTTATCTTCTTCCGGGATACCAGCATCGGTGACTACAATATCCACCGCTGATATCGGAGCAATAAATGCGAAACTCCTTTTGTGGAACTTACTTGAATCGGTTACAACGATTACTTGTTTCGCAATAGAAATCATAACCCTGTTTAAATGAGCTTCTTCAACATTGGGTGTCGACAGTCCAAAGGTGGTATTGAAACCATCTACCGCAAGGAACAATTTGTCGCAGAAATAATTTTTAAAGCTTTCTTCTGCGGTTGTACCAACCAGTGATAATGAATTTTTTCTCAGGAACCCACCGGGCACAATTACATTCACCTGCTCATGCTCCACCAGTTTATTCGCAATATTAAGCGCATTTGTAATAACGGTGAGTGTTCCTGTATCCGGCAGGTGATTATTAATCTCCATGGTCGTGGTGCCCGAGTCCAGAATAATTGTGTCACCGCTTTCTATCAGTGCAGCGGCTGCTTTACCGATTCTTAACTTTTCCTGGTAATGCAGCTTATTCTTTTCAGACAAGCTGAATTCTGCGGCAACACGCTCAACCTTGATCGCTCCGCCACGGGCACGGATCAGCATATTCTTTTGCTCCAGCCAGTTCAGATCATTGCGGATAGTTACCTCGCTCACACCAAGTTCCTTACTTAATGATATCACGTCAAGCTGCCCCTCTGCTTCCAACTTTTCCAGTATCAGGGTTCGTCTTTCAACAGTTGAAATGCTTTTTTTTACATCCATATTGTTTTTTAGCATGGGCAAGGGAGATTTTCAAGTCGTATAACTATGTGTGTGAAGGCAAGTGAAACAGCCTGGTGGATCGATTTCTTATGAAGCAAAATAAATAAAAAATTAGTATATGAAAGAATTTGTCTAAGGATTAAATAAAGAAACTGCATCTTTTCCGCGTATATAACGTCTCACCGCCGTAATTAGTTAATTATTTAAAGGTGAAACACCAGTTTCATTAATTTTTTAATCCAAAATTAAGTCTCTTCCTTACAATATAGGGGAATGGGCCTTTTAAAACCTTTCGATCCATAAAAAAAATTTTTCGAAAACTTTCGATTGCGCGTCTTTTTTATTTATGTTTGTAAAGATGCACCTGATCAACTTATCTGCAGCCACTCTTTGTAATCGGATTATCTTATTCGTATGATAAAACATTCAACGCTTCTTTTTCTTGCACTCTCATTTGTTCTTGTTTGCAAGGCTAATGGCGCTGGCCCCGGCTGGGGCATTTCAGTTTTGCCTGCATCTGTCAGGATCGATCCGGTATCGCATAAGGTCTATGACCAACCTTACAACGGGACCGCTGCGGGCACTTTCACAGCAGGATCGCTGCTGAAGAATAACTGGATCTTTAATGGAGAGCGGGCATCCATAGAGGGAGCAAGGGGTGAATATGTCTCTTTTCAGGTAGTGCTGACAAATAATAGTGAAAAGCCATTAAAAGGCATAGAGGTTACGATGGCACCTTTTAAGAAGAACCAGAAAGAACTCAACGTTCAACCTGAGCTATTCCTCGAATGGTCAGTGCAGGTACTGGCAGGTAGCACCGGTTATCCTAATGCGACGCTTGGCCCAGGATGGTATCCGGATGCGTTGATCCCTTTCAAACATATTCAACAAGGTGAATTATCCCTGGGTGTAAATGCCTGGATATATCCCTTACAGCTACCTGATTTCAATAACCGGATTCCAAATCAGAAATCCCTGTTAATCTGGGTTGATCAATATATTCCATATGAAAAATCAAATGCTGAGAGTGGTATTTACTCTAGTACAATTTCGGTTAAGATTGCTGGTGTCATCCAATCGGTACCAATCGAATTGAATGTTTTTGATTTCGCGTTGCCCAATGAAAACCTCCTCAAGGCGAGCCTGCAGCACGAAGGGTTTGTGAGTCGCATGAACGACAAAGAAGAGTTGGAGACTTACCAATTGATGAAAAGAAATCGTGTTGCCATTATCGATCCGACTTACGAACCGGAACTCAAAGACAATGCGGGCAAACTGACGATCGACTGGACCCGTTTCGACAACAGGCTCAGGAAGTATTTTAGCGGCGAAGCGTTTACCAAAAAACATGGATACGAGTATGGCCCCGGTTATGGAACACCGATAGAGACGTTCCTGTTGCCTTTCGATGTTTATGGAAAACATGGTACCCGTGGCTGGCCGGATGTAGGTAAACCCGATGTAGAGAAAAAGCCGGAAAATCGCGCTAAATATGTAGAGGTAGTTAGAAATGTACGGGATCATCTGAAACTGATGGTGAATCCAAAAACAACAGATCTTACTGTTTACCTGGATGGCCTTGATGAATCTTACTTTCCAGAAGCATGGGATCGGATGGCTTACTACGGTGATCTGTTTAAAAAGGAATATCCGGTGGCGCAATTCCGGGTTGATGGAGCTTATACCGATACGGCTATGAAGGTGATTGAAAATTCGATCAGCTCCTGGGCTGTTCATACTATCGAATTTGATGAAAAAAGATTTAAGAAATACGCAAACATGGGAATCAGGCAGTGGTTATACGGCCCCATGATTTATGAAAGCAAGGTAAATGGTTGGGTTGGCAGCTCAACCTTTACCGACCTTCCACTGGTGAATGATCGGGCCATTAGTTGGAGCGCCTGGAAATATAAGGCATATTCCTGGCTCAGTTGGGGTCTGGGTGCAGGATGGAAGGCAGCCTGGTATGATACAGAAACATGGAAAAGCGCCAACGACGGTGGCAATGCGGACGGATATGATGAGAAGAAGATGAACGGCAATGCCCTGCTTGTGTATAGCCCCGGAATCATCCCTAACGTAAAATCGATCTGCCCTTCCATCAGGTTGAAAACAATGCGCAACGGGGTACAGGAATATGAGTACATGAGAATACTGGCAAGAATAGACAAGAATGACACACGCACGAACGATATTGTAAACAGTATAATTGGAAGACCGTATGGTAACGATGCGGTTGGCAACATTAATGTCTGGAATTATGACCCGAAAAAATGGGATGAAGTGCGAAAGCTTTTAGGTGAACTAATCAGCCAGTCAACAAAAAACTAAAGTAACTGATATCTCAGGCAAATCGTTCGATTGCAAATTTAAACGCAACGATCAGACCTGGTAAATGTTTATGAGCACAGCGGAAAACATAATAAAGCGTCCGATAGTGGTGGAGGATCTGAAAGACTTTGCCGCCCTCAGCAGCGTCAGCTATTCTGCCGATGGGCAATATATCGCTTATGTGACCACCAGCGTTGATTGGGAAGCAAACAGCCAGAAGGATTTTATCAGCATTGTTGAAATTGCCACCGGGATTGAACTGGTTCGATGGGAAGGCTCAGGACCACAATGGTCACCGGTTACAAATGAAATCGCTTACCTGAGCGAATATAAAAGCCAGCATTACATTTGGATTTACTCGATGCCTGGCGATTCAAGGAAGTCATTTGTGCCCATTTATGAGTCGCACTATTTCATGGGTCACCTGTCTCTTAAAACTTTTGCATGGTCACCAAACGGCCGGCAGATCGCATATATAAGTACGAAAGAGTTTCTGCCTGCTGAGGTTGAACAAGGCTCTGTGAAGGTTATAGACAGGTTATTATACAAAACGAAGGGCGGGAGGGGAAGGCCTTCTATTACTGACAACAGGTTTTCGCATATCTGGGTAGTTTCTTCGAAAGGTGGCGAACCGCAGCTTGTGACCGATTCAGCCTTCAACGAACACTCTCTCTGCTGGTCACCCGATAGTAACCAGATTGCCTTCGTAAGTAACAGGTCAGCCGATCCTGATAATAACCAATTGCATGATTTGTGGAGCATAGATCTGCTAAACTTTAAAACATGCAGGTACACCGAAAATTTTGGTACTGTTATTCAACCTGCATGGTCGCCTGATGGAAACCATATAGCCTTCACGGCGACCCGTGGTATGATAGCCACCAATGACAGCCCCGCAGAAGATACTCAACTATATATCTTATCATTAGCAGAAAATAATATCGATTGTTTAACCCGGTCTTTTGACAGAAGGATAGAACAAATCGCCTGGCATCCTTCAGATTCAGTTATTTATTTCACGGCGGGTAATCATGGCACAACAGCTATTTACCAGGTAAGAACCAATGGCGGCAGTGTTGAACATGTGACCGGTGAAAGATGTCATATTCACGGGTATTCAATAAGTAATGCTGGTGATCGAATCTCTTTCATAAGTAACGATCCAACCCATCTTACCGAAGTCTTCATTTACAACTTAATTAATCAAACAAGCAGGCAGATAACTGGTAACAGCAAAGTACTTCAGGATAAATGTTTGCAGGATACTGAAACTTTCTGGTCCGAAAGCTTTGATGGAACACAGATTCAGGGTTGGATCATAAAGCCGGCAAATTTTGTCGGAACAAAAACTTATCCCCTCGTACTTGTGATTCACGGCGGGCCACATAACATGTTCGGTTTTGATTTCGAAGAACGGATGCAATTGTTAGCCTCGGCCGGATATGGTGTGTTATATGTAAATCCCCGCGGCAGCAGTGGTTATGGACAAGATTTTTCCAACGGCACTTTGTTGAATTGGGGTGGAGGCGATTACAAGGACCTGATGTCAGCACTTGATGCAGCGATCCGACAAAACGATTGGATAGATGCCCGACGTCTTGGCGTAACCGGTCAAAGTTATGGCGGTTTTATGACCAACTGGATTATCACACAAACAGACCGGTTTAAAGCCGCTGTAAGTGATGGAGGCATCAGCAACCTGGTAAGTTTTGCCGGCACCTCGTTATATCATTCTCTCATAGAGGCCGAATTCAATGGTAGTGTTTACGACAACTTCGAATTGTTGTGGGAATGGTCACCGCTAAGAAACGTAAAAAACGTACGGACACCCACATTGATCTTACACGGCGCGCTCGATAATGAAGTGCCTGTATCGCAGGCCGAAGAAATGTTCATCGCTTTGAAAAAATTGGGTGTGGACACAACGATGGTGCATTATACAGAAGAAGGGCATGGCTGGAGACCGGACCTCAGGCCACATAATCGTTTCGATCTGCTTTCGCGTAGCCTCGCATGGTTTGATAAATACCTGGTTAAACAATAACAAAGACTTTCAAGACAACATATGCAGAAAACAAAAACATGGGTAAGTTTCGTTGTCATACATGTGCTGTTCATGGGAGCCTGGGGAGCACTCATTGAGCTCCCGGAAAAAAATGGGTTTCCTGCGACGCTTGGATATGTGGTATGGGCCCTTACTATGATACCCGCAACGGTGGTGGCGCTGATAATAAACAAGTGGAAGCTGGACTACGATCGCAAATCCATATTGCTTGGTTGCCTCGCCGGATTTATGGGTGCAATAGGACAACTGGTGCTGTTCTTTACGCTAAAGATTGCACCTGCATACCTCGTGTTCCCAATCCTTTCTCTGACGCCTGTGGTAACAATATTATTAGCCGTTTTATTTTTGAAAGAGTCCACCGGGATATATGGGTGGCTTGGTATAGGCATAGCCGTTATATCCATATTCCTTTTGTCATACATACCGCCAGGTAATAGCGGTACTTCCGGTTACCTGTGGATCGTGCTGATAATTATACCACTTGTTGTGTGGGGTGTACAGGGTTTTGTTATGCGATTTGCGAATCAAAACATGAAGGCAGAAAGTATTTTTTTCTACATGGCAGTCAGTTCAGTTGCACTTATTCCGGTAGCCCTCTGGATGACCGACTTTTCGAAACCAATCAATTGCGGATTGAATGGACCTTACCTGGCAGCAGGCATCCAGATCCTGAATGCGTTTGGCGCGCTTTGCCTGGTATATGCATTTCGTTATGGAAAAGCAATAATCATTGCTCCAATGACCACTGCTCTGTCACCAGTACTCACCGTTGTTATTTCATTAATTATATATGCCGTTAAACCGCACCCACTAATAGTGACAGGTACGGTGCTGGCAATCATTTCAGCTTTGTTGATGGGGAATGCAGAGTCTAAAATGGATAAGAAAAGTAAGATCAACCTAAAAGGACCGGCTCCGGCCAGTGAATTAAAATAGCATTAACCAGCTTTATGGCATATTTATTTTTTAACCAGGAAGAAATTGTAGAAAAAGGTGGCCTGCATACGGCATCCGAAATCCAGGGGCAACCGGCCCTTTGGCAGGAAGTGTATGATCTGGTGTTTGCACAGAAGAAAGCCATCAGGGAATTTCTTGCACCCCTGCTTGCAAACACTGATTACCGAATCATCTTAACTGGTGCGGGATCTTCGGCATTTATAGGCGAATCTGCACAGGGAATTGTCCAGGCAAACACCAGGAGAATCACACAGGCGATAGCAACAACAGATCTGATAACCCATCCCGAGTTATACTTTCTCAAAGAAGTGCCGACATTGCTTGTGTCATTCGCAAGATCCGGCAACAGCCCCGAAAGTCTCGCAGCGGTACAAATGGCCAATGATTACTGTGACAAAGTGGTCCACCTGGTAATTACCTGTAACCGTGATGGTCAGCTGGTGAGGGAGCGTTCATCAAACGCTTACAATCTGATCTTACCAGAAAAGGCGAACGATAAGAGCCTTGCCATGACCGGTAGCTTTACAGCCATGCTTTTATCGATCATACTTGTATCAAAGATCGAAGCGTTGGAAACTTTGCTGCCTTCGCTGGAAGTGTTGATAAGCGATGGAAAGGAACTGCTGGGAAAGCATTTGCCTAAGATCAAAGCAATTGCAGAGCAACCTTATGAAAGAGTTATTTTCCTGGGTTCCGGACCGTTACTGGGAATTGCAAGGGAATGTCATCTGAAACTCCAGGAACTGACGGATGGAAAAATCATATGCAAGCATGATTCGTTCCTTGGCTTTCGCCATGGACCAAGAGTGGTGGTAAACGAAAACTCACTTATTGTCTATCTTTTTTCGCAGGATGAACATGTATTTTTATACGAACGTGATCTGTGTTTGTCAATTGATGCTGATGCCCGGAACATTCCCACCGTCGGGATCAACCAGCGGATAGAAGCACTAAAAAACTCGGCGCTTGATATTACGTTCTTATCGTCGTTAAAAGATAATACCGAATTGTCTTTTATCAGCGCGACGCTGGTGGGTCAGATACTTGGTTTTTTCCATTCAATTTATGTTGGACTACAACCTGATAATCCATCTGTATCCGGTGCTATCAGTCGTGTTGTACAGGGAGTAACCATCTATCCGGAATCCATCTCAGTTTAACAATAAAAGTTTATTCTTATTCTCACTAGCGTTAAGAAAAGCAAACAATAGATTATGCGTAAAGATGTACTGGTAATAGGGGAACTGAATGTTGATATTTTATTAAACCGGCTGTCGGCACTTCCGGTAGTGGGTCATGAGATACTCGCTGAAGATATGGTTTTTACGCTGGGCAGTTCTTCGGCCATTTTCGCTGCCAATCTTGCATCCCTTGGTATTGCTACTTCCTTTTGCGGGATGGTCGGGAATGACATATTTGGAAACTATATTGTTGGGGAACTCGTGAGCCGGCGGGTAGATACAAAACTGGTGATAGCGGATGCCAGATATAAAACCGGAATAACGGTGGTGCTGAATTACGAGCAGGACCGTGCAAATGTTACTCATTGCGGAGCAATGGAATATTTTGGGTTCAATAATATACCGGTGGACAAGTTTACGGAATTTAAACACCTCCATCTCTCCTCATACTTTCTGCAAAAGGGTTTGCAAAAAGATATTGTAACTGTTTTCAAAACGGCCAAAGAAAAGGGCCTGACAACCTCGCTCGATTTACAATGGGATCCCGCAAACAGCTGGGAGTTTCCTTTCCGGGATTGCCTTCCTTACGTTGACTTCTTCTTACCAAACGAAGCAGAGATACTTGCGCTTACTAACACGACGCAGGTGAGTGATGCCCTCGAAGTGCTCAATGATTTTTGTAACACAGTGGTAGTGAAAAGAGGGATCAACGGTGCACTTGCGTACGATAAAGGCACCTATACTGAAGCAACACCTTACCTCCACTCGCATTTCGTGGATGCCATTGGTGCGGGCGACAGTTTCAATGCCGGATTCATCAGTAGTTATCTGCAGGGCAAGTCATTGTATGAGTGCCTGCTCTTTGGTAACCTGACCGGCGCCATAAACACAACCGCCCCGGGAGGAACCGGTGCCTTCTCAGACCTGCCTTCTTTCGCCCGGAAAGCAAAATCAATTTTCCAGATAGAACTATAGATATATGACTTTACAGCATAAGATGAAGTTGCTCACGGAGCAGAAAAAGGGATTGCTGGCTACAAATTTTTACAACCTTGAGACCTTGCAGGGAGTACTTAAGGCCGCCAGTGAACTGAATCAGCCTCTGATACTACAGCTTACAAGCAGCTCCATCAGCTATATGGGCTTATCGACGGCTGTCAATGCAGCACGGACCGGCCTTAAAGAACATGGAGTAGAGGGTTGGCTGCACCTGGATCATGGTGATTCTGTAGAGCTTGCACAGGCTTGCCTTGATGCAGGCTTTGATTCGGTTATGATAGATGGTAGTGAATTGCCTTTTGTCGACAACATCAGGCTTACCAAACAAGTGGTCAAAATAGCCGCTGCCTACGAGGCCAATGTTGAAGCTGAACTCGGATACGTTGCGAAACTCGGCCAGTCTCATTTGCATAATGGATTTACAAGAGTTGAAGAAGCACAGACTTTTGTTGAAGAAACAGGAGTCGATGCGCTTGCTATCGCAATTGGTACTGCGCATGGATTTTATAAAGAAGAGCCTAAACTCCGGTTTGACTTATTGGCCGAAATTCATTCAAGTATTAAAAGCATACTGGTGTTGCACGGAGGCTCTGGCGTACCCGCATCACAACTAAGACAGGCAATTTCGCTCGGCATCTGTAAGGTGAACCTCGCCACAGAGATCAAGAACGTTTTTATGAAAACGCTTCAGACCGTTCTGAAGGATAGTGAAGAGATTGATCTGAGAAAAGTATTTCCGCCGGCTACAAACAGCGTTACCGAGTTAGTAAAAGAAAAACTGAGAATCGTCCAGAATAATTAAGAAACAAACTGCAAAAAGCGAGCTATCAATTGATAAAGCCTTTTACTTTAGTAGTCTTTACTGAAAATAACCCGGGTCTGATTGTCAGGCTCGTGACAATGATTTCCCGCAGACGGATTCACATTGAAGGCGTCCATGTTGAATCTTATGCCGAACAGAAGATTTATCGTTTTGTGTTGTCAATAAATGAAACTGAGGAGACAGTTCGAAAGCTGATGCTCCAGATCGATAAGCAGGTGGAAGTATTTAAATCGTTTTATCATAGCGACGAAGCGATCGTGATGGAGCAGCAGGACCAATATTTTCAAATACATCTTGCACGGGTAAAAACTGAAATTAAACACGCGATATTTGAAGACAGCATCATATAAAATTTAAGTATGGAAAATTATTTGAAGCGACGTGACTTTGTTAAAAAGGCTGCAATGGGTGGAATAGGTTTTAGCCTGCTTGCCAATTCAGCTGGTTTATTTGCTAACGGCAGTTTGAAAATCAATGATGTTGCCCCCGGAAAACGTGTTGGCCTTATTGGTTTGGACACCTCGCATGTGACAGCAGTGACCACAAGTCTGAACACCCCTAAACCAGGGATGGATTGGGGCGGATATAAAGTGGTGGCTGCATATCCTACTGCAGGCAGCGCCGATATGAAGGAAAGTATCGGAAGACTTGCAGGCTTTACGGAAACCGTGAAAGGCCTCGGTGTTGAAATCGTGGGCTCGATTGAGGAGTTGCTGACAAAGGTCGATGTGGTATTGCTTGAATCGGTTGACGGACGCCGGCATCTGCAGGAAGCCCTGCCCGTTCTTAAGGCACGCAAGCGAATGTTTATAGATAAGCCGGTCGCAGCTTCGCTAAAAGATGCTATGGCGATTTATGCAGCAGCGAAGAAATATGACTCGCCGATTTTTACAGCGTCATCGTTAAGATACATTCCCGGTGCGAAAGAAATAGCCGGTGGTAAAATAGGCAGGGTTCATGGTGCAGATGCATATGGCCATTGTTATATAGAACCACATCATCCCGATTTATTTTACTATGGGATCCATGGAGTAGAGATACTGTATTCCATTATGGGTACGGGGTGTCAAAGCGTATTCAGAACTCATCGTCCTGATAGTGACCTCGTAGTTGGTACCTGGAATGATAATCGGATAGGAACATACCGGGGCACAAGGTTTGGCAAAGGCGATATGGGTGTAACCGTTTTTGGTGAGAAAGGAATAGAAAAATTAGATAAGTCTCCGGGTTATGATCCACTCTGGCAAAAGATCATTGGGTTTTTTGATTCAGGTGTAGTTCCCGTATCAGAGGAAGAAACGTTGGAAGTTCTTGCGTTCATGGAAGCTGCAGATGAAAGCAAGAAAACAGGGAAAGAAGTGAAGTTGAAGGAGGTTTTTGACAGAGCCGGAAAAAAATGAAGCCATCAGCCATAGGGCTTCAATCATAATTTAATATTTCGACGACCTGATTTTTTGAAAGACTTATACATGAAACGGTTGCTTTTGCCCGCTTTTTTTTATTGCTTCATCTTCCCAATGCACGCACAGACCACTGGTGTTGTTGCGGGTGAAAAAGATAAGGCTGCTATCTGGACCGAATTGGCGCCATTTTTCAGTGCGCCGGCCGGGTACAGGGATCAATATGGTGCTTATCGTACACCATTAAAATTCTACAGCGGAAAGCCGGTTAAAACCGCAAAGGACTGGCTGGAAAGACGCAAAGAAATTCTCCGGGAATGGACCACGATTATGGGGGAATGGCCGGCACTACTTACTGATCAGCAGATGCAGTTTCTCGATTCCGTGCAGATGCCGGGATATAAGCAATACCATATAAGCTTTAAATGGCTTCCGAACGAACAAACAGATGGCTATCTCCTGGTTCCTGATGATCCATCTGTACCTACCGGGCAATCGGTACCTGGTAGTGAACCGCAACCAAATAGTGTCAGTGTATCTCCTGGCAACGCTAAACGGCCGGCGGTCATTTCAGTTTTTTATGAGCCGGAGACAGGAGCGGGCCTGGGGAAATCGGAACGAACAAAAAATAAGGCGGACTTTGCCTATCAACTGGTGAAACGCGGCTTTGTTACTCTTTCAATCGGTACAACAAAAGCAACTGAGGCAAAGACGTATTCCTTGTATTACCCCACAGTAGACAATGCGAGTGTACAACCATTGTCGATGCTTGCTTATGCTGCTGCAAATGCATGGCATGTGCTTGCAAATTATTCCGGAGTCGATTCCACAAGAATTGGCATTATGGGCCTTTCCTTTGGGGGGAAATGGGCGATGTTTGCATCCTGCCTTTTTGACAAGTTTGCCTGCGCTGCCTGGTCCGACGCCGGCATAGTGTTCGATGAGAAACGTGAAAACGTAAACTACTGGGAACCCTGGTATCTGGGCTATCATCCGCGTCCATGGCGGGAAAGAGGGTTGATTACCCCCACTAATCCGGCCTATGGATCATACCCCGAATTGGTTAGGAAGGGCCATGACCTCCACGAATTGCATGCCCTCATGGCGCCGCGGCCTTTTCTCGTTTCGGGAGGTGCGGAAGACACAAAAGAACGTTGGATACCTTTGAATCATTCACTTGCGGTTAACCGTTTGTTAGGCTATAGAAACAGGGTTGGAATGACGAATGACCGGACGGAACATTTACCGACAGCTTTATCAAATGAAAGAGCCTACCTGTTTTTTGAATACTTTCTCATGCTCAATAATATTGACAGGAAATCTAAAACAGGCACCAACTTTTAATCTGTAAAACTCAATAATAATTTATCACGAGATAAAACATTTGTTATGCAAGACTCAAGAAGAGCGTTTATAAAAAATACAACAAAGGCAGCTGCGGCAGTTTCGATTGGCGGTGTTCTTCCTGGCTTCAGCGCTAAAAGTTATGCGTCGATTATCGGTGCAAACGAAAAAATCATGATCGCAAGCATGGGAGTTAACAGCCGCGGCTTTGCGCTCGGAAGCAATTTTGCAAAACAGGCAAATTGCGAAGTGATGTATGTGTGCGACGTCGATAAAAGGGCCGCAGCAAAATTCAGTGCTGAAATCCAGAAGATTACGAACAAGGCGCCAAAGTCTGAAGGAGATTTCCGAAAGGCGCTTGAAGATAAAAATCTTGACGCTTTGGTAGTTGCCGCACCTGATCATTGGCATGCACCTGCGGCTATACTTGCCTGTAAGGCTGGTAAACACGTCTACCTTGAAAAACCTTGTAGTCACAATCCACAGGAGGGTGAACTTTTGATGGCAGCAGCAAAAAAGTACAACCGTGTTTTGCAAATGGGCAATCAGCGTCGGTCATGGGCTAAGGTGATCGCTGCAATAGGCGAATTAAAAGCCGGCGTGATCGGGCGGCCTTACTTTGCAAAAACCTGGTACACTAATAATCGTGCTTCTATTGGTGTCGGTAAAGAGGTAGCCGTACCAGACTGGCTGGATTATGAACTCTGGCAAGGACCTGCACCACGCAGGAAATACAAGGATAATGTGGTACATTATAACTGGCACTGGTTCTGGAATTGGGGAACAGGTGAGGCGCTCAACAATGGAACACACATGGTTGACATTGCTCGGTGGGGACTGGGAGTTGATTACCCGGTTAAGGTGAGTTCCAATGGTGGCCGGTACCGCTACAAAGATGATTGGGAAACACCCGACACACAAGTGATCAACCTGGAATTTAAAAACAACACCCTCATGACCTGGGAAGGACGCAGTTGCAATGGCAAATCTCTCGATGGAAGTAGTGGCGGCGTTATGTTTTATGGTGATAAGGGATCATTACAAATAGATGGTAGCAACGCTTATACAATTTTCGATCTTGATTCCAACATCGTGAAAGAGGTAAAGAGTACTGATAACATCGATACGCGAAATCTCGTTAACCCGGCAGAAAAGCTGGACGCGTTTCACCTGGTGAACTTTCTTGAGGGAATCAGTAAGGGAACTAAATTAAATTCTGATATCGTGAGCGGCCACCAAAGTACCTTGCTCGTACAACTCGGTAACATTGCTTTGAGGTCAGGTCAGACGCTGAACATCAACCCGGATAACGGTCACATCATTGGCAATAAGGAAGCAGCTAAATACTGGTCGCGCGAGTATGCACCGGGCTGGGAGCCGAAAGTTTAGCAGTGGTGGCGTATAATGTCAATCACCATAAGGCCCGGAGCTATAAGTAATATTGTTCAACTTTATTATTAACAAAGTTTAAATTTATACAAACTAAAGATGCCACTAAACTTTCTGGATCTCCTGGCGATTGTTCTTTTCTTTTTGAGTATGGTTGTTGTTGGCATCATGTCCTACTTCAAGAGTAAAAATTCTGAAGATTACTTCGTTGCCGGTGGCAAATTGCCCTGGTGGTTGGCAGGAATTTCACATCATGTCTCTGGCCATAGTGGTGCAGTGTTTGTTGCCTATGCCGCTGTTGCCTATACACACGGTTTTACAATGTACATGTGGTGGGCACTACCGGTAGCGTTCGCGATCGTTGGTGCGGCGCATATCTTCCCCGTGTACTGGGTCCGCTTAAGAAGAGAATTTCAAATACAATCACCGCTTGAGTATCTCAGTATAAGATATAATGTTTTAACCCAACAGATCATTGCCTGGTCAGGGGTTATACTGAAAGTGTTTGATGTTGGTGCAAAATGGGCGGCGATTGGTATTTTATTGCATGTCGTTGCCGGTATTTCAATGACAACAGGGATTCTTGTTTCAGGAGTGGTCACAATTATATATGTCACCTTTGGTGGACTATGGGGTGTTATCATCACTGACTTTATCCAATTTCTTGTTCAGGTTATCGGTGGTATAGTGATGTTCGTACTGGTAGTGAACCGTCTTGGTGGTATCAGTTCAATCAGCACCGTCTGGGATCAACTGCCCCCGGCGCATGGCAATCTGTTTAATGATCCTTATTCCGCTGGCTTTGTTGCTGTCATGTTTTTTATTTGTTTCCTAAGTTACAACGGCGGCATCTGGAGCCTTGCCACCAGGTATATTTCTTCCCCAAATGAAAAAGAAGCATCCAAAGCGGCGAGGCTGTCCGGGATTTTATATCTATTCTGGCCGTTGATATTATTCTTTCCCATGTGGGCGGCTCCAATCATTTTACCAGGTTTGCAGAATCCAAATGAATCATATGCCTGGCTTATGTTGAAGATCCTGCCCCAGGGCATGATCGGCCTTGTTGTTGCTTCACTATTCGCGGCAACCATGGGGATGACTTCATCCGATGTAAATACTATTGCTGCGGTAATCACCCGCGACATTCTACCGGTGATCTCACCAAAATTTCGTAGTGATCCAAATGCATTGCGTACTGCAAGAATTACCACTTTCATTTTTACGCTGGCAACGATTATCATCGCCTTAAACTATGAACGTTTCGGTGGGGTATTGGGGTTGATCATAAATTGGTTTGCGGCGCTTTTAGGTCCAACCGCACTGCCTTTGCTTTTTGGTTTGCTTCCTCCGTTTAAGACATGCGGACCAAAAGCTGCAATTGCGTCCATCTTTGCCGGTTTGCTTACATTCATTATTGGTAAGCAAATACATTTCAGTAGCCTTGCGCTCGAGGTAGGCCTCCCGACTTTTGTGTCGGTGGTGGTATTTGTTGGTGTGGGTCTAACAACACGCGTTGTACCTGATAAGGTTACAAAGCTGATCAATGCACTGAAAAAACCTGCTAACTAACCAATAAAACAAACCCTGGCGTTTGAAATGAAGAACAGTGTAGTATATATAAATTGTATTTCCGGGGTGCCAACCGAAGTTATTTTGGAAGATGGAATCCTGTTGGGTATAACTGAGCAGAATTGCGGAGCCCCCGCCGAAGATGTGGCGAGCCTGTCAGAAAGTATCAATACCAGAAGTAAGGCCGATGGCCGACATTATATTGCCCCTGGATTGATCGATCTGCAGATCAATGGAGTTAACGGTATCGACTTCAATGATGTTTCGGTTACAGCACAACAGGTAACCGATGCTGCTTATTATTTACTGAGCCAGGGGATAACAACTTTTTTTCCAACCCTGATTACCAATTCGGAACAAAATTTTTCAAGCATACTTTCAACTATAAGAAAAGCTTGTGCATCTGATCCTTTAGTTAATAGCTGTATTGCTGGTATTCACCTGGAAGGTCCATTTCTTTCCAGTGTTAACGGCGCCAGGGGTGCACACGATGAAAGATTTCTAAAGCTGCCCGACTGGCAACTGTTTGAAGGATGGCAACAAGCTGCGGAGGGCCGCATTAAGCTCGTTACCGTTGCTCCTGAACTTGAAGGCGCTTTTGATTTTATAGAAAAGTGCAGGAACCATGGAATTATCGTGTCCATCGGGCATTCGATGGCAAACTTCGATCAGATCCAACTTGCGGTCAAAGCTGGTGCATCACTTTCAACCCATCTGGGGAATGCCGTGCCACTTAACATTCCACGGCATCCAAACATTTTATGGGACATACTTGCAACGGATCAATTATATGCATGCATAATAGCGGATGGACTACATGTTCCAGACTCGTTTATAAAAGTGGTGATGAAAGTAAAAGGTGAAGCGACACTGCTTGTAAGTGATGCTACCTGTTTTGCCGGTATGGCACCCGGCGAATATCAAAGCCCTATCGGCGGCTCAGTAATACTGGACGCGGAAAAAAGAGTTAGCCTTAAGACTACTCCGGGGCTTTTAGCAGGAGCAGCAAAAAGCTTGTTGGAAAACGTAGAAACACTGACTGCGCATAAGTTGGCGAGCCTTGGCGAGGCCTGGAAAATGGCTTCAGTAAGCGTTTCCGATATGGTTGCAAAACAAGGCATCCGGTTGCCGGCCGGTGAAGATTTTGTTTTGTTTGATGTAGAGGGCGGAAAAATCAGGATCAAAACCGTGATAAAAAATAAAAGAATTGTATTCGGGAATTGATTTTCAAGAGATTTGATCAGCTGGTTTCAGACTGTAATCTTATCAGCAGTAACTAACGATTATCAACGAAAAGCAATTCGGTGTTGATATCCAAAAACAAAAAACAAACAACTACAGTACAAACGTTGTCAATGACCAGAATCACTCCGATAACAAAATTAACCGCCGGCAAACTGAAAGTAAAGGTTTACGAAACAAGGTCAGCAATGGGGGCTGAAGCCGCGAAGGATGCAGCCGAACAGATCAGGACCCTGCAGGGATCCCGTGAAGGGCTTATCAACATCATTTTTGCTGCAGCACCGTCACAAAATGAATTTTTACACCATTTATCAATCCAGGAAGGTATCGATTGGAACCGGATTAACGGTTTCCATATGGACGAATATGTTGGCCTGGAGCAATCCTCACCACAAAGTTTTGCCACCTTCCTGCGGGAAAGAATCTTCGACAAACTGCCACCGAACCAGGTGTATTACATCAACGGAAGCGGAAGTGACACTTCGGGTGAGTGTGAACGTTATGCCAGGCTCCTGAAAGAAAACCCAGTCGACATTGTTTGTATGGGTATAGGCGAAAACACACATATCGCTTTCAATGATCCGCATACGGCAGACTTTAATGATCCGGTACTTGTAAAAACCGTTGAGCTTGACGAGGCATCGAGGCAACAGCAGGTACATGATGGTTGCTTTCCAAACATCGACGCGGTGCCAACAACTGCTATTACGCTTACTGTTCCTGCTTTGCTAAATGCAAGCACCATATTTTGTATGGTGCCTGGTAAGAATAAGGCTCTTGCAGTTTACAGAACTTTATATTTTGATATGAAAGAGATGTTTCCTTCCACCTCACTTAGAAACCATCCCGCAGCAACACTTTACCTCGACAAGGACAGCGCGCAAAGATTATAAAAGTTCCTGACCTCCGTGAACTGCAAGTAGAATTTAACCTTAAACTCTGGTCGTGCGTGTTGAGTCCTGCGCGGCCTAAATAGAAATTGCTTTTATGAAGTTGAGACCTGAATGCCGGGTAGTCGTTTTCCTGTTAATGTTAACCGCAGCTTGTAATGATAAAAAGATGAATGCGAAGTTATCTTTTGATAATTATAAGATTGCTGAAGGTTTCAGGATCGAGCTAGCTGCTTCCGATCCGTTTATCCAGGCACCGGTAGGTCTTGATTTCGATAACCGCGGAAGGATGTGGGTCGTCGAAATGAGAGGTTTTATGCCTGATCTTGAAGGAACGGGAGATGATGAGCCAACCGGCCGGATCAGCATACTTGAAGACACCGACGATGACGGATACGCTGACTGTTATAAAGTTTTTCTGGATGGTCTGGTGTTACCCAGGTCCTTATCTCATGTGTACGATGGTCTGTTGTATACTGCGCCTCCTTATCTGTGGTATGTAGAAATTAACGACGACAAGCCCGGAATGACCACATTGGTTGATTCTACCTACGGCGAAGGTGGAAGTCCTGAAGCCCAGGCAAATGGTCTTATGATGAATATTGATAACTGGATCTATAGTGCAAATTCTCAATACAGGTACCAGATGAAAAATGGCAAATGGATAAGAGAACCAACACCATTCCGTGGCCAGTTTGGTATTTCCAAAGATGATGTCGGCAGGCTTTATTATAATTACAATACAATACAAATTGCGGGTGACTATGTGTTACCAGGTGCTCTTGTCGGCAATCCATATTATAAACCGGCAGAGGGTATAAACAAAGTGTTGACGCGGAACCAAAGGGTATACCCAATGCATGCAACTACTGTAAACAGGGGATATGTTGAAGGCGTTCTTGATAAAGACAGTCTGTTGTTAAATGTAACCGCCGCATGTGGTCCACTGATTTATCGCGGTGGCGCATTTCCTGCAGAATACAATTTGAATGCTTTTGCCTGTGAACCACAGGCCAATCTTATCAAAAGGAATATTCTGACCTTTAAAGATGATTCCACCATAGCAACGCAGGCCTGGGAAAGCCGTGAGTTTCTTGCTTCTACGGATGAAGGTTTTCGACCGGTAAATCTTTTTAATGGGCCCGATGGTGCCATGTATGTCGTTGACATGCATCGGGGTATTATGGAGTACCGCGCCTTCGCCACTCAATATTACAATGCAGGTATTGCCGCAAAGCAACTGGACACGCTGCAGAGTGCAGGGCGGATCCTTCGGATAGTGCCAACTTCCAGCAAGCGCACCAGAATGCCTGATCTTTCTGAAAGCAACTCAGACGAATTGATTGCGATGCTGAAAGGAAAGAATGGCTGGCTTCGCGACAGGGTGCAACAATTACTTATCGCGCGACAGGACAAATCAATCATTCCCGTTTTGCAACAAATGGTGCAGGACAAGACCAACCCTATACCAGCGATACATGCGCTTCATATAATCGAAGGAATGAACGCACTTTCATTTGATCTGCTGTCAAAGGCCGCCCGGTTGGGTGAACCCTTTCTTTCTGCGCATGCGCTGTCTTTGCTCCAATCTTTTGCTACTGGTGAAAACGCTGAGCTTATGGCAGCGCTGGCCAATGGCCTGCTAAAACTTGACAATCCTGTTGTCAATCTTTACCTGGCTACCTCACTTGGTAAATGGACACAGTTGTCGCCCAAAACTTTTCTTCCCATTCTTGTCAGGATGTCGAAGTTATATCCCTCCAGGCCAATATACCAGGAAGGGATTGTCAGTAGCATCGCAGGCTTTGAAAAAGACTTCCGTGATTCGCTGTTGTCAGAAAAGAATAGTGCGTCCAAACCCGGCATTATTGACAATATGCTGACGCTGGTTATTAAAAACAAACAGGAAGGCAAAATGAACCCGATATATGTCGAGGCGCGTGCACCGGTCGATTCAAGAACAAACGGATTAACCTTATTTCGCAACAATTGCGCATCGTGCCATGGTGCAGATGGTAATGGAATCGAATTGGTCGCCCCACCACTGAACGGCTCGGAATATGTTTCCGGTCCGGCCAGCCGGCTTGCAATGATCATCCTGCATGGTCTCGAAGGGCCTATACACATCAATGGACAACTTTACCAGTTCAATAACACCATGCCTACGTTTTCAAATAATCTATCCAATGAACAGATAGTAGACATCATCCGGTTTATGCATAATGCCTATGTTACCACACCAGTGAAGTCTATATCTGCGGAGCAGGTTGAAAAGTTAAGAAGCCAGAAACCCGGAACGCTCACAGAGAAGCAATTGGTTGAGTTGGGGAAAGCCGCAGAATAATGATTGCACACAAAACAAAAACATGAAGCCGACACCGACAATAACTACATCTGCCGCCCCTATAAAACAAAATGGATTTACATCAATGAAAAAATGGCTAATGTCGCTTGGACCCGGGCTTATTACAGCGGCGCTTGTTTTTGGTCCGAGCAAGATTACCATTACATCAAAGCTTGGAGCAGAATTTTCCTATTCACTGATCTGGATCATAGTTGTTGCAATCATTTTTATGGCCGTTTTCACCACGATGTCGGCACGTATCGGTATTGCCACAGATCGATCTCTGCTGACAACCATAAGACAGAAATGGGGCAATAAAGCAGCTCTGGGGATTGGATTTGGAGTTTTCCTTGTTACAGCCTCTTTCCAGGCAGGGAATTCAATAGGTGTTGGCATATCAATGGCTGAACTAACCGGTACGGCAAAAACGCCGTGGATCATAACATTTAATATCATCGCGATCAGTCTGCTGTTTTTCCGTTCCTTTTACAAACTCCTGGAAAAAATCATGATTGCGCTGATCATGCTTATGCTCTTTGCCTTTCTTACCACGCTTTTCCTTGTGAAACCAGCACCTGCGCAAGTTGTGACTGGCCTTGTGCCTTCAATTCCCGCCGGTTCACTTGGTTTGGTGATTGCATTTGTCGCTTCCACCTTTTCCATAGTTGGTGCCCTTTACCAGTCTTACCTGGTACAGGAAAGGAAGCGAATTAATCCTGGTGTCAGGTTGAACCATAATGCGAGCCTGACGGGCATTGTTATACTCGGTGTAATGAGTGCAGTTGTGCTCGTGTGTGCATCAGGTGTTTTGTTTTCCACAGGCCTGCACGTTTCGAGTGCAACGGATATGGCCAAAGCACTCGAACCATTGTTCGGCAGCTATGCATCAACGTTATTTTTACTTGGCTTGTTTGGTGCCTCTTTTTCTGCCCTGATAGGGAATTCTACCCTGGGTGGAACATTGCTTGCCGATACGCTCGGTCTTGGTTACCAGTTGAACGCCAGGACAACCCGTTATCTCGTAGCGCTGGTAATGATTGTCGGAGCCAGCATCGCCATTGCCTTTGGTAAACTGCCACTTGAACTGATCGTTTTTGCACAAAGCATCACTATTCTTATTGTTCCCTTTATTGGTATTGCTTTATACGGTATCGCAAATGATGAACGCCTGATGGGATCTTTAAAAAACTCTCCCAGGATGAAAGTTTTGGCAGGGCTGGGGTTACTGCTGATCATCATCCTGGCAATCGCTAATCTGAATGAACTAATTAAATAACCAGAAACAAATGCAAGATCTATCACAATTTGAACAGGAACTCCTCCAACCTTCAGAGGCTTTGATCAATGACATCGCGCAGATGGATGGTGATATCATCATCCTTGGTGTTGGGGGAAAAATGGGGCCATCTATGGCAAGGCTGGCGAGACAGGCTATACAAAAGGCAGGCATGGTAAAGCGGGTTATCGGTGTCTCCAGGTTTTCTGATAATGCCTTGCAGCAACAACTGCAGAACGATGATATTGAAACAGTCTCCGCCGATCTGTTAAACGAAGATCAACTGAAAAGTCTGCCATATGCAAAAAATGTTTTGTACCTGGCCGGAACGAAATTCGGTACAACAGGTAAAGAAGCTTTTACCTGGGCGATGAATGCTTATCTGCCAGGTCGTGTGGCTGAGAGATACCGCGAATCCCGAATCGTAGCTTTTTCAACCGGCAACGTATATCCATTTGTACCGGTTACTTCTGGCGGCTGTTCCGAGGAACATCCTGTTGCGCCGGTGGGTGAATATGGTCAATCTTGCCTGGGACGTGAAAGACTGTTTCAGCACTTCTCAGAAAAATATAACATACCGACACTTATATACCGGTTGAATTATGCAATAGATTTTCGCTATGGCATTTTACTCGAAATAGCTAAGTCTGTTCGAAATGAAAAACCGATCGATCTGATCTCTGGTAATGCAAACGTTATCTGGCAGGGTGATGCAAACGAAATTGCGATCAGAAGCCTGCTTCATTGTAGTGTTCCTGCGAAGATCTTGAATGTTACCGGGCCTGAGACCTTGTCGGTAAAGTGGCTGGCTGAACAGTTCGGACTTGCATTTAACAAGCAGCCGGTATTTGTCAATGAACCACAAACTTCTGCCTTATTGAGCAATGCTTCGGAGGCACATAAGCTGTTTGGTTATCCGCGCGTCACGTTAAAGAAGATGATAGAAATTACTGCGACATGGCTGGAAAGCGGTGGCCAGGTTTGGACAAAAGACACACATTTCCAGGAAAGAAACGGAAAGTTTTAAATAAGAAATTATGCAATCACTTGACCCACGGATCAAAAACTTCCTCCACTCTGGAACTGTTATTCCTGCACATCCATTAGCCTTGAATGAAAGCCGGGAGCTGGATGAAAAAAGGCAACGGAGACTTACACGCTATTATATCGCATCCGGGGCTGGTGGTGTTGCTGTTGGCGTACACACCACCCAGTTTGAAATCAGGAAACCCGCGATCAACCTTTATGAGAAAGTACTGGCGCTTGCTGCCGGGGAAATTGATAAAGCAAATATTGGTGGGCCGTTTATAAAAGTTGCCGGCATTGTGGGCCCGACGGAAAGTGCAACCCGCGAAGCGGAACTTGCAGTTAAATATGGCTATCACCTCGGCCTTGTTGGTCTAGGTGGTCTGAACAATCGTTCAGAACCTGAACTCATCAGTCATGTTCAGGCCGTTTCAGAAATCATTCCTGTTTTTGGTTTCTATCTTCAACCCGCGGTTGGTGGAAGGGTACTGAGTTATGATTTCTGGAAGAAATTTGCAGAAATAAAAAACGTGCATGCTATCAAGGTCGCAGCTTTTAACAGGTATCAGACGCTCGACGTTGTTCGTGCAGTTTGCGGTTCTCCAAGAAAGGATAATATTGCGTTGTATACCGGTAACGATGATAACATTGTCGCAGACCTGCTTACGCGTTATCGGTTTACGATAAATGGCAGGCAGGTAGAGAAACAATTTGTCGGGGGGCTGCTCGGTCACTGGGCCGTCTGGACGAGACGGGCAGTGGAGCTGCTGGCGGAGATAAAAGCCAGTCTGGCAAACGCGGATATTTTGCCTCTTGAACCAGCTGTTCATGCCGGCAACTTTCGTGAACTGCTGACCCGGGGTATTGAAGTTACTGATATGAACGAAGTGATCTTCGATGCACGCAATTCATTTCATGGCTGTATACCTGGCATTCATGAGGTATTGAGAAGACAGGGTTTATTGGGTGGCACCTGGTGCCTCGATCCAAATGAATGTTTGTCGCCAGGGCAGGACCAGGAGCTTGACCGGATATATAATATGTATCCTCACCTGACGGATGATTCGTTTGTAAAACGTTTTTTGGAAACAGACAAAAGTCTAAGCTAATGTTGATAGAGATAATAAGGGAGCGGGCAGCGGACCTTTCACGTGAAGTAATTGATCATCGCCGTCACCTGCATGCGAATCCTGAATTGTCGTTCAATGAGTTCAAGACGTCTGCCTATATCAAAAACAACCTGGATAAATGCGGTGTATCCTGGACGTCAATGGCAAACACCGGTGTAGTAGCAATTATTAAAGGACAGCTGCCTGGCAATAATGTGATCGCACTTCGTGCAGATATCGATGCATTGCCGATCACTGAAGCTAACAATGTTGCATATACCTCTACTAATACCGGCGTCATGCATGCCTGCGGACATGATGCACATACTGCATCATTACTGGGTGTAGCGAAGATGCTGCAGTCATTAACTGCATCATTTGGAGGAACAGTTAAACTGATCTTTCAGCCTGCAGAGGAACTCCTTCCCGGTGGTGCAGGTATGATGATTGCCGAAGGGGTGCTCGAAAACCCTGTTCCCAATGTTGTACTCGGGCAACATGTTTCCCCGTTCATCACCGTTGGTAAAATAGGCATCCGAAAGGGGAAGTTTATGGCTTCGATGGATGAAATTGTCGCAACTGTTCGTGGCAAAGGCGGACATGGGGCGCAACCTCACCGTAACATAGATCCGGTGATGATTGCTGCGCAAATGCTTGTTAGCCTTCAACAGGTGGTGAGCCGGTTGGCTGATCCCGCGGTGCCGTCTGTTTTGTCATTCGGAAAGTTCATTGCAAATGGAGCCATTAATGTTATTCCGGATGAAGTATACCTGGAAGGAACATTTCGAACCCTTGACGAAGAATGGCGCAACGAAGCACATGAGCGCATCACTCAAATGGCAAAGGGTATTGCACAATCAATGGGCGGAAGCTGTGAACTAACAATACGGCGCGGATATCCATACCTGGTAAATAACGAAGCGTTTACTGAGGCAGTAGCAGGTTTTGCCGCTGAATATATCGGAGCAGAAAATATCGAACAACCACAAATCTGGATGGCAGCAGAAGATTTCGCAAGCTATTCACACAAGGCGCCATCCTGTTTCTACCTGCTTGGTGTTGGCAACCAGGAAAAGGGCATCGGATCTTCCCTCCATACTCCAACATTTGATATTGATGAATCGGCACTGGAATTAAGTATAGGCCTGATGACTTATATCGCTCTAAAGCAGTTGCGCAATACATAATCAATGCACCGCCTAATTCAATTTCAGGTAAGAAGTAGCTTTTCCATCGGCATATAAAACAAGGACCTTTATAGGAGCTACGCGTTCGGGCTTCCCTCATCCCCATACCAGATTGCGGAATGCCAACCTATTTTCTTTCGAAATAAACAGGTTTCGAAACTGTTGTCTTTCGAAAGACGTGATAATGTCCGAATTATTTTTTCGTTTTCTTATAATTTTCTATCTTTTTTCTTTTTTTTCATTATTTTCGTTACGAACGGATTTTAAACCCACCAAATACTTTAACGGCTATGAGAAGACGTCCTGCGACTGCCAGGTTTGCTGCCTGTGCTTTGTCCTTCAAATCGTTTCAATTCCTTCTGTTTTTTGCTTTTGTAACCTTGCCAAACAGCAATTTGCTGCGGGCGGCAGATTTTGGCGGGACGGGCATTGCCCAGAGTTCGCCGATCAAGGGTAAGGTCACCGACAAAATAACCGGCGAACCGCTCCCCGGGGTCTCGGTCGTTGTAAAAGGAACAACAAACGGAACCACCACAGATGCGGGTGGAAACTTTTCCATAAATGCACCGGATAACTCTACAATCGAATTTACTATTGTTGGTTACGGCACTTTGACGATGAAAGCAGCAGCAAACGCAAACCTCAATATTGCTTTAAGCCGTCCTGATGCTTCACTTAATGAAGTGGTTGTAATTGGTTATGGTACTCAAACTAAAAAAGATGTAATCGGATCCATTGCGTCCGTAGGAGCAAGGCAACTGCAGGATAAAGCGGTGGTATCTTTTGGTGAAGCAATGGCCGGCCAGGTTGCTGGTGTACAGGTGCAGCAGGCTTCATCTGCTCCCGGTGCAGGTTTAAGCATCAAAATCAGGGGTGTTGGATCGATCAGCGCAGACAACACACCGTTATATGTTATCGATGGTGTGCCGCTCGATAATACGACCGGTTCCTATTCAGCCCAGGGCGCTACAGGGGCAAATGTTCCAACCAATCCACTTGCCTCTATTAACCCGGGCGACATACAGTCTATCGACATCTTAAAAGATGCATCCGCTACTTCTATTTATGGATCGAGGGGATCAAACGGAGTTGTGATCATCACCACTAAACAAGGTGCCAAGGGTAAAACGCAGGTGAACCTTAACGTTAGTAACGGCTGGCAAACGATCGATCATAAAATACCCATGTTAACTACTTCCGAATGGGCACAAAGACAAATTGATATCAGGAATTATAATTACACTTATCTCAATGGCGTTCCAATTGCCGGCAGAAGCCCATCGGACCCTAACTCGGTACGCGGCTCCAACGCGAATCTGAAAATACCTAATGAGTTCCGCAATCCGTCAACACTACCAGACAACGATTGGCAAGGCATTGTATATGGTACTGCACCTATGAACAATTACCAGCTGTCCGCATCCGGCGGTACTGATAATGTGCGCTTTTATCTTTCCGGGAATTACATCAACCAGGAAGCCATTACAGAAGGACAGGGCTTCAAAAAGTTTTCACTCAGAGGCAATATCGATGCTAACATTACCGACAAAATCAAAGTCGGTTTCAGGATCGCTCCTTCCTATAGCATCAATGACATTTCAACATCCGGCGGTTTGTCATACTACGGCGGCGTTACAGCGGCAGTCGTGACTTCACCACCGATTTTCCCGGTTTATAACCCTGACGGTACCTATGCTAACTCGCAAACCGTAAGTTTTGATGACGGTACACCTAAGCAGACGCTCTTTTTCTCGAACGGTCTTGGCCTTAGCAAAGAGTATGAAAATGTTATGCGAATGTTTAACACTGTGGGGACATTATTTACAACCATTGATTTCACCAGGCACCTGACGTTAAGAGCCAGTATCAACGCCGATGTCACTAACATCAAAACAGACGCGTTTGTTCCTTCTACAATCTCTGTCAGCGGATCCAATTTATACGGCAGAACTTATACAGGGGAAAATATTAACTGGAGCAATGAAAACACACTCACTTATGATAACATCTTTTCTGAGAAACATCATTTAAATGTGCTGGTTGGTTTCTCTGAACAGATGGCGACTTTTACATCTTCGGCCATCAGTGCTAATCAATACCCAAACAACCTGGTTCAAACGGTGAATGCCGGTATCGTTAATGGTACAAGTGCGAGCAAATCACAATGGAGCATGGCTTCGCTTATAAGCAGGTTAAAGTATGATTTCAACGAAAAGTATTTTATCACAGCTACCTTCAGAAGAGATGGCTCCTCCAGGTTTGGTACTAACTCAAAATGGGGAAGTTTTCCTTCAGCAGCAATCGGATGGCGCGTGTCTGAAGAAAACTTCATGAAAGGTATCACTGCTGTCAGTGATCTGAAAGTGAGGGCGAGTTATGGTATTGTTGGAAACGACCAGATCGGTAACTATGGGGCGATAGGGCAGGTGGGTCCCCGCAATGCCATCCTTGGTGCAGGAGATGGGAGAAGGGTAAGTGGCTTATCACAGGAAAATCTTGGTAACTCATATCTTACCTGGGAACAATCAAAGTCAGTGGATGTGGGTATTGATTTAGGACTCTTTAACAACAGGGTAAATATTACTGCCGATTATTATAATAAAGTGTCATCAGGAATGTTGTTTGGAGTACCGGTACCCACTTTTACCGGTTTCAGCCAGACCCTGAGAAACCTGGGCAAACTCAGGAACAAAGGCTTTGAGGTGAATATTGAAACAAGAAACATCGAGAGACGCCAGTTCACCTGGACCACCAACTTCAACGTGTCAGTAAACAGGAATAAGGTTGAAGCACTCAATGCAAATAATGATGACATCTTCAGTGTCAACTATGGGGTTGTGAACTCGATCACACACAGAACAAGGGTTGGTGAAACAATGGCCAGTTATTATGGATTCATCTATGATGGTGTTTACATGAACAAACAGGAACTGGCTGCAGGACCAAAACTTGCTTCAGGTATCACAGCCATCGGCGATCCGAGGCTGAAAGATATATCCGGTCCAAACGGCAAGCCAGATGGACTTATTGATAATTTTGATAAAACGAACATCGGTAATAACCTGCCTGATTTCATTTTTGGTCTTACCAATACGATTTCATACAAAAACTTTGACTTTACCTTCTTAATACAGGGTGTCCAGGGAGTAGAAGTATTAAACCTTCTCAAAACATCGGGTAACTATAAGGCCGTAAGCTCACTATTCAAGAACTATTGGAAGTCCGAAGCCGAACCCGGTGATGGGCAGACCTTTCGTCCAACCTATGCTGCTTACCAGGGCAACAACCCGGTTATCAGCAGCTGGCTCGTAGAAGACGCTTCTTTTGTGAGAATTAAAAATGTCACTCTTGGATATCGTTTGCCAAGGATCCTGGGAGCAAAGGTTATCAAAAATGCACGTGCTTATGTAAACGTACAGAACCTTTACACATTCACGAACTATGAAGGTTTTAATCCGGAAGTAAATACGGTAGAAGGAACAGATAACCTGACACCAGGAATGGATTTCGGAACGTTCCCACTCACGAGGACGATCACGCTTGGCTTAAACATTACATTCTAAACATCGCCAGTTTATTGGCTCAAAAAGGTTTAATAATGAGACACAAATATTTTATCAAAGCTCTGACCAAAACATTATTGCTGGCTGGAGTAATATCGATCTCTTCCTGTAAGAAGTTCCTGGAAACAAAACAGTATGACAGATCCAATGAAGCTGCATTTTATAAAACAACTGCTGACTTCGAGCAGGCAATTATAGGCGCCTATTCATCACTGGGCAACCTGTACAGTTCAGGCAACTTTTATTTTCTGTTGACTGACATAAGATCGGATAACGCTTCTGTTTATGTGCCGGGCGGGTCGGCCGGCCCGTTATCCAAATCGGAATACGATGACTTCACACTTACTGCGAACAATGAGCATTTACTCGGTTATTGGGATGTGAGTTATTCACTGATCCAGAAAACCAATGATATCATAACTTTTCTTGCTGATGCTAACATAGATGCTGCAAAGAAAAAGCAGTATAAAGGTGAGGCTGAAGTGTTAAGAGCACTCGCTTATTTCAACCTGGTGCGTCTGTATGGCGGTGTGCCTTTGGTACTTGAAAGATTTGAAAACATCGACGACAGTTATCAAAAAGGAAGAAATACAGTTGACGAGATTTATAACCAGGTTATCGCAGATCTTAAAGATGCTGAAACGCTGTTGGTTACAAACCGCAATACTGGCGATAACTCCGGTCGGGCAGACAGGGGGATTGCATTGAGTTTACTGGGTAATGTGTACCTGACCCAAAAGAAATTTACCGAAGCGGCGGTTGAATTTAAGAAAGTAATAGACATGAATGTTTATAGCCTGTTACCAAACTATGCTGATCTCTTCAAGACCGGCCAGCAGGGTAACGCTGAAACAATCTGGCAGGCTTATTATATTGCGGGCGTTTCAGGGTTAGGTTCAAGCCTGCCCAACTTTAGTGCGCCATTAAGCAGTGAAACGGTCCTGGTTCAGAACGGTCTTGCGTTTGGATGGAACCAACCCACTGCAGACATTCAGAATGCCTATGAAACTAAAGATGTAAGAAGAAGTTCTATCGCGGATGGCTTCACAAAAGCAGGGACATATTATCCTTATAAATACATCAAAAATTATGTTGACGTTGCTGCGGGCACCGGTGATGGACTGTCCGGCAAGGACTGGTATATCCTCAGATATGCTGACCTGCTATTGATGTACGCCGAAGCAGTCAATGAATCGCAGGGTCCTGCAAACGCCTACAGCAGCATCGATAAGGTGAGGGTCCGTGCCGGCCTCGATCCGCTGCCAACAAATCTTACAAAAGATCAGTTCCGCGAAGCAGTTTATCTCGAGGAGCGTCGCGAGTCTCCATTTGAGGGGCATCGTTGGTTTGACCTGGTTCGTACCGGCCGTGCATTATCCGTAATGAATGCGAAGGTGAAGCCGCTAAGTGATGCAAACACGGTGGGACTGGCATCACCCATAGACACGAAACATTTGCTGCTGCCCATTCCTTCGATCGTTAGAGAGATGGCACCACAAGTCACTCAAAACCCCGGATATTAAGTGTCACGAACAACAATCAGTTATGTAGAATATTGGTAGTTGGTATTATACAGACGTTTTAAACGGTGACTATTATATCAATTCGCCTTTGATGATCCAATATCGTATGATTTTTTACCGGGATACATTTTCCGGACCAGTTTCCGGTAGCAAGTTTACAGTCAGGGGCACCCGCAGGAGTGCCCTTTGGCTTTTCTCAGACCACGGTACATCAGACCACAGTACGATTAATCAGTTATCAATTTTTCGGATTTCGGCAGGGGTATAATCAAAAATAGGGTAGTGCGAACCGCAGCAATGATGTATTCGCCGATTGTATTGCTGGCAGGAATGGGAGGTTGGCTAGCTATTGTGTTTCTGCTATCATCAACCGCGTCGCAATACAATTTCCGATGTTGCTACCCTGCAACTTTCCATTTTCAATTGCTTCCCTGAAGTGAATACCTCCATAAAGTCTTGACATCGCTGCTTCATCTGCGGCTGACTGAAAGGAGTTAAATGAGCGCACCGGGAGTCCATATGGCACTTCCGAATTGTCTTCAATGGCTACCTTGTCACCAAATAACTTCGTCAATACAACAGCGGCCGCAGTGGAAATTACACTATGCCCGCTGGTGTATTCCGGGAAAGGTGGCGTTTGCAGCAATGGCCGCCAGCTTTCATCGATCCTCGAGTTTATGAAAGTTTCCGGCCGGATATAATTACTCCTGTATTTTTCATCCCAGCAACTTATAAAAGCATCATACAACGCTATAGCTGTAAACGTATATGCTTTGGAAGCTGTAAAAATATCGGCGCTCTTACTCCTGGCTGCGATACCCGCAATAGACATCCAATGACCACCCGGGCTAAGTTTTTTGGTGGCAAATACCAGGTGACCACTTGTATTTACAAAAAAGGGATTGCAGTCCCAGAATGAAGCAATGGCCTTCTGTTCAGGGGTAATATTTTTAACGGTGTTGTAAACTTCCAGTGCCTGAATGTAAAACCTTCCGGCGATATCGTGAGTATAAGCAATCGGTACTGGTGGTTTGAACTGGGATGCAGAATCAATAAGGAATGTATGAACCTTACCCCAATGTGGTTCCACTGCAGCAATATATGCCGGTGGCGTTGGAATCCATCTGCCGGTAAGTGAGTTCACCGAATATCGGCGCATACTACGGGTTTCCCGGTAATTATCTTTCGCCGCAAAACTAAGAACACTATCTGCTACCCGTTTTCCAAATGCAATTGAAGAATCAAAATGTTTTTTATTCCTGATTTTATTCCTGAAAGAATTAAAAATTTGTTTTGCTGAATCCTGTAAAAGGCCTTCTGAAAAAATAAGGTTGTTCGATGTATGAACAAAAGCAGACATGGCAGCGAGTGGCAGGTAAACCTGGGATTTATCAAATATTATTTTTGAAACAGAAGGAAAACTTCGCAGGTTTTCACATGATGTGAGTTTGTTTTTCTCCAAAGCAAGAACTTCGTAAGCAGACAGGTTAGCATATAAATAGATACGGCTTGCGACCGGCGGAGAAAATATATCGTGTACGATCACTTCCGTAAGTGCAAGCTGAATCCTGTGCAGGTATTCCGCTTCGTTTGGATCAATATTTTGCGGTACAACTTTTTTCTGGGCATTACCCAGGTTGCAGACAGTTAAAAGTAATATGATAAGCTTAGTTCTCATTGTAATTGATAAACCTGAACCGCTCCATTATTTTTTGCAAGCAGTATTATTGTTCCGGATTTACCAGGCACCGCGATGAGTTTACGAACGTCACCGGTTGCAAAAAAATTTGATTGTGCGGGATCCAACGCGTTGAATCCACGTTCCTTGTCACCTAACAATATAAGGCCCACACTTCCGGCGCTGCGACCGAGCTGGACGCGATAAGGATAGAAGTTGCCTGCTGTTACCAGGTCTTTTTTTCCGTCGTTGTTAATATCGGTTGCCATAACGCCATTGAGGTTTGAGAATTGAGCACTCAGGGGCAATGATATTGTATCAAACACCAGGTTGCCTTTATTATAAAGTATAAGCGAAGACAATCCCGTAACGGTGTATCTTACCGCCTTTTGTAACTGCGGCTTTGTGAGTATCGACTGCAGGTTACTGGAAGCGTAATCTTTATAATAAATAAATTTCTTCTTCAGACCCGGCATTTGTTCAAGCAATTCATCACGTGAAGCCATCGGATAACTCTTGCCGTCGATATAATAACAAATTAATGGATCGGGAGTTCCATTATTATCAAAGTCAGCTACATACATTTCCATAGGTTCAGATGGTGAAGCCTTCAGCTGTGTGTTCAGACCGGCATTCCCGGCTATAAAATCAATATCACCGTCACCATCAATGTCAGTTGGGGTAAGGGAGCACCAAAGCCCGTTTGTACCTTCAAGCCCTGATTTGTTTGCGGGCACCAGGCTTCCCATGTTATTTACAAACAACTCAAGGGGCATCCATTCGCCTGCCAGCATCAATTCCGGGTAATTGTCATTGTTTAAATCCATCCAGACTGCTTCATTGATGATCCCCGGGTTTAATAGTTTCGGCGCAACTTCAGCTGTTACATCAGTAAAAGCGACCAGGTCATTTTTTGAATCATTGCGCAGCAAAAAACTTCGGGCAGCATTCGGGAACAAGCCGGGAACTGATTGCCCACCGACAAAAAGATCAAGATCACCATCTTTATCAAAATCGCCGGCAGCAACGGCTTTCTTGCTGCTCAGCATGGGTGAAAAAGCCTTCGATAAGCTAAAATTTCCTTTTCCATCATTTAAAAAGAGACGGTCACCATATTCAGGTGAACCATCCGCATATTCATTACCACCGCTCACTATATAAAGGTCCTGGTCCCCATCACCCTCCGCATCAAAAAATATTGCATTTACATTCTCAAACACCGGTTCGGTTGCCCATGGCTGTGAGGGTGCAGGGGTAAAAGATCCGGCAGTATTCTGAAGATATAATATGGAGGACTGCTCGATAGCACCTCCAAGAAATACGTCATGCAACCCATCACCGTTAACATCTGCCGAAGCCAACGCAGGTCCGGAACGGGATAGCTGATAGGGCAACAATACTTCCCCTTTAAAATCAACAAATTGATTTTCTTTATGAACAAACTTTATTCCTGTACCGGCTGTAATATCAACAAAGCTTTTATCTGAACCTGGTATGGATTGTACACCAGCTTTGTAAACAAGGCTGCTGCCCCGGTTTCCGGTTAAGTTATTCCCAGGAGAGGCATTCACATAGTCAAAAACAATCGCCCGGTTGCCTGGCTCATGATACTTAATGCTTATGCTACCATCGGGCCAGGTAACTTTTATGCTATCAGCAAACGCAGCCTTCCCAAGACCAAAATGCAGAGAAGTAGACACCGAAGATTGGTATCCCCTTACAGGATAAAGTTCCTGGAGCTGCATTAAGCTTTTTGTATACACCTGTACTTTAGCGCCGAATGCAGCTGTGTTGTCCCCTTTACCTTTTAATACCAATTTCAGATAATTCCCTTTGTTTGATTTCTCAGCGTTGTTATCATAGAGGGCTACAGGTTCGTTGTTGCGACAAACGATAAGATCGAGATCGCCGTCATTGTCGAAGTCTGCGTAGGCCGCACCGTTCGAGACGGCGGGTTCGTTTATTCCCCAACGTTGGCTGCTATCTTCAAATGTCAGGTCTCCCCGGTTGCGAAATAAATAACTGCCAAGTTTATTAGACGGCATCTTTTTTACCAGGTTGAAAGTTTTGAAATCAAAATTTCCTTTTTTTGCTTCCCGGAGTTGTTCCTCAGAAACCGAATATTTAAGAAAGTCAAGATTAGTGAAATCACGCAGGTAGCCATTGGTAACAAAAAGATCTTTCCATCCATCGTTATCAAAGTCAGCAAACAAACCGGCCCAGCTCCAGTCTGTATTCGAGATTCCTGCGAGTTGGCCGATCTCTGAAAATACGAGATTCCCATTGCGATCGGAGCCCTGGTTTAATTGTAACATATTCCGCATCTGCTGATAATAATATCCGCTGTCAGCAAGCATATGATATTGATCATACTCATCGGGACCTTTTAATAATTTCTGCCGGTAATTATCAGCCGGCAGCATGTCCAGGGTGAGAATATCGACCCGTCCATCGTTATTATAATCGGCTATGTCACTGCCCATACTGTATTTTGACATATGGGCGACAGATTGCTCTATTTTTTCCGTAAATGTTCCATTGCCATTATTAAGATATAAACAGTCTTTTTCTGTGTAATCGCTGGTAGTATAAATATCAGGATAGCCATCACCGTTAATGTCAGAAGCATTTACACTTAATCCGAAGTTCAGCGCATTGTTTACTATTCCTGCCTCCCGTGTTACATCGGTAAAACTCGTCACAGCTCCCTTTTTGTCGTTTCTGAATAACCGGTTACCAAATTTCAAATTGGGTTCAGAGCGGATTTTCCGCGTATTCAGAAATGGATTATATGTGTGATTCGAATGATTAAGTAAAAACATGTCAAGGTCACCATCAAGATCATAATCGAGGAACAGCGCCTGTGTAGATTGAGTTCCCGGCGCATCGAGACCATATGCTAAAGCCTCATCCTTAAATGAAGGAACGCCATTGGTGACACCCTGGTTTATCCATAACTCATTGGCAAGTTTTGCAGGATCCTGGAAAGCTCCTGAATGGGACACGTAGATATCCTGCAGTCCGTCACCGTTTACGTCTGCAATGCTAACCCCGGTTGCCCATGTATTTTTATGGGTTAACCCAGCCCTGGAAGTTACATCTTCGAAATGTAGTTTGCCAGTATTGAGATAAAGTTTGGATGCCACAGTGTTGCCGGATATGAAAACATCTGGCAGGCCATCATTATTAAAATCACCGATACCAGCTCCATGGCCGTTATATAAATACTCATATTTCATGATATGAAGTGAATCATCTTCCCTGATCATATTTGTAAATATGATTCCCGTGGCTGATGGTGCTAGTTTCGTAAACAGCGGCAATGATTTTTGTTGTGCCGTTAACGTGCATGCAGAAACAATAAGAAAAATAAGACTAAGAATCTTTTTCAATGATCATACTTTTTGAAAACAAGATCTTTTTTCTCGTCACCTTCCATATAGGAGAGAAAAACGATTACCATGGTCATCATTTCTTCGTTGGTCTTCATATCTCCCCAGGAATAAACGCCCTCAGGTGGAGAATTAGGATTGAAAGGATTTTGTGCAGTGTTGTCATAATCACACTCAAGTTCGATGGTAGAATTTTGTGGAATTTTCAACAGGCTCTTCAGACGATAGATTTCCTGCCAGCGGAAGTCCCATTGTGGAATATGAACCAGAGGGATCGTATCAAAAGATGGTGAGACGGCAAATGACCTGAAGGTTTTTCCCAGCAAATGCATATGGGGCCATAGGTATAAAACAGAAATGGTTTCTGACCTGTTATCAACGCGCAAACTAAAATGGCTGATCTTGTTGGCAGGTATAAATGTGAACCTGGGCTGGATGCGGTCTTCACCAACTCCTCCTGAGCCAATACTGATAACTTTTATTTTTCTTTCAATCTGCCTTGGGGTAAAGAAGAAATTGACACCGTTTTCAATTTCAACATCCTTTACTCCGGGTCCATAATGTACAGTAAGCAGGATTACACCTCTTTTGGGCATTACCCAACCGATACCTTCCGGGTAATTTTCAAACGAAGTACCCGGTATCCATCCCCCGTAATAGGTCATGCTTTTTTTATAAGGCATGTATTGATTGTATAGTATGCGGCTTTGTTCTGTGAGATTAATAAATTCTGGTCCGCGGTTGATATCTATAGAAGTGTCAACAGGATGTATAGCAAAATTTGAATGATGGATAAGTTTTTTATCGGAGCTGAAAAATTCAATTGCTTCCACATTCGCAGAATCGGGTAATTCAAATGGAATTTTATACACAATGAACCGCTCAAGGTTGTCCCCTTTAACTAAAAAGCTTTTTGGTTTTAAAGAAAGATCCGGTTTGCGATAATAAGAAGTTCCTGCCAGTACAGGCTTTTCCTTAACAGTATTAGCGATCGCTTTGCCTTCAGGGGCGCCGGCGTCAACCCATTTGCTGATAATATTTATTTCTTCTTTTGATAATGAGCGGTCATTCGCAAAATGTACATAGGAATTATCAGGTTTCCAGGGAGGCATAAATCCACTGGTAACTACATCCTTTATGAATGTGGCACGTTTTGAAACATCTGTATAGGTAATAAGAGAAAAAGGCGCTGCTTCCCCGGGTTTATGACAGGGTGTACATCTTGCCTGGATAATCGGTGAAATGTCTTTATGAAATGTGGGAGTTTGCGCAACTGCATTGACACAAAAAAAAATTGAAAACAGTATCGTGTTCAGCAATTTCATGCTTTAGATAAGTTTAGTAGTTATTTATCAGGCAACCTACCGGCCTGGTGTTACTTAATAATGCCTGCTTATCCCGGAGAGAGGATTCAATTGCCCTGATGAGATAATGATTAGATGCCTTTCGCCTGTTTTTTCCCGGCGCTACTGCCCAATCATCAATTGCGCCCCGATAAACTATCCTGCCATTATCCTGAAACAATACTACTTCAGGTGTTACTGTTGCATCTACTGTTTTTGTAACTTTTTTTCCGGTATCAATAAAGACTTTGAATTTGAGTTTATAGTCCTTCACAAAACTATCTACCTGTGGCAGAAGATAACTTCTGCCCGGGATAATTCCTATCAAATTCACCTGGCCCTTGAAGTCTGTTGCCAGTTCGTTCAGCGTTTTTGTATAATTGATAGAAAGAGGACATTCAGGTGAGAGGAACACAAGTATGTTTAAAGGAAGATTACTGGCCACAACTGGTTGTATTGATCCATTTGACACCTGCAACTCAAGATGACGAAGCAAGCCCGTATCGCAAAAGCTGGCGGTCCTGATGACCTCCTGGGCTGATATACCAACGGAAAGACCAATACTTAATATCACAAATATGAACCGCATCCAATCATTGCTAAAATAAGAAACTTCAGGTGAATGAACACCCGAAGTTTCCAATATAAAAAAGTAATTTTTAAGTGTTCAGCCTGGACCGGCTTGTTTCTTTTTGGTCACATGAATCTAAGGCTTGTCCCACCAGACGCGGCCAAACATATCACTTGGACCCTGACCGAAACCTTCACCGCTGGCCATTGCATCAAGAGCTGCTTTTTCATTCTCATAATTCAGCGATGTAATAGAAGGATTTTTAACCTGTGCCCTTCTTGGAAGGGGCTGAATTACGCCATTGGCGCGAAACTGCGGCAGGGATAGCAATGTTGTCTCATTCGGCATGCCTGTTCTCTTCCACAATGACCAGCTTTCGTTCGGTTGTTTGTAAAAATGCAGGTAAGCCTGTACTACTGCCTGCTCCACACCCTTTGCAGCATTATATTTAATGTCCGGTTGCTGAAGGTAGGCGTCGATTTCAGGTGTTGTCACAGCCACATATTCAGTAATCTGGGCTGACTGTGCTATTGTATTATATAATGTAATAGAAGCACGCACACCTTCGTTATACAGCGTTTCAGCATTTTCTGTAGTCACCCCTTTTGCGGCAAGTTCAGCCCTGGTAAGAGCAAACTCGGAATAAGTGATAACCGGGAAAAAATGTGTGCCGGTACCGCCGTTGAAAGAAGGATAAAACAGCCGGCGTTGAATCTGCGAAAGTGTATCCAGCGTAGTGGTCGTTCCATTCACATTAATAGTACGGGTAAGATTGTAGTATGTTGCATTTGCCGGGTCTGCAGACTGATCTGGGCTGGTGAAACTTCCGACAAATCTTCTTGGATTAAACACAGCAGTTGGGGGAAGTTTTCCCTGCGCCTTTGCCAGGTTAAAATTCTCCTGGGAATAATTGTTCTGGGCATAATAAAGTCTAAGCCTGGGATCAGATTTGAGAAACATGAAATCGACAGTTGGCTTAGGGGCTCTTTGAATTTCCGGGTTCCAGTTACCACCTGAAGAGAAAGCTGCAGGCGTAGTGAAAGCCCAGTTGTCGGCATTGCTTGTCATGAGATTTCCTGCATCAGCAAGCACTTCCAGCGCGATGGCTTTCATCCTTTGCGGATTGCGTTTTTCAAGCCTGGTTGCCATCCTCAAACGAAGTGCATTTGCTGCCTTGATCCACTGCGCAAAGTTGCCTTTATAATACTGATCATGCGTACCATAACTTTCCTGGGTGACCGGCTGCGGTGTTTTTAAAACCGTAATAGCATTTTTTACTTCCTGGTCAACCAGTGTGAACAATTGTTCCTGGGTATCATATTCCGGTGTCAGCAAATTTTCATAACGCGCCCGGAAAGCCTGGCTGTAAGCAAGACTTCCGTTTATCTCCGACACATAAAATGCATATTGGGCCTGAACGATAATTGCGATCTGCTTCATGTATTCCATTGAAGCTGCTTCCGGAGATGATTCGATCATTTCAATTACGTCTTCCAATGCATTACCTACGTTGTTATAGAAAACTCCGTAGCGCTGATTGAAATTACCGATATCTTGGAGAAAGGAAACGGCATTACCATTTTGCGGAGTGAGATACTGCATCCAGGGCATCATCCTCCTGTAATTATCATAGTACCATTCGAAATCTGTACCGTGAATTTTAACAATAGCATTAAGAAACTGTTCTTTTGGCTGAATAGAATACAAGGTCCTTGGATCCGTATTTACCTCAACAAAGGCTTCTTTCTTGCAGGCAGCTGTGCCCACTACCAGTAGGCCCAGGACTAATATATACTTTGAATAATTTTTCATTTTGCTGCTTAAGTTTTGATTAAAATCCTGCGTTTACTGTTACACCTAAACTTCTGACATAAGGCAGGCCACCATATTCAGCGAATTCACCCGGACGATTACTCAACAGCCCTTCTGGATTCACACCGTCTTTTGTTGTGGTATAAAGGTATCCCAGGTTGCGTGCAACCACGTTAACACGAAGCGAATTCATATGTGCTTTACCAGCCCATTTTTTAGGAAGGTTATAACCCAATGAAATTTCACGTACCGCTACCCATGAATTTTCAAAAACAGAATACTCACGTATACCAGTTGACCATTGTGTGAGACGGGCATAATATAAACGGGCACTTACCGGTTCAATAATTCCCTTGTCATAGGCCTCCTGGTAAGTCATCCCACTTAAATTATAGGTTTTACCATCTTTTGGCGAAACATAGGAAGTCGCATCAGGGAACACGCCCTCGGGAACAATACCATCATTGAATGATGAAGTAACAACTCCGGTACCACCTGTAGCATAGACATTTCTTTTCAAACCACCATACTCAGCTGAACGACCAAAAAGAGTACTTTCAAATGATCCGTAAGTTGAACCATATTGGTGAGTGGCAGAAGCCATCATACCCCCGATTTTCGCATCCAACTGGAATCCTAACGTGAAGTCTTTGTACCGGAACGTATTAATGTTAGAGGCCAGATATCTTTCCATGGCCGTACCTAATTCTTTTTCACCCTGTCCCGCATCACTACTCCTTCTGTAAGCACCGTTCGTGAGGATCATCTTCTTGCCATTGTTCACGTGATCGATCGGTTTACCCTGCGCATCTTTAGCCTGGTAAGTTGAATAAGAATAACCACTTATTATTGTACCATAATCTCTCCCGGCGCGGGCGATAGATTTTACATCGGCACCGAAAGCCAGGCTGAGCTCATAATAATCCACACCCTCAATTAAAGAAATAATCTTGTTCCTGTTCCTGGAATAGTTGATCAGGGTGGTCCATTCGAAGTTTTTTGTTTTGACCGGGGTTGCAGAAATCAAAATTTCAATACCCTGGTTCTGGATATTTCCACCATTAAAAAGTCGGTTACTCACACCGCTTTCTGATGGAGTGGCAAATGAGAGAAACTGGTTGTAGGTATTTTTCTTGTAGTAAGTGAAGTCAACACCCAGGCGGTTATTGAAAAACCGGATATCAGCACCGACTTCTATTTCTTTTGTCAGCTCATTCTTTACATCCGGGTTTGGTAACAGATTTTCAGGATACCCGTAGTAAGAAATATCGCCATCAGCTACACTACGATAGTTACCCAGCAAACCATAATATCCCCTGCTGGTATAATAAGGATTGGTGGCTGCACCGGTGTGACCATAACTTGCCCTGAGTTTACCAAAAGAGAGGAAATCCAATTTTTCGCTGCCTGTTAATAATTCAGTAAATATCCATGACAATCCAACTGCAGGATAAAAGAATGAATAGTCACCACCACCTGTACGCGGATATGTTAGTGATGAATTCCAGTCATTCCGTGCACTGAAATTGACGGTCAGCATATTTCTCCAGGTAGCATCACCGTATAAATAGATCGCATCGGTGCGGAATCTCGGAAGATTGATTGTTCTGTCGGTATTTATAACCGGAGAATTTACAGAATTCGCGATGATATACTGCAAGGGTATTTTTAATCCGCCATCCGTTCTCAAAGCTACCCCGGTTCCACCAAGGTCGCGGTATGTCTCGCCCCCGGCAGTTAATGATCCTTCAAACTCCCCAAACGCTTTTGTGGCGGTAGCCAGCCCCTGTAAACGCATAGTTCTCTGTTCGCGGCTGTAGATGCTATATTCACCACCAGTATAATTCACACCCTGGCCTGGAAGCTTCTCTTCGTTAACCAGGTTGGAATTATTTATGTTACCTCTGACCAGGAAGTTTAACCATGGAGTAACATTCGCAGTCAGGTCGACATTTGCTCTGAAATTCTGTTCTCTTTGCTGACGATTCTGCTCATAAAGATTCCACCAAAGACCGGATGATCCATAGTAGTTGGTCGCATCCTGGCGGCGGCCACCCCTGGCAGTATCTATATACATCTGGCTATACTTAGAAGCGTCATAGCTCCTGGGCAAACCATAAACAAGTCCGAAAACCGGGTTTTCGTTTCCACCTTGTCTCAATGGGTTAAGACCTTTCGAAGCAACATAATTTACTGATGCATCCAGGTTAAATACGTTGGACAGTTTTTGTGTTGCGCGAAGATTGAAGTTGTTTCTTATTAACTTATTATTTGGTACTACACTATTGCTTTGTGTGTTGGTATATGAAAAACGAAAAGTTGTTCTTTCATTTCCCCCTTCAACTGCCACATTGGTATTGATAAAACGGCCCGTTTGATAAGGTTCAAGAATGTTATCCGGATTCGGATTCCATGAAATCATTGAGCCATCCAGATCACGTACCTGCTGACCCTGGAATTTCGGACCATAGCTGAATATATAATTTGTCGGATCAACTATGCTTTGCCCGGTGGCCCTGTCAATAGCGAAAGTATCCACGATACCTGCCCCGAAAACATTTTGCACATCCATCACCCGGTAGGCCTGGTCAAAACTTTGTGTATGACTGAAATTAACACCAAGTCCTTTCCGTCCCTTACCTTTTTTTGTAGTGATAAGTATTACCCCATTCTGTGCTTTAGATCCATATAATGCGCTTGCTGCACTTCCTTTTAATACAGTAAGGGATTCGTAGTCGTCAGGGTTAAGGTTTTTGATGTCATTACCGAAGTCAGAAGCCGCTCCCCATGAATCGGCACCGGTAACTCCTGGCTCAATCAATACCCCATCGATTACAAATAAGGGTTGTGTGTTTCCACTCAGCGAAGTATTACCCCGGATCCGGATTCTTGAACTCGATGTAGGTCCACCAGAACCCTGGTTTATCATTACACCGGCAACCTTACCCTGGAGTGCGTTTACTACGTTTGCAGTATTTGCCCGTACAAGTTCTTCGCCCGGAACAGATTGGACGGCAAACGGAAGTTTACGCGTCTGGCTTTTTACACCGAAACCCGTTACAACCACTTCATTGAGTTCAGCAGAATTATTCTCCAGTACAACAACCATGTTCTCCCCGGAGCCTACTGCAACTTCCTGGGTCAGAAATCCAATTGACGAAAAAACAAGGGTTTGTCCTGTTCCGGCTACTGATACACGAAAGTTGCCGTTCGCATCTGTAGTGCCGGCAGTTTTAGTTCCTTTGACAAGGAAAGAAACTCCCGATAAGGAAGCTCCGGAACTATCTCTGACAGTCCCGGTAATAGTCTTTTTGTCCTGCGCCATGGCAAAAGTTGTCCAGGTGCTTATCAGAACGAAAAGAAGTAATCTGATAATGGGTCTTTTCATTACAGTGTAGTTTTGGTTTGTTTGTTTATAGTAATAATAATCGATAGCATTTACGGTTAAAATAAATCGTGGGCTATTTCCATCCCCGCTTCATTTCTATTTGTTGAACGACCATCGGTTTCTATGTTTTCCATGACCAGTGCAGCAGCACCGATAAGTTCTGCATCAAAGCCCAGGTTAGATATTTCGATGGCGGTATTTGCTGCCAGCCTCGGAATACAATGTTCGTTCAATGCCTGCTGTATGGGTGCCTGCCACACTTTCCCCGCCATTGATCCACGTCCGCTTAAAATAATCGATTCCGGATTTAAGATATGTATGAGTATCGCCAGTCCCCTGCCTATATGATACCCCGCTTCAGACAAAAGCTCGATCGACAGCCTGTCACCTTTGGTTGCTGATACCAGGATATCCTCGCTGGATTCTTCCAAATGATCTTCGGTATATTGTTTCAGTATTGACATTTGCCCATTCCGCAACGCTTGCTGTGCCTTTTCGGCGACCACTAATAATGAAGCTTCCGTTTCCAGGCAACCGAACTTCCCGCAACTGCAGGGTTTGTTGTTGGTGAATAACGGAATGTGACTGAATTCACCTGCAAATCCGTTATACCCACGAAACAGCTCCCTGTTTAAAATAAGTCCGAGTCCGATCCCCCAGTTTATATTCAACACCATGGCATTCTTCTTGGTCATCGCTGCACCGAAGCGAAGTTCAGCCAGGGCAATCATGCTCGAATCATTATCGATATAAACCGGCAACCCTGTTTGTTGACAAACAAATTCAGTAATCGAGGTGCCCTTCGCGTCCAGGAATGAATAGTTAACACCTTCGCTGACGTCTACAAAACCAGGCATCGCAATGCCAATCCCAACCAGTTTCTCTGGTGGTAAACCCGACATTTCTATAACCTCTTTGATTTTTTTTACAAGAATGGAGAGTGCCTTTTGATTATCAGCAAGGTGCAGTGAAAAAGAAACAACAGGCTGAACCTTCTGCTGATCCATGTTTACTATCGAAATACGGGTCACCCGCTGATCCATTGCTACAGCAACAATATTCATCACATCCGGCTTTACCGAATACATTACCGGCCGCCTACCGCCACTTGACGGTGCAAGCCCGGTTTCGATCACCGAACCATCCTCTATGAGTTCATTCAAAATCTTTGTTGTCAGCATTAAGCTCTTATTTATCCTGGAACTCAGCATGGCGCAAGAAGCGCTTTTTGAAAAATATAGTTCTTTAAGAATCAGGCGTTTATAAGTAGGTGTCTTGTCAGCCATTTTGTCAAACAAACGTTAATTTTTGAAATTTAACAATAAAGTAATGAAACATTTCTAAATAAAACTAAAACTTTTTATTTTTTATATGGAAGTTATCTTGACGACGAGTAGGCAGAGACAGAATAAACTTCCTCACCAGCATCAACAAGATTAGAACTCGACGAATACTGATCCTTTTTTGTCCTCTGACAGACATCCGCATTCCCTTCCTTTATATTGCCCAAATAGTATAAAAGAACGCTGAGATAAGTCATCAGCGCCTACCAAAGTCCCCTTAGTTTTATGAGGCTCTGGCGATTCCCTTTGTGGATCGTCGGGCCCTGGTGCAGAGGCTTGCCCGGAGCGCATAATAAAAGATGCCTTGCTCTTCGAAAACAATGCTTTTCTGTGACCCAGGTGGCAAAACATTGTTCAGCCGTGAGCGCATCATGAGTCAAAAAGCTGAACTATACACTCAACAATAAAATTGAATTAAGATGACTGCGCAACTGACAGGAGCAGAGCTGGACCAATACCACCGCGATGGCTTTTTAGTAAAAAAAGGCTTGTTCAGCAAAGATGAAATTGATCTTTTGCACCGCCTGGCCACGGATGACTCGGTTACCCAGAATGCCTTTGACCTGGTGGATCAGGAAGGTAAACGAACCAAACTTACCCTTTGGTTTACTCCGGGTGATGATTCTTTCGGGCTTATGTCCCGGTCGGAAAGACTGGTAAAGGCGGTAGAGTCTTTATTGGGAAAACAGGGCGATGTCTGTCATTTTCACAGCAAGATCATGCAAAAAGAGCCCCAGACAGGCGGGGCCTGGGAATGGCACCAGGATTACGGCTATTGGTACAAAAATGGTTTTCTCTATCCCGAAGCAATGATCTCCGTAATGGTAGCTCTTACGGAAGCCACGATCCAAAACGGATGTTTGCAGGTATTGAAAGGCACCCACAAAATGCAACGCTTTGAACACAATCTCATCGGCGAGCAACAAGGTGCAGATCCTGACTTTGTGCGTGAGGCAGAAAAGACGTCGGAACTTGTCTACGTGGAGCTTCAACCCGGGGATGTATTGTTCTTTCACGCCAATATCCTCCACCGCTCTGATGCCAACCGTTCAGACAAACCACGCTGGTCTGTAATCTCGGCGTACAACCTGAGTTATAACGTTCCTTTCCGTGAAAAGCACCTGTCGTGCATCGAACCCATAGCAATGGTCGGGGATGAGGCATTATTGAAAAGCGGTTCGCGCAAAGTAGAAAGCGCAGACTTTTTAAACAAGGAGAGTGAAATTACCTTAAAGGTGAAGTAATGAAAAACGCTTTCCTTATTGGCTTTGCTGTTTCGCTGGGCGGACTGATGTTCGGATTTGATGTAGGAATCATTGGTGGGGCGATCCCTTTCCTTGAACAACACTTTAAGCTGAACGAATGGGAAGTAGGATGGAGCGCCAGCTCGCTTTTGCTGGGAGCTGTATTAGGGGCAGCCATGGCTGGAAAGCTAGCCGATAACTGGGGAAGAAGGAAAGTTCTATTATATATCGCACTCCTTTTCGGCGTCACTTCGCTGTCCACAGGACTGGCTCCAAACTTTAGCTTGTTTATTATATTCCGGTTCCTGGGTGGCGTTTCAGTGGGTGCTGTTTCCGTTTTATCGCCCATGTACTTGTCGGAGAGTGCTCCCTCCGGGCAAAGAGGTAAGATCGTGTCGTTATACCAACTGGCTATCACCATCGGAATAGTGCTTTCTTACCTGGTTAGTTACCTCCTGCACGATATCGGTAGCTGGAACTGGCGATGGATGTTTATTTCCGGTGTAGTGCCTTCCATAGCTTTTTGGTGTTTACTGTTATATGTTCCTGAAAGTCCAAGATGGCTTTTATTAAAGGGTCGAACCGTGGAAGCAAAAGGCATCATTGAAAAGTTATACGGCAAAGAAGGAGGAAAGGCCGCTTTAGCGAAGTTATTAGGGGGAGAACGGGAGAAGGCTGTGCGGAACCTGAATTGGAAAGACGGTGCAGAAAAGAAATTACTGCTGGCAGGAATCACCCTGGCTATACTGGTACAGCTGTCGGGTGTCAACACGGTTGTAGACTACGCGCCAAGGATACTTCAGTCGGCCGGCTGGCAAATCGACGCAGCTTTATTTTCGACGTTTGGCATTGGAATTTGTTTTGTCTTATTTACGCTGTTGGGAGTGGCAATTATAGACCGGGTTGGAAGAAAATTCTTGTATCTGTTTGGTTCGGCGGGGATGACCAGCTCTTTGGGGGCCTTAACCTATATGCAATTCACGAATCAGTTTGAGGGTACAAAGGTGCTCGTATTACTGTTGGTTTATGTGGCATTTTTTGCTACTTGTATTGGTACTGCTTTTTGGACATTGGTCGCAGAGATTTTTCCCAATGCCATCAGGGGAAAGGCGATGTCGCTTTCCGCACTCACCAATTGGTCGGCAAATTTTCTTGTCGTATTTCTTTTTCCGTGGTTAGTTTCAACAATCGGCGGTGGAGGTACCTTTGCCTTTTTAACGCTGATGTCTGGCGCGCAGCTGGTTTTTTCTTTTATCTTTCTAACGGAAACAAAAGGTAAGTCATTGGAAGAAATAAGATTTGCCGGGCATTAACATTCATTTTCGTTGTCTGGACGCGGCCCCGTTCAGTAGTGTCCGAACATTCCGTAGTATCTGTATCCTTTTTACGTTTCTTTTAAATTTTCGCAATTGAAAGACCTTTTGCAAAAACTGCCCTTAAAAGAGAATACCTCCTTTGTTTGCAGAACCTATCGTACTCCTGATTTTGAAACGCCCTGGCATTATCATGTAGAATACGAACTCGTCTTAATGACAGAAGGCTCCGGGAATGTCCTGGTGGGCGACTATATCGGGGACTATGAGGAGGGTGATATATTTTTTTTGGGTTCAAACTTACCACACTGGTTCAGAAAAAAAGAGGAAAATACAATAGGAAGTGCTATCGTCATCCAATTTCGCGAGTCGGTTTTCGGAGATCAGTTTTGGTCGCTTCCCGAACTGCAAAGTATCCGGCAGTTGCTAACCCAGTCAGCAAGAGGGGTTCAAATAACAGGGACATCAAAAAGCTTCCTTTCCGAAAGTATCCGGACCATGGAAGCTTCAGAAGGCTACCATTATTTTCGACTTCTTTTTGATTGTTTGCATCATATCGCGGAGAATCGTAAGAATCGAAGCTACCTGACACTATCAGGCGGCACCATTCACAGGGAAGCGGAGGGAGCGATAGGAAAAATTTTTGAGTACACGTTCGCCAACCTGCAGGAAGAGATTAAAGTGGAACAGGTGGCTACGCTGTTGAACATGAGTGTTTCTACGTTTATGCGGTTCTTCAAAAAAAATACGAAGAAAAGCTATATCCAATTTCTCAAAGAAGTGCGCATTGCAAAGGCATGCAAACAATTGGCGAAAAGCCAAAGGCCGATATCCGCTATCTGCGCTGAATCCGGCTACAATAACTGGGCAAATTTCTGTCGCCAATTTCGGGAAATCAAAGGAATGTCACCCTCGGATTATAGGAAAAAAATGAGCAGAGAACCTTATCTCTGAAGAATGAGAAAATGATCTTCAATGAAAAAAACAATTGTTTGTCAACTGCTTCTCTTTAGTGTCGTTGCATGCGCTGCCCAGGCATTGCGAAATCCTGTGTATGCGTTACATAACATGATAAAAGGAGACTCCGTATACAATACTCCCGACAAACAAGTGGGTTACGTAAAACAAGCTGGTTTTGATGGGATTGAGATCAGCGGCCTGGAGAGTTTTGAATCCATGTATGAAGCGATAAAGACAACCGGGGTAAAGGCGGGTTATTTTTACTTTAAACTAAATCTGGATACCCCTTATATTGACCCGGGTCTTCCCGGATATATCCGTCAGTTGAAGGGAACGAAATTCATCCTGGCACCTTACATACCCAATACAAAGGCAAATCCCGCAGGCACCCATGGCGCTGATACCTTAGTAATTCGTTTGCTAAGGGACCTTGCCGGCTGGGCAGAAAGTGCTGGCCTTCAGGTAGCCATTTATCCACACCGTTTTTTTTATGTCGAACGTTTTGATCATGCCGTTGCCCTGGCGCGGCAGGTGAATAAGAGTAACCTTGGTGTGTCATTTAACCTCTGTCATTGGTTAGCGACGACCAACAGCGAGGAACGTGCAACCCTCCAAACCCAGTTGAAAACCGCCGCGCCCCATATCAAAATGATCATCATAAACGGCGCCAACAATGTTGTAAGCCAAAAGCCGGTGATATGGGAAGATTATATACTGCCGTTGGGCAGCGGAGATTTTGATACCTACGGATTGCTTCGTTATGCACTGGTTGATTTAAAGATGAAGGTGCCCGTCGCGATCCAATGTTATAATATAAAAAGCAACAAGGCGCAACTAGTCCAGACCAGCATAAGGCAGTGGCAGACTTATAAACAGCAACTGCAAATGATCAACAAATAATAAACTATTGTTTCAATAAAATGAAACTACTGATTGAATTATATAGAACTACTGTTTGCAAAACATAAAGCTACTGTTTGCAAAACATAAAGCTGCTGTTTGCGTAAAGTAACTACTGTTTGAAAACTACTGTTTGGATAAATTAACTACCTGGCGTAACATGAAAATAATAAAAGATAAAGGTCTTGAACGTATCGTAACCGTCACCATCATTTTTGCTTTAGTATTCATTGGTTTCGCTTGCCACGACCGGTTAGCATCCAAACGCCAGGAGTGGCGGCACTATGGAGGAGATCTTTCCCAAAACAAATTCTCATCACTCGAACAGATAACCAAAAAAAATGTCAGCCAGCTAAAACAAGTCTGGCAGTACCAGGATACCAGCACAATCGGCACGAGTATTCTTTTTAATCCCCTTGTGGTAAAGAGCAGAATGTTTGCGTTTATGCCTTCAAAAAAGTTGGTTGCTTTAGACCCGGACTCAGGTGAGCTACTCTGGTCCTTTGTTCCGGACAGTACTGACATCAACACATGGACGAGGGGATTAACCTATCATGAAGTTGAGGATGGTCCTGACGTCCTTCTTTTTGTTTATGGTGCGACGCTCTATTCGATCAGTGCCGAAGACGGCAGCCTTATCAAAAGTTTTGGTAACGGGGGCAGGGTTGATTTTTATACCGGTCTTTCGTTGGACACCGCAATGCGCAAACGGGTAGCGGTAACCAATAATGCACCTGGTGTTATATTTAAAGATCTGTATATCGTCGGTTGTAAAGTGCCGGATGAATTACCCTCTGTATCCGGTGATATAAGAGCGTTCAACGTGAATACCGGAAAGCTCGAATGGATTTTTCATACCATACCATTGAAAGGCGAATATGGGTATGAGACCTGGCCCGCGACGGCCCGAACAAAAAATGGCGGAGCCAATTGCTGGGGCGGAATGGCGCTGGATGAGAAGCGGGGTATTGTTTATGTGCCCACTGCGTCTCCATCATTTGATTTTTATGGTGCCGATCGTGAAGGGCAGAATTTATTTGCAAATTGCCTCCTGGCCCTTGATGCCAAAACTGGTAAACGGCTCTGGCATTTTCAGACCACCCATCATGATCTATGGGACCGTGATAACGGATCTCCGCCAAATCTTGTTACGGTTACCCATCAGGGTAAGAAAAAAGATGCCGTAGCCCTGGTAACCAAAATGGGTTATGTTTTTTTATTTGACCGCGACAACGGAGATCCTTTGTTTCCTATTGAGGAAAGGCCGGTGAGTACAGTAAGCCCGATGCCTGGAGAAAAACCCTGGCCTACGCAGCCCATACCCACCAGGCCCGCACCTTTTACCCGGCAGGGGTATCAACGGGAGTTTTATGAATCACTTGATTCAGCAGCTCTCAGATATGTAACTGACCGGCTAAAGGTGGATAAGTACAGCACTGATGTTTATGTTCCACCTGATTTAAATGGTTCTGTTATTGTGCCTGCTGCCCATGGTGGCGCAAACTGGGGCGGGGCATCCTACAATCCATCAAGCGGTGTATTGTTCGTTAATGCAACGGATCTTCCCGGGTTCTTACAAATTAAAGACCTGAAAAAATTAGCTGCCAATAACGTGCTGGATGGTGAAACTTTGTTTCAGCTCAATTGCAGCTCCTGTCATGGAAAGGATCAGAAGGGCACGACTTCAGGCCCGGATATCAGCGAAAAAGTACAACTATATTCAGCGGCTAAAATTGCAAGTGTTGTAAAGAAAGGGGCGGAACCGATGCCTTCTTTCCAACACTTACCGCAGAAGCAGATTGATAACATTGTTGCGTATCTGAAAAACACGTCTCCCGCATCCGCGCTAAAGGCAAAGAAAGGAGATGAAGAAAGCGGGAGCGAAGAGCCGTATGGGTTTTCAGGCTATGATTTTTTTGTTGATTCCGGTAAGATACCTCTTATAAAGCCGCCTTTTGGTACACTGAACGCTATTGATCTGAACAGTGGTGAAATTAGATGGCAGGTACCTCTTGGAGAAGACAGCCGGCTGGCGAAGAAAGGTATTAAGAACTCAGGGATGTACAACAGGGGCGGAGGCATTGCCACGGCAAGCGGCCTTATCTTCATTGGAGCCACCGGCGACCGCAAGTTGAGGGCGTTTGACCAGGAAACGGGCGCCGTACTCTGGGAAACGGAACTGCCTGGAGCGGCCAATGCTATACCTTGTACCTATTCGATAGACGAAAAACAATACCTCACGGTTGCCGTAAGCCCGAATCCTGCTGCCGGCTTTAAGGGTGGCTACATTACATTCAGTCTTTGAGAGTAGTACACTAAAAGAGAGGGCCGGCTAACATTCATTTGTACCACGGTGTTTTCACATAGGGTTAACCCGGTTATTGTTCCTGCACTTCGTAATCAGTCTTTAGCTGTTTTAGTCAGATAAAAATCTCTTTATGCGTTGTATTACGGGTCTTTTTGCCCTCGTTTTCTTGGCTCTGACGCCGGGTGCTCTATTGTCGCAGCAAAGAAATCAACAGGAAGCTTTCCGGCAATGGCGCGACCTGCGAATGGGTCTGTTTGTGCACTGGGGACCATCGTCGGGAAAGGGTCTTGCTCATTCGCATTCGCATGGACGGAAAAGCGCGCTCAATCCTCATGGAGACGTGCCTGCCAACGTGTATGATACATTTTATAGAAGCTTCAACCCGGTTCATTACGATCCCGATAAATGGCTCAAACTAGCTTACCAGGCAGGTATGCGTTATACTGTGTTTGTGGCAAAGCATCATGACGGTTTTTGTATGTTCGACACAAAAGCGACCGATTATAATATCATGAAAACACCCTATGGAAAAGATGTGGCTAAACTCTTTGCAGAAGCTTGCCGGCGCCAGGGCCTGGCCCTTGGCTGGCAGATTTCTCCAAAAGACTGGAAGCATCCCGACTATAATACGGTTAACCATGAACGTTATAACAGCTTTTACCTGGGCTTGCTGGACGAGCTGACAGGCAACTATGGCCCGGTGTCTGTGCTTTGGTTTGATGGTATTGAACCTGTACCCATGGATAAGTGGAAGAGGTTGACCAGGGAAGTGCCTGCCCGGGTGTATGCCCGGAACCCGAAGATCATGCTCGGAATTCATGGAGCAGTCAAAGAAGACTTTCTTTCATTTGAAATAATGGTAGGGCCTTTTGATCGAAAAGCCCCCTGGGAAACCTGTGAAGCCATAAACCCAAGTGGGTGGGTTTACAATAAACCCATGCCACCGTATCCTTTCCGGGATCTGCTTCGGAACCTTGTGTATACGATCTCAAGGGATGGCAATTATTTGCTGGACGTAGGACCGATGGAGGATGGTAATCTATACCCACCGGATGCCGAACGCTTACAGCAGTTTGCCGATTGGATGACGACGAATAAAGAAGCAGTACATGAAAGCAGGGGAGGACCTTACCGCGATGGCGAATGGGGAGCGGCTACTTGTAAGGGAAATTTCGTGTACTTGTTTGTCTCCGATAAAGTGGATACCCTGCTAACCCTTCCACTATTGCCTGCAAAGATCAGGGAATTAAAAAGACTGGATGGACAACCGGTATCATGGAGTAGCAGGGGAAAGGAACTTGCGCTCCGTTTTCATGATCGCGTAAGTGGCACCAAACCGATATTCACAGTGGTTCGAATGGAATTGGACCGCACTGCTTTTGATTTGCCGATTGTTGATGGACAGGAAAATTTAGCAACTGTACAAAATACGACCTCCTCAGCACTTAAAGAAAATAAGAATACTTCCTACAGTCCCGCAAATCTTTTTGACAACCTGGGCGAAACAGCCTGGGAGGCGGCGTTGGAGGACAGTGTCAGTAGCCTTTTTGTTGATTTTGGAAGCGCGAAGCCTATCAGCTCGCTATCGGTTTCAGAGAAGGGACAAACCGTTGAATGGAATCATTCCTATGGACTTAAACTTAGTGTTCGGGGAAGTGCAAACGACGCATGGAGAACGATACTCCAGAGAAGGGGTGTGCTGGGCAGCCCGCCTGTCTTAAGCTTTGATGAGGTAAAGGCTCGCTTTGTTAAAATCGATGTTGTAAAGAAAGCGGGCCAGGCACTGCAGGTTGCAGAATTGAGACTGATGGCACCGGTGAACACCAGCCAATAAATTACAGGTATCAATGCCTGAAGTTTTTGTGCAGGTATGCCTGAAAATATTCATATTCATCATCAGCTTTAGTTTAACCCTGGGTGGCGAAGCCTTAAATCAGTATAATGAAAAAGAATTGGATAATATTACTGTTGATCTTTGTCTTCATAAGGGCACATGCATGTCTGGCCCAGGAATACTACTCGCCAACCGCCCTGGAGGCTGCATTAACAGCTAAAGACCTTCGTTGGAAAAATGATAGCGGCATAGGAAAAGAATATTTTTTTCCTTCATTGAATATCGATGCATTGGAAGCAGGTAAAGCATTGTACTATCTGGCTTTTACCAGTTATTTATACCGGGCCCGTCCAACTGAAAATTTTCCGGTGCAGGCAGTTCACAATAGAATCATACAGCAATTACGAGTGTTATTGGCAGGCGGAAACGAACCCTCATGCCGCGGTACCATTGCAGGTTGGGCCGATAATCCATTGGCGCAGGCATTGGTACTGATTAAATATAATTCAACCCTATGGAACAAATTGAAAATTAAAGAGCGGGAGCAACTCAGCTTTTTGATGAAGTGTTTGGTAGTGGCAGGTAATTACTGTCAAAATTTCTATAATCAAATCTCAACCGATTTATACCAAACCTACGACTGGCGAAAAACATGGAACCCCAACCATCAGGAAGGTTATGTTGGAATAATGATTGCCGGCTTTCATTTTTTCGGCGGTAAAGATGCCGTTGACAACATACTAAAGGATTTCAGTTTTGACAAATATATGGCACAACTGAAAAAGTACAGGTTTAAGAATATCATTGATGCCTGGACAGCTGCTGGCAAAGCCTTGCTGGAAAACGGCGGTAAAGATGCCGGCGGAGGTGTTACTAAGGGCGTTAAAATGCCCTTTACTTATCAAAGTTTAGTAAACGGTACGCAGTTACCTTATCACCCAACGCGGCTTTATAAAGATTTACATCAGAAGATGTATGTACATGTTGTTACAGATAGCAGCCTGTCCCGTAAGGCTTACACCATAAACGCTTCGTCACCCTACAAAGGGCAGCAAGGTATGTGTTACGAGTTTCAAACCACTGATGCTTTTGGAGAAAGAAGTGCCGCCATGTACTGTTACGAAGGCTGGTGGAACAATGTAATCACAAGGACAACATTAGAGCTCCTGGGAAAAGTAGATCGAACAATTATATCAAGAGAAATGGATAATAGAATGATGGTTGGGTCAAACGATTTGATTTTTAAATTAGAAAACGGCTATCAGTCGCTGGCTAATGGAAAGCTGATGGTGCAAAAAATAAGTGAAGCAAACAAGGGTTATGCCTGTGTAAAGCATATTTGGAAAGACTGGCTGGAAACGAAGCTGGTTTCAGGTAACTGAACTAAGACGCGTTGCTAATTGGCGTTCGGAACGGTGATTGTTTGAAAGATGCAACTTCTATTCCTCCCGATACCCTGCTACTGTTGACAAGACGCTACTGTTTATTTTAAAGCAGCATATCACAAGTAAGTCGGGCAAAAGATGGCGTGAAAGTATCAATAATTGCTCATATAGTGTTATCCTATAACCATGATATGTGCGAATTTCACTATGCAACTTTACATGCGTAGCGGATGTTAGATTGCGTAATTCATTTGTTAAAGGCTCCTTTCCAGGAGCTTTTTTATTTTACCGGCTCCGCAGCTGCTAAATATGGGAGCCTGGATGCAAACGATGATTTTAAACTGCTGTTTATTTTTCCTAAAGCACACAATCCGTTAATTACCCGGGCTTTCCCTGTCCGGCGCTGAGCCAGTTTTTTCGCCTTTTTGTTTCCTGTTAAGAGGATCAGTTCTATCCCGAGGTGGCCATAGCAACTTTGGAACTGAAGCAGAAATCAGGTAACAGCGAAATTAAGAGAGTAAAAAAACGTATATTTGGTTAACCAATTAGTGGTTTACCAACCCTGGTGCTGTTAACTTTTCTTTTTTTCAAACCCCTTTTTTCAAATAGAGATTAAATGGCATTTCAATCTGTTATCCGGATTTCCTCTCCTAAATTTAAGTTCCTCTTTTTATCTGTTATTGTGGTCGTTTCAATTACTTCGCTATCTGCCCAGCAGACTCAAAAGTTGTATCGATTATGGTATGATAAACCAGCCCCAGAGCTCCCGGTCGTTCATTTGGATTCACTGAATAGAAAAGCTCTGGTAGAGGCAACCCCGCTCGATCCTGCATGGGAAAACTGGTCTCTGCCTATCGGTAATGGTTATTTGGGTGCTTCGTTATTTGGTCGGACAACTACGGAGAGAATTCAGATTACAGAAAATTCACTGGCTGCAAGAAGCCTGTACGGAGGGGTTGGTTTGACCAACTTTGCAGAATTGTACATCGATTTCAATCATGCCAGCCCTGTACAGTATTCCCGCAGCCTGCAACTGAATGATGGCTTGTCTGGTGTAACATATCGGCAGGATGGAATAACGTATTCAAGAGAATATTTTGCCAGCTATCCTGACAAAGTAATGGTGATTAAATTAACAGCCAGCCAGAAAGGAAGTTTGACGTTCAGGGTGCGCCCGGAGATCCCGTATCAAAAAGATTTTGGAGCAGCAACCAATAATAACGGGCGAAAGGGCTTGGTAATCGCGAATGACGGACTGATCACTCTATCCGGCAAGCTCGAATATCTGAATATAAAGTTCGTCGGAAAGTTTAAGGTGATAGCAACAGGGGGAAAAGTCAGCGCAACAAATGATGTCGGTTCCAATCATGGGACGATAACGGTAACAAATGCAGATGATGCGATGATAATAGTGGCAGTGGGCACAAACTATACACTGGATAGCCATATTTTTTTAGAACATTCCAGCTTTAAGAAATTAATAGATACCAGCTCACCAAATGATAAAGTAAGCGGGATCATCGAAAAAGCATCTGTAAAAAGCTATGAAGAGTTGCTGGATCGTCATCGGAAAGATTATCAGAATTTGTTTGGAAGAGTGAATTTTGATCTTGGTTCTGAGGTTTCCATGTTAACTACAGACTTGTTGCTAAAAAATTACAGGCAGGGAAAGATAGATCATTACCTTGAAGAATTATATTTTCAATACGGCCGCTACCTCCTGATATGCTCTTCGCGGCCAGGGACCTTACCGCCTAATCTTCAAGGCATCTGGAATCAATATGATATTGCGCCGTGGACTGGCGGATACTGGCATAACATCAACATCCAGATGAATTACTGGCCGGTTTTCAATACCAATTTAACGGAGTTGTTTCAAAGTTTTGTTGATTATAACCTTGCTTATCGCCAGGCTGCTACCCAGGGTGCCACGCAATACATAAAAAAAAATAATCCGGCTCGTCTTTCAAAAGATGGCGATAATGGATGGACCATCGGAACAGGTGCAAGCGCTTATAATATCAGCACTCCAGGCGTACACTCCGGGCCTGGCACAGGTGCCATGACCAGTAAAATGTTTTGGGATTATTATGAATTTACCGGTGACAAGAAAATTTTGAGAGAAATTGCTTACCCTGCCATACTGGGCATGTCAAATTTTTTATCCAGGGTAGTAACTGATACGGTAGGTTTACTGCTCACATCTCCTTCATACTCCCCGGAACAAAGACGTGCGGGTAAAGAACATTATAAAACGACTGGTAGTGCTTTTGACCAGCAAATGATTTATGAAAATCATAGTGATGTTTTAAAAGCTGCTGCTATTTTGAAAGATCATAATCCTATTTTATCAGTCATAAAGCTTCAGTTGCCAAAATTAGATCCTATCCAGGTCGGATGGTCTGGCCAGATAAAGGAATACCGGGAAGAAAAGTATTATGGAGAGATCGTTGATCCCAGGCACCGGCATATCTCCCAGTTGGTGGGTCTCTATCCGGGAACCATCATAAATTCTTCTACACCGGCATGGCTGGATGCAGCGAAAGAAACGCTGAACAGGCGTGGCGACAAGGCAACAGGCTGGGGTGTTGCATTTCGTCTCAATTTGTGGGCGAGGGTCAAGGATGGCCAAAGAGCTTACCAGCTTTACAAAACGTTATTGCAAAAGTCCACCTTGGATAATTTATGGGATAGTCATCCTCCCTTTCAAATAGATGGAAATTTTGGGGGCACGGCAGGTGTAGCCGAAATGCTGATACAAAGTCATGAGGGATTCATTGATTTATTGCCAGCGCTGCCGAAAGAATGGTCTACCGGGTCTTACAGTGGGCTACTGGCGCGGGGTAACTTTGAAGTATCTGCAAAATGGACAAAAAATAATGTACAAACTTTTACTATTCAATCAAAAAATGGAGGACTATGTAAATTGCATTATCCTAATATCGGCCTTGCTGTTGTTAAGAGTGCCAGTGGTAAAATAGTAAAAACAATGTCTGATACCAGGGATTTTATTTCGATTGCATCCGTGAAAGGCGAAACGTATATCATAACCTCAATCCCTGCGGACCTTAAAGTAGCCACGCCGGGGAACCTATTAGCTAAAGATACTAAAGACGGTAAAGTAGATGTTTCCTGGGAAAAAAGTATTGATGCAATAGCTTATAACGTATATGTTCATTTTGGCGACGCACCAGGTTATAAAAGAGTCAGGTCAAACAATGTTCCAACTTTTTTTCGCTATACTATACCAGCCTCAAAAAAGACCGGGCATCTGATCATAAGGGTGACTGCAGTCGATAAAAACGGCAATGAAAGTAATGGTGTAAGCGTCAATGTTGTAACGATGCAATCACCTGATCGGTGAGGCTGATAAGTGGTGCCACTCCTTTACTATGCTGTAAAGAAAATGCCTGAAAACCCTACATTGCAATATTTTTGTCATTAATATTGCCAACATTAACTGCCTGACTTGAATGAGAAAACGCCATATCATGGAGATGCTCTCTTGCTCCTGAAAATCAGCCACAACGACCAGGCGGCGTTTAATATGCTCTTTCAACGCTATCGTAACCAGCTTTTTACCTATTCGTTCAAAATAACAAAATCCGCGGAAGAATCAGAAGAAATAGTTCTGGATGTTTTTCTTAAAATATGGCATGGTCGTGAAGCCCTGACAGAAATTGAGAATTTTGAAGCGTTTTTGTTCCGGGTAGCCTATAATCGGGCTATAGATTTTTTGAGAAAACTCAAGAAAGATTCAGTATTGCAACAGCAGGTTTGGGAAAACATGCAAGAACCTTTGTCCGGAGAATATGCCGATACGGTGTTGTTGCTAAAAGCCACTGAAAACATATTGGCTGAGGCGGTGGAACAACTGTCCCCCCAACGACAAAAGGTGTTTTACTTACATCATCATGGTGGTCTTACAAACCAGGAAATTGCGGAGCGATTAAACCTTTCAAAAAACACGGTGCGAAACCATCTCGCAGCTTCCCTGGAATTCATCAGAAAGGTCATCACTGAAAAACTTTATAGCGTAATTTGTCTTTTCCTGTAAAATACAAAAATACTTCCCAGGGCATTGGTACACTCTCTTTGTTTTAACGTCTTGTATACAGCGTTACTGTCAAACATTGCCATATGCCAAAGGACCATCACCGCTTAAATGAGCTTTTTCAGCTGTATCTGTCCAACTCTATACAGAAACCCGAATATTCTGAAATGTTGCGGTTATTGGATGTGGAAGATCAGGGTGAAATGCTTCAGTCTGAACTCACTGACTTATGGCTTCAGGCTGCAGACACTCCTCTTGCTGTTAATGATAACATCTGGAATGAAAAGGTCCAGTTTCTTCTTCAACAGATTAATGAAAAAAATTCAGATGTCACCCCTGTAAGAAAAATATCTCCATGGTTTAAGTATCGATGGGTCGCAGCTGCCTTCTTCCTTGCACTTTCAGCAGGATTGTATTATTATCTAAACCGGCCTGAACGCTCTGGCTCGCGGGAGGTTACAATAGCCAAAGCGGATACTGCCATGGGGGTGATGCCAGGCGGAAACAAGGCCACACTTACATTAGCAGACGGTACTTCTATCATACTGGACAATTCACCTATTGGTACCATAGGCCAGCAAGGGGCTGCAAATGTAACGAAGCTAAGCAGTGGGCAGTTATCGTATAATTCCAATAATGAACAACCAAAAGAGCTTTTGTATAATTTGTTGGCAACACCTCTTGGTGGACAATTTCAGGTGACCCTGGCAGATGGTACCCTGGTTTGGTTAAATTCAGGCTCCACTCTGCGATACCCAACTGTATTTGTGGGTGATGATCGCAAGGTAGAAATTACGGGGGAAGTTTATTTTGAAGTTGCGAAAGACCCCCTGCATCCATTTAAAGTAACAATAAATTCCCCTTCACATGGCACTGAGGAAGTAGAAGTATTAGGAACTGAATTCAACATCAATGCATATAAGGATGAACCTATGGTTCGTACAACACTAATTAACGGTATCGTAAATATAAACTCAGCAAAAGGAAGAATTCAAATGAAGCCTGGCCAGCAATGGCAAAACGGCATTGCGGAAAATGACAAGCTCATTAGCAATGTAAATTTGGAAGAAGTAATTGCATGGAAGAATGGGAATTTTCAGTTTGAGAACGCTGAGATTAAAGATGTGATGCGTCAGCTTGCCAGGTGGTATGATATTGACGTGGAATACAAAGGAGTTGTTTCACAGCATTTTGATGGTACACTGTCACGAAATGTAAATATTTTGAAAGTGTTGGAAATGCTTGAATTAACCGGAGAGGTCAGTTTCAAAGTTGAAGGAAGAAAAGTAGTTGTCATGCCCTGACAACATACTTACATCATAAATCATTCGGAGAGATTCAAAAAAAGCCGGGAGTGCTTACGACACCCCCGGTAAAAATTTTGAATTAATCCAATTACGCAATCTATCACGGACTGTTTTATTGTTTAATCAAAATCGAAACAAAGTTATGGATTTTAAGTTCCTGAAATGCCGTTATGCCCGGTGTTTCGCCAAAACGATGCTGATTATGAACCTCACTGCCATATTCGTATTTTTTATTGGCTTCCAGGTTTTTGCGGGAGATGGACACGCCCAGAACGTGTCCGTTAATATGAAAAACACCACATTGAAAAAATTCTTCAAAGCGGTCCAGAAACAAACAGGCTATAACTTTCTCTACTCCACTGAATTGCTGGACAGGACAGGTAGGGTAGATGTAGTGGTGCAGAATGTTAACATTGAAGAGGCCCTGGAAAAGTGCCTGCAAAACACTTCCCTGACTTATACGATCGTTGAGAAGACAATCATTATCAAGGGCAAAAAAGCAACGTTGCATAGTCCGGAAAATCCTCCGCTTCCTCCACCTATTACTGTTAGTGGAAAGGTGGTGGATGAAGAAGGAAAGGCTTTACAGGATGTTTCCGTTGTATTGAAATCAACTGGTAAAGGTGTTGTAACTGATAAGGAAGGCCAATTTACAATCCAGGTACCTGAGGGAGGAGGGGTACTCGTATTTTCTTATGTAGGATTTCAAAATTTTGAGATCAGGGCTCTCGAAGCAAAGCCTTTGAGTATAAGTTTGAAAAAGAAAGATAATAGTGCAGAAGAGGTAATAGTGATAGGTTATGGAACGGCTAAAAAGTCTGACATCACTGGCGCTGTCTCGTCAGTATCGCCGGATAAATATGCTGATCAAACGATTACAAGAGTAGACCAGGTTTTACAGGGCCGGGCTGCCGGTGTAGTTGTTTCAAATACAGTAGGGGCCCCGGGTGCAGATGTATCGGTCAGAATCCGGGGAGCAAATTCTGCCCTGGGCAGCAATGAGCCTTTATATGTGGTAGATGGATATATTGGTGCAGATTATAATTTAATAAACCCGAATGATATCGCCACACTCGAAGTACTGAAAGATGCTTCTTCGACTGCAATTTATGGAAGCCGTGGTTCCAATGGGGTAATAATAATCACAACTAAAGCCGGCAAAAAGGGAAAGGTTAAAGTAAATTACCAGGGCCAGTTCTACCAGTCTGAGGTAATCAGGAAATATGATGTTTTAAGCGCGGCGGATTTTGCTACGGTGGTGAACCAACGCAATGCCGCCATAGGTTTAAATCCTGCTTTTAACAATGAACAAATAAAGACTTTCCAGCAAAACGGTGGCTCTCTCTGGCAGGACGAGATCTATCGGACAGCACCGGGAACCGATCATCAGTTAAGTGTTTCAGGTGCTTCGGACAAATCCTCATTTCTCATCTCCGGAAGTTATGTTGATCAAAAAGGAGTTGTGCAAAACTCAGGATTTAACAGGTTTTCGATCCGATCCAATATGACGACACAGGTTACCGATAAGCTTTCATTCAGACTAAATATATTCGGGGCCCGGTCATCTAATCTCAACACACAGATACGAACAGGATCAACGAATAACCCCATAGTCCAGTCATTATCCTGGGCACCAACTACACCTGTGTATGATGTTAACGGTAGCTACACTTTGAATGATCCCACCAGTTCGAACAAATACAATCCTCTTGCTTTGGTGTACGATCAGGAAAATATCCTTGAAAAATCAAATGTAAATACCGTTGGGGGTTTAAAATATGAATTTATTAAAGGCCTCTCTTTGAATGTCCAGTTTGTAATTGACTATTTATCGCTGGTAGGCAAAACGTTTAACGGTAGTTCAATCACTAACGGTATACCAACGGCATCAAAATCCAATAGCCGCCGTATAACTACTCAAACCACGAACTCTTTAAGCTATGAGCGCACTTTCAATACAATACACCGGATAAATGCAGTGGCGGTTTTTGAAACACAGGTGTTCAAAGATGATTTTTTTAATGCAAGTGCAACTGGTTTAAAGTTCCCTGAATTAAAATATGATAATCTTGGCCAGGCGAATGCATTCACAGCCGGGTCTGGTTTTACAAAATGGTCATTACTATCATTACTGGGGCGCGTCAATTATTCTTTGATGGATAGATATTTGTTATCGATATCGGTGAGAAGAGATGGATCATCGAAATTCCGGGGAGATAACCGATACAGCACATTTCCTGCCGTGGCGCTGGGATGGAACGTTGCCAATGAAAGTTTCATAAAGGATCTGAACGTTTTCAGCGCTCTCAAGTTAAGGGCTAGTTGGGGGCAAACAGGAAGCCAGGCGATCAATCCCTATGCAACGGAGTCCGGGTATAATACTTCATCTTTATACGCCTTCAACAGCAGTACGCTCACGTCGGCTATTCAGCTGGGTAACCCGGGTAACAAAGATCTTAAATGGGAAACCACAACCCAGAAAGATATTGGTATAGAGATTGGTTTATTGGGCGACCGACTTAATGTGGAGTTTGATTACTTTGTCAAGAACACAACTGATCTGTTGTTAAATCGTCCGTTGCCTATCTATACCGGAGGCGGCGAATTGGCCTCAAACCTTGGAGAGATCAAAAATGAAGGATGGGAATTATCCATTGGTGCTACGATAATCAAGACTAATAACTTTAGATGGAAATCGGATTTTGTTATTTCTGATGTAAAAAATACTGTAGTGTCACTGGGTGGTGTTGCCCCACGCATATTTTCATCTCCTAATGTTTCAGGGATTGCCACCGCTCCTGAATTTGTATATGAGCCAGGTCAGCCACTCGGTTCTTTATGGGGATTAAGATACCTGGGTACCTGGAAACCATCAGAAGCTGCCGAGGCTGCTAAATTTGGAAACATCCCAGGTGATGCACGTTACCAGGATTTAAATGGCAACAAACTGATTGGTGCAGAAGATTACCAGATCATTGGAAATGGTCTACCTGAAATGGCATTGGGGTTTAACAACACAGTGACTTACAAAAACTTCAGCGTGAATTTTTTCTTCCAGGGTGTATTTGGAGCCGATAAATTAAATTATTCCAGGGGGGCTGCATTGATGGCTGATAGAGATACCAGGCAAGCCATTTTAGAGGAAATTAAGGGCCGGTATATCCCGGGCGAAAACGAAACTTCCGAATTTCCAGCATTTAGTAAAACGAATAAAATTCAACCCCAATCCACATTATTCCTGGAGAAAGGTGATTTTATCCGGCTCAAAAATCTAAGCTTTACGTACAAATTTCCTCAAACCTTAATTCCCGGCATCAGTGATTTTAAATTATTCGTTCGTGCCACTAACCTGGTAACATTTACCAATTATAAAGGTATCGATCCCGAAACAAATTCGGTGGGCATTGCTACTGATCTGCAGCAGGGTATTGACTACGGTTCTTATCCCAATGCCAAAACATATACACTCGGTCTATCTGTAACATTTTAAAAAATTACCAATGAAAAATATATTTCTATTGATGACTGGCCTGGTGCTTTGTTTAATAGCCGGTTGCTCGAAATTTTTAGAAGAGGATCTGAGAGGTAAAGTTATCGGAGATGCCGCCCTGGATCATGAGGCAGGGCTCGAAAGCGCACTCACCGGGTCTTACAAGGGGCTGGCTGTAACTTTTGGAATGGGTTTTATAGCTGGCGCAGCAGCTGATGCTGCCATGGGTGCAGATGACATCACTTGCCCACGCACCCTTCAATTACAAACGGAATTTGAAACCATGAATGTTAGTACCAACGATGTTGGTACCAGGCCCATTTACCAGGGCTGTTACAAAGCAATACAGGGTGCAAACAATGTGATAGCTAACTATGAGCGAACAAAGGGTGATGCAAATAAAATAAAGATTATAGCAGGGGAGGCCTTCTTCATAAGAGCGTTAAGTTATTATTGGTTGGTTCGTTATTATAAAAATATTCCAATAATAACCGAGCCCAATTTTACAATGATGTTGTTATCAATTAAAAGATCCGGGCCTGAGGAGGTCTACAAATTGATTGAGGAAGACCTGGCAAAAGCCGAAACATTACTGGGGAACACTAAGCGCGATTACGGTCGTTCGAATAAAGGGTCTGCGAAAGCACTACTGGCTGATGTTTATCTTACCCAGGCGGGATGGCCGATAAAAGATCAGAGTAAATATGCTTTGGCAGCTGCAAAAGCAAAAGAAGTAATCGACAATAAGGCGCTATATGGCTTTGACCTGGTTCCATCGATAGCAGCCCTTTTTGCAAATGATCCTGATAAACCTGAACATGTTGAAGATGTTTTTGCGATAACAACAAATAAGGCTAATGGAACTACTTCCAATTCATTACTTGGCCAATACTATCTCCCTAATGATATTGGCGGATGGAATGTCGCATATTCAGAACTATATTTTTTCAATAATTTTCCGGCGGGTGCCAGGAAAGATGCAACATTCGCATATACCTATAAGAAATCTGACGGAACAATACTTACCTGGCAACAATTATCAAGTCAGCATCCTTATTTCAAAAAGCGTTTCATCAACGCCAATAATCCCCCGGTAACCTGGCAATCCTCTTTGCAAATATCGATGATGAGGTATGCACATGTATTGACAATTTATGCTGAAGCAAAAGCACGTTCAGGCGGCCCGGATCAGTTAGCTTACGACTGTATTAATCTTATAAGAACACGCGCAGGGCTTGCACCTTTATCCGGCTTATCCGCCAATGATTTTGCAAAAGCCGTTGTCCAGGAGCGTGCCTGGGAATTTGCAGCTGAAAATAACCGGTTTTTTGACCTCGTCAGGCTAGAAATGCTTAAAGCAGCAAATTCAAACCGGGACCCGATCGAAACACCATTAGACCCTAATACCATCACTGAATCTGATTATATATTTCCATTTCCGAGTACAGAGTTTTTAATAAACCCGGATTTGTAAATCCCTTGCAACATTCCAGATTAAGATTCTCAGTAAATTAATCCTGATATGCTACATCATCATAATTTGTCACAAACACTGGTGTCTGCAGATCGCTTGCAGTTATCACCAGATTGCATTGATATTTTCGCCAGTGAGGCGGCGTCGCTGGAGAGTGAACCTTCAGTGTTTTCAGAAGATAGATTTGCCCTGAAATTGACCTATCAACTTAATTCGTCTGAAATCATCACCGATGATGTTTTTAAACGGCTGAAAGCTGCTGGATATAATGGTGTTGAGCTTATGCCTGGCTGCTTAAAAGAAAAAGAAAATCTCCCCGGGTTATTAAATAAATATGACCTCGCGCTGATTGTACGTATGGCAACATCCGGTGATACAGTTGACGACCATATTGCTTCATTTCGGGAACAACTTTTATCGAACATTCATTTAGAGCCTTTGTACTTTACTTGTCTTAGTGGAGTTGATAGCTGGGGTATGGATGAAAAAATGGAATTTATGGCCGCCGCTCTTGAAATAGAAGAAATGGCGGGAATCAAAGTTGGTCATTATCTGAATCGTGGCCGTATTACCTGTAATCCGTGGGATACCCGTGAACTTCTGCTGACCTTCCCCCAAATGTACCTAAGTATTGATTTTGGTCAGTGGGTTGCAGCCTCTGGTCGCTTACTGGTGGCGCAGAGTGAAATTATGAATCTATGTTCAGGCAGATGTATACACATTCATACCAGGATCTGGAATGAAGACGGATTTCTTTCACCTGAAGTAAATGACAGTTTATATAACCAGTATTTAAACGTTTATGAATGCTGGTGGAATTTGATCTGGCAGATGCAATTGAAGGCCGGCATATCCGCATTTGGTATGTCGCATTTTGATCCAAAACTGACTGATCACAGAATAGTAATGTCTGAAGGAATCTTATATTCATCATGGATAAACAAAAAACAAAGAACAAATTTTAACCGGTTATTAATCCGGGAAACAGGTTTTAATGGGTAATCGTTTGGGAATAACAAAAAAATCCATTTAAGCTTTTTTAAAGTCGGAAGGATTTCTTCCCATCACTTTTTTAAAGGTGTAATTAAAATGGGTTACATTTTTGAATCCTGAAGCATGGGCAATATTGGAAATGGTAGCATGATCGTCCAATAACAAACGGCAGGCATTTGATATCCTGATTTCATTTACCAATTCCAGGAAGGTTTTATTGGTTCTGGACTTTATGTAACGGCAAAATGCAGCGGGGTTCATATGAACGTAAGCAGCTATCTCCTGCAATGGTATATCATCCTGAATATGCTGGTGAATATAATTTAGTACGCTATCCATTCTTCCCTTGTCTGCTTCCGGCCTGCCAGCTCCGAATTCTATTGAAGACAGGAGCCTCGTTTCCGGCACCCCGGATAAAAAGTGCATGATCTGAAGGAAGCTTATTAATCTTTCGGCACCCGATTGTTGGGTGAGGGCTACCATTTGGTGTTCAATTTTTTGCGCTATTAGTTCGCCAAACAAAATGCCCCTGGATGATTTTTTGAATAATTTCTGAATGGCTGTGGTTTCAGGCATATTTAAATTGATTTCCAGCAAAGAAGGTTTAAAACGCAGGATACACGCTTCTGCAGTCAGGTTACTATCTTCATGATAATATTCTTCGTAGTTGCGCCAGTAATGGGGCAGATGGGATCCGAGTAATACGAGGTCACCTTCCCTGAATGGTTCTACGCAATCGCCTACAAACCGTATCCCCCTGCTATTGGTTACCAATGTCAGCTCATATTCAGGATGATAATGCCAGGGATTGTCGAAATACGCTACTTTTTCATAACGTATGTCAAATGAGGAAGTTTGTTGTGCATTTACAGTTAGCAACCGCGGTTTACGCATACATCTTCTGTTTTCAAAATTCTACCTAAAGATGCAAAAATTTCTAAAGGTTCAGCAAGTTTTGGCAAATAATCAGAAGCTGCTTATGAGTATCATTGTTACGTGAACACCAGTGAAAACATTTTTGACATTGTAAGGCCATTTAATAACTTAAAATTACCGGAACAATGAACAGGAGAAATTTTTTGAAAAATTCTTCCTTGATTACTTTTTCAACATTGGCTCCTGCTATTGTGCCTTCATCCGTTTTTGGAAAGAATGCACCATCCAATCGAATCAACATAGGATTAATCGGCCTGGGAAGACAGGGTTATGGCCAAAATTTACAAGGCGCCGATGTCAAAATACCCGGAACCCGGATACCTGGCATACTGGATATTCCGGATGCACATGTGTTGGCAATTTGTGATACTGATAGCTGGCGGATGAAGAAAACAAAAGAAACTATAGAGGCCCGGTACGCAAAAAACAATACGTCCGGTAAATACAATGGATGCAAAACCGTATCAGATTTCAGGGACATACTCATCGATAAAGATATTGATGCGGTTATGATATCAACTCCTGATCACTGGCATGTGACTATGGCTATCATGGCCGCAAAAGCGGGCAAGCATATTAGTTGTGAGAAGCCGTTGAGCATGAGCGTTAATGATGGACGAAACCTCGTAGATGCTTTAAGGAAATTTAGGGTCGTAAATAGGACTGATAGTGAATTCAGGTCAATGCGACCGCAGAACCGGGCAGTTGAGTTGGTTAGAAATGGGCGTATAGGCGTTCTTCAACGAATAAACATTGTATTTCCTGCTGATCCGATGCCTGTTCCCTGCCAACCGGATATGCCAGTACCAAAGGAACTGAATTACGATATGTGGTTGGGCCCAACTGCGGCTGTACCTTATACCGATCAACGTGTTCATACGCCATTCGATATCCTGAAACGCCCGGGTTGGATGCGTGTTAATACATATGCCCAGGGAATGATCGCCAATTGGGGCGCACATTATTTTGATGTTGCACAGTGGGCAAATGATTCTGAACAAACCGGCCCGGTTGAAGTTGAAGGACGGGGTGAATTTCCCAAAAGCTTATGGAACACTATGATCAATTTCCAGGTTACTTACCGGTATGCCAATGGTGTGATGCTCACATGTGAGCAAACACCCACGAGCAAGCCGTATATCAAATACGAAGGTGCTGAAGGATGGATAATGGTTGAGGGATATTCCGGTATACTATCCGCAAGCAACCCGGCCTTACTGGATTCCGTTACAGGCAAATCTGAACTGGACCTGTCAGGTACACTCTGGGATAAAACTGATTTCATTGCTGCCATCAAGGAGAACCGTCCTACTTTGGAACCAATTGAAACCGGGCATCGTACTATAACAATTTCACAAATAGGACTCATAGCTTGTCAAACGGGAGAGAAATTAACCTGGGATCCTGTAGATGAAAGATTTCTTAATAGTAATGCTGCGAACGCATTACTCGCTGCACCCCTGGTAAGGAAGGAATGGATCGTATAATCTACTTCTATTTATGTATTGCTTTTTGATTGATCAATAATAAAATCAGCATTAAGAATGAATCCATTTACAAAGAAACATCTTGAGGACTATCGCCGTGATGGTTATGTAGTCGTAAAAAACCTTTTCTCGGCCCAGGAAGTAGATCTTTTATATAAGATCGCTATCGGGGATGAATTACTGGCGAAGAAAACTTTTGATAGGGTTGATGCAGCCGGTCTAAAAACAAAATTGGCGTTGTGGTATGCGCTTGATGACAGTTTGTACAGCAAGTTTGCCCGATCAGAACGGATCATTGATGCCGTTGAGCAAATTCTTGAAGGTTCTGTGGCTCACTATCATTCCAAGCTTATGCAGAAAGAACCAAAGGCCGGGGGAGCATGGGAGTGGCACCAGGACTATGGATACTGGTATAAAAATAATGGATTTTTGTTTCCACAAATGTTGAGTGTCGTCACTGCACTTACGGCAGCTACCAGGGAAAACGGCTGTTTGCAGATGATTCGGGGGTCTCATAAAATGGGTAGAGTAGATCATGGATTTTCGGGGGAGCAGGTTGGTGCCGATCTGGAAAAAGTAAATGAAGCTTTGAAGATTATGCCACTGGATTACCTGGAAATGTTACCTGGTGACACAGCTTTCTTTCATTGTAATATACTTCATGCATCGGCAGCGAATTTATCTGACCGGCCTCGTTGGTCAATTATTACTGCATATAACCTGGTCTCGAACAAACCTTATAAAGACATTCATACATCCAGCTACACTCCCATTGAGAAATACTACGGTAATCTGCTTGATGAAAAAAGAAATACAATTTCAGACGAAGCTGATTTTTTGTTGAAATGAAACTGGCTGCTATCGCTGGTAATGTTCTCTTATGCTAACAATTAACTGCAAATTCCGAATGATAGAATAGTACATAATCTGGATAGAATAGTTCTTTTCTTTTCACCAGGAAAACATGATCATTGTAACTGAGAGTTATTGATTGTTTTGTAAGGTCAGAATATTTAGTAACGCATATGCATTGTCTGGCATTAACATTTGTATGAATTAATAACTGCTGAAAATGCTCAACCAATCACGCTTGCTGTCAAAAACATTGGTTACTCCAGACAGGATAGAACTGTCAACTGAGTGTTTAGATGCCTTAGTTGCTGAAGGTTACGTTCCTGAATATAACAACCGGCTGGTTACAGCAGCTAACCAGTCGTTAAAAATGATTTATCATCTCAAGTCGCTGGATAATGTTTCCAATCTGGTTTTAGATGATTTGAAGATCCACGGGTATCATGGAATAGAAGCCCCTTTGTCAGCTTTAGCCGGCAAAGACGATTTGGTAGAGACGTTGCGGAAACTTGATCTCAGTCTTATAATCCAGATATCTACATCCGGGGCCTCAGTTGATGGTCATTTACACTCCTTTCATAATCAGCTGTTAAAAGCCATCGATTACGATCCTGTTTTGATTAATAGTCTGAGCGGGGTTGATCATTGGGGGATGGATGAAAAGTATGAATTCACAACGGAGGCAATACGGTGGCAGAATGCGCTGAGGGTAGGGATTTGTCATAAGCTACAACGGGGGACCATTACTTGTAATCCGTGGGAGACCCGTGATTTGTTATTGGATTTTCCCCAGTTGAAAATCTGTAGTGACTTTAGTGAATGGGTAATGGCATGTGGCAGATTGCTTACAACTGACTGGGATATTCTCAGGATCTGTGCTGAAAGATGTAGCCATATCATGACCCGGATAGCTGATGACCAGGGATACCTGTTTCCTGGTATAAAAGATGCCAGGTATGAGGAGTGTTTAACAGAATATGAGAAATGGTGGTTGATGATCTGGTTGAATTCATATGCTGCTTCCAACGGGATGTTTACTATGAGTCACTTTGATCCTCAATTTATTCAACACCCTTTCCATCGGCCTGGTGAGATTTCATATTCTTCCTGGATGAACGAACGACAGTCATTTAATTTTCAAAGCTTGTATAGTCAGGCAAAGCCACGCTAGTTCCAAGGACGATCAATAATAACAAAACGATATGCCTGCTAAAAGGATAAAACGATTTTTACCTGCCGCGCTGTTATGCTTTACCTTTTTCTTATCTCCTTTGTGCCGGGCACAGAATGAGAAAACATCCTTAAAAGAGCAACTCATTTTTCAGTCTGGTTTCGAGGGAAACTCCAGGGTTGTGACCGAACCTGGCACTAATGATTATGGTGCATTGTTGGAGCGTTTAGCCGGAAAAGACACCCGATACACTCAGCAGAATGATTCGGATAATAGCCTGAAAAACTTTACGACCAGGGGCACCATGCAGGTGCAATACACCGGAGGGGATTCTTCACAGCGGTTTGCCAGGATTATTTCCGAACCTGGCAATCCGAACAATCATGTATTACAGTATTGGCTAAATGATTCCTGGCTTGCATCGGAGGGTCAACAGAAAGCTCGTATTCAAACCAATTTGTACGGTATTAAAGAAGGTCTGAAAGAATTTTATCAATCTGTAAAGGTGTTTATTCCTGAGGATTTCAATGTACTGAAATCCTATCCACAAAAAATCGGATGGTGTACGATATCTGAATTCTGGAATAACGAATGGTGGGTAAAAGGAGAGCCGTATGGGTTTCGTATTACCCTAGGTATCGGGAAACCGGCAGGCATTACTGATCAGTTAAATTTTATACTGGAAGCAGAAAACCCGGGGCAGAAATTAGTCTGGAGAGCTGAGGCATCTTCATCTGATATCACCGTTCCCATCGGTAAATGGTTTACCATGGAATACTATTTTAAAGAGGGGAACGCCGATACAGGCAGGTTTTATCTTGCCATCACGCCTGATAAAGGACAGAAAAGGGTAGTATACGATGTACATAATTTCACTCATATGACCCAGGATCCTGCGCCTGGTGGATTGACTGGATACAATCCGATGAAACTTTATACATCTAAAGAATTGGTTAAATATGTAAAGGACCAGGGGAAAACACTTCAGATCTACTGGGATGATTTCCAATTATGGAAAAATAAACGCCCATAGTTAATCTTCTCAAATGTGTAAGCCTGTTGTAATAGTTTCTCATCGGCTTATAAACGATAAACATCTAAAACCGATTGTAATTGTGATAAAAGTTATTAACCTGTTATTTTGTCTTTTGCTTTTTTCGTCATTAAGCTGCAGCAATACAAAAGATAGTCCGGTCCCGGATGAACCTGGTGTTGGGATAACTGGTAAGCTCGAAGTATATCCATCCCCCGGTGCTGGTTTGGCCACGGTTGAACACTTAACTCAGAGCAATGACTATATCGTGGAAGTGAGAAGGAAAGGCGAGTCGGCTTTCCAAAAATGTTTCGTATACAAGACGGATAATTATTGGGTAGACAAATATTTTCGTAGTCCTGCCAAGCCACAGATATCAGCATCTTTTACAAGCTTCGCTTTTACCGAAACCGCAGTAGAAGTGAAAATAACCTATGCTGTAATGGCTGGCAATGTTACAATAAGACCCTTGAACAGCGGCATTATCCCCGTTCATTCGGGCAACTCAATAAGTTTTACGTTGAATAAGCCAGGAAAAATATCTGTGGAGGTGAATGATCGTAAAAATCCCTTGTTCATTTTTACTGAAGCACCGGACGTACCGGACACAAAAGCTACTTATTATTATGGACCTGGTGTACATAAAATCGGTTTGCAAAAATCTATAAAGTCAAATGAAAGTGTTTACATAGCTGCTGGCGCAGTGGTTGAAGGTTCGTTTCTTATTCCATATAATACGTCCAATGTAAACATTAAGGGACGCGGAATATTGTCGATGGGGGAGTGGAAACATGAATCTACCGACATCTCCTGGTTGGGTGCACATTCAGCTATTAAGGGAAATGGTGTAAGCAATCTGCAAATGGAGGGCCTTATTATTGCTAACAGTTGTGGCTGGACGATTCCCATTTACAATAGCGATAATCTTACCCACGATAATCAGTTCAGAAATCTGAAATTGGTTTCATGGAATGGTAACACGGATGGTTTTTGGGTGAATGGCAATAATCATATCATTGATGATTGTTTTATTTTTAATAACGATGATATTTTCATGTCGCATGGTGCTTCAAATTGTAAGATTACCAATATTGTAGCGTGGCGAGGTCCGTGGGGTAGATTGTATTGGTTAAATGATCAGAAGAATACAACCGACATCCAATTCGATAATATCAACCTCATCGGCAAAGATGGCGGAGTAGGGGTAATATTGGTAGATGGCGGAGCTTCAGGCAATGCCGTCAAAATAAGTGATATCATTTTCAGAAATCTGCGTATAGAATCACACCCTAAACTTAGTAGCTACAATACCAACAAGTTCCTGGTCGTGACTTCCGCAAAGAAAACGGTTAGTAACTGGTTATTTGAAAATCTTACCATTGATGATAAAAATCCAGATGAAGGCGATATTTATGGCACAGCTTTAAGCCCTGTTAATGGTATTACTTTCAGGAACTTTAAACTCGGTGGAACGGCCGTGGGTTCCTTGTCAGATGCTGGTATGGATGTCAATTCTTTCACTACGAATATAAAGTTTGAGTAAGAACGAATAAGACCTTTCAAAGTTTATACTGCTGTTATGATGAAAGATATTTCTGTTAATTACGCTGAAGGAGAAGCAAGGCCCGCATTCTATTTTGATGATAGCCGGCTGGTTGATTTAGATAACATCAATGTCAACAGGCAGCAGTTGAGCCCGCAATCGAAATTGATCCAAATCAGAAATAATGGCACTATAAGTACCAGGTAAAAAATTATAATTAAATGAAAGTCGGATTATTTGTTCTGTGCCTTATCTGCCCATCCATGTTTTTTGCACAAACAACTGCTTTTGCCAGCTGGACTAACACTTTGCTTACCCTTAATAACGGGCAGGTAAAGCGAACCATTGAGCTACCCGGAAAACAGGGACACCTCCTCACTCAAACCTATCAGCCCCAGAAGGGGGATTTTAATTTATTCACCACTGCGGACTCGGATTTTTCATTTGAAATGAACGGTCAGTCGTATACAGGAAAAAGCAAATGGACTTTGAAGGGTATCCAGGCCATTACCGATTCGCTGCAAGGTCAGGGTGCCGGTATAACCCTGGTTAGCTCTGATAAAAAAATTGAGCTGATCATTAATCTTTTGTTGTACCCGGCATTACCGGTAATCAGGAAAAAATTGATAATTAAAAACCTGACTGATAAAGCAATGATGCTGGAGTCTGTAGACGTCGAAAAACTTACCACTAACAAATACCTGGCTCCCACTTACAGCTGGATTTACAGCGATTACGGCCGCAGAAAATCGATTGGGCCGTTTGCAGGTAGCCGCCAGGATCCTTTAGTGATTGTCCATAATCCGGATATTGGGTCAGGGGTAGCTATTGGTAATGAAGCTGCGGGAGTGATTAAGAACACACAGGTATTTTGGGACGCAGCGGAAATTATCGCCGGATTATCGCATAAGAATGACCGGTATCCCTTTCGGAAATGGCTGCAACCCGGAACCGTTTTTGCCACTCCCGACGTTTTCACAATAGTTTACAATAACCAGAAAAATCCTGAAGCACTGATGAGTACGGTGGTCGCCGACTATGTAAGAAAACACATGGGGATCAGGTTATCCGGGCTCAGTGAAAAACCGACTTTTGTTTACAATACCTGGCACCCGTTCAGAAAGGAGATCAATGAAAAGTTGATCAGGGAACTGGCTAAGTCTGCTGCTGACGCCGGGATGAAAGAGTTTGTAATTGACGATGGATGGGAAACAAATTTCGGTGACTGGGAAGTTGATAAGAAAAAGTTTCCTAATGGATTAAAGCCTGTTTTTGATTATATCAAATCGCTTGGTATGAAACCAGGACTTTGGGTAAGCGTTGGTAGTGCATCTCCGGAAAGCAGGGTTTATAGCCAACATCCGGAGTGGTTTGTCAAAGATAAAAATGGTCGCTATGCAAATTTGCATATAGAAGGAGACGGCGATCAGATACGATCAGCTTGTTTTTCGACCGGATGGAAAAACTACATTAAAGATATTCTGGTGCCCCTCATAAAGGATAATGGCATTGAATACCTCAAATTGGATTTTTCTGTAGTAACCAGCGCTTATGTTTTTAATCCTGAAAAGTCTGGTTGTTATGCCACTAATCATCCTGGTCATAAAGATCAACATGAATCGCTGGTTACCAATTACGATTATATGTGGGAGCTTTTTGACGAATTGCATGCCGCTAAGAACAATTTATTCATCGATTGCACCTTTGAAGCCATGGGTGGTTTGCAGTTGATAGACTATGCTATGTTAAAACATGCGGAGGGTAACTGGTTGTCTAATTTTTACCAGGCCGATGATGTGGGCGATCTCCGCATTCGTAACATGGCCTGGTGGCGAGCCCCGGCAGTATCCGCTACCGCCCTGGTCATTGGGAACCCCCGCATGGATGATAAAGGTTGGGAGATGCATATAAAATCCTTAGCCGGATCTTTGCCAATTATGCTGGGTGATCCGCGAAAACTAACTTCAGATGCATTGATAAAGTATCGTGTGTACGCAGATTGGTTGCAGCAGATGCAAACCAAACATGATTTTATGAGCTATCGGCAGGATCTTCCGGTCTTTGGTGAGCCGGCAGACGGCCAATGGGATGGGTTTCAACGAATCAATACTGAAAGTGGAAAAGGGGGAATTATCGGAGTATTCAGGCATCATGCACCGGAGGCCAGGAGGAAAATACAGATTGGTTACCTTGAGCCGGACACACAATATGAAGTGAAGAATATGGCGGGAAAGGTTGTTGAAACCATGAGTGGGTTTGATCTGCAAAATAAAGGATTCGAGATACAATCAGACGCTTTATACTTTGGTGAGCTTTTTGAAATTGACAAAAGGAAATAAGCAAATGCTTTGGACGCTCACGCAATTCCCAAATACTAACAATCTGCTTTGAGAAAAAAAACAGTCATTATCGTCGTTACTATCTTGGCTATAACCGTTCTGGTTATTTTTCTCAATTTCAGACATAACCCAGACCCGGATTCACGTCCCGTCAACAATGATTCAATAAATAATCAAAATATTTCTGCCCGGGATTCCTCGCAACGTACTGCTCCCAAAATTGATTTTTTAACTGTCGTAAATGTAGGACAACCTTTTGCAGATACACCCCAGGTTTCGCATGTTTATGTTTCTGACTTTGATCTGGACCAGTTGGCCGATATCATTGTTTGTGACACGCGGCACAATTCTGTTTCATGGATCCGTCAGTATCCCAGGGGTCAATATAAAGAGTTTCTGATAGCAGACAGCCTCGTAGCACCCGCCCATGCGCAGGTAGTTGATATTGATAAAGATGGTGATCAGGATATTGTGGTTGCCGTACTTGGTGCACTTTATCCCAACAATGCAAAAATCGGATCAGTCGTAATCCTGGAAAGTCGTGGCGGTATCACGTTTCAGAAACATGTTATAGCTGGTAATATAGCAAGGGTTTCGGATGTGCGGGCGGGTGACCTGGACGGAGACGGCGACTTAGATCTCGCTGTTGCGCAATTTGGTTATAATGACGGCGAAACGCAGTGGATGGAAAACCTGGGACATTGGAAATTTAAAGGTCATTCATTGCAGCAGCTGTCGGGTCCAATCAATGTGATCATTTCCGATATCGACCGCGATGGGGACCTGGATATCCTTTCCCTGGTAAGCCAGGAATGGGAGGAAATATATTGTTATCTGAACGACGGAGCCGGTATCTTTTCAACCAAAATCCTGTGGGGATCCAGCAATGAAGATTTTGGATCAAGCAGTATATTTCTATCTGACCTTGATAAGGACGGTGATGAGGATATCATTTATACAAATGGTGACTCATTTAATTATACTGAACCTGCCGAAAGACCCTGGCATGGTATTCAGTGGCTCGAGAACAAAGGCGATCTGCAGTTTGAGCTCCATCGTATCTGTAACTTCGTAGGGGCATATAATTGCCGTCCGGCCGACATTGACAACGATGGAGATATTGATCTTGTTGCAGTAAGTGCTTTTAACATCTGGAAAAAACCAGAGGCACAAAGCATGATATGGCTGGAAAATGATGGGATGATGAACTTTACAAAAAGAGATATTGCCAGTAATCCGACGCATTTAATCACGCTTGAAATCTGTGATTTGAATAAAGATGGATTGATGGATCTCGTTACCGGGGGCTTGTATATCTATCCGCCCTACGACCGGCTGAGCCGGGTTTGTGTCTGGACAAATAATGGCAAACTTCAGCCTTGAATAGCAGTGTCGGACCGGTATTATCCGGGAAAGGATTTTAGTTGAAAGTAATGTGCGCTGTGGACGATGCTAAGGTGCGGACGTCAGAGCTCTAAAAAATTCTATATACTCTTCTTGGCGATTTCCTTTTTTAGCAAGTGCCAGTGTTTGATTTATAAAAAACGCTGCTTTCTTTTTGTCTCCTGAGGAGATATAACCGATCACCACGTTCTTGCCCGCGCTCAGCCGGGTTTCGTAATTCCCGTAGACATTTATAAACGCCCGCTCGGAATACTCTAATGCACCTGGTAAACTTCTGAATTTTGTTTCGGGGCAGGCAAGTAAAAATTTACCGTAGCTCTCTAATAACTCTGGTTCGTTTGGGTGTACATTCAACGAAAGTTTGAAATACTCATCTGCTTTCTGCCAGTTCTTGAGGCGCATGAATGTGCCCGATAATTCTTTACAAAACGTAAGGCTCTTTTCGCCGGCATTGAAGGCATCTTCGTATAGCTGCAGCGCTGTTACCAGATCATTTTTCTTTTCTGCTATCAAGCCGGATAATTTTATCGATTCTGCACTTTGGGTATTTTTTGCTTTAAGAGATGTTAAATACTGTTCTGCTTTTTCAATGTCGCCTGCCTCCAGGAGCATAGTAATTACGGAAGCTAAGATATTTTCATCATGTGGATATTTTTTCAGCATACCATTTATGATACTCATACCCTCAGTTCTTTTGCCTCTTTTATATAGCCAAACAGGTAACACGGGATTCTCCGGCATCAATATCCTGAGCTGATTAAAATATTGTAACGCTTCTTCCGGCAAACCATTATCGTACAGCAAATCAATAAACTCCAGCAATTCTTTGCGATCGTTACTATATAAGCTGAGGTGCTGATCAAGGTAATTTTTTGCAACTGAGCTATTTCCCTGGCGAATGTTCTCGCGGATATAGTGGGAAATGACCTGCCTGTTCAGTGGTAAAAAATTAAGTGCATGTTCACTTAAGGTCAGGGCCCAGGTAAAATTGTCGCTTCTTATTGCGTCATCAATTTGTTTAAGCAGGTATTCTTCAGAACGGGACAATAAGGCAATATCATCAAGATGCTTATCACCAGGGGGAAAATAGTCAGCCAGATCATTTGCCCTTACTGTTAACCTGGTTGCCATGGATATACTGTCTTTGTTTAGATATATACTGCCAAGTAAGCGGTAGGCAGGTCCGAAATTCAAATGTGCGCTAATGATTTGAGTCAATAATTCAACAGCGCTATCGGGTTGATTGTATTGGTTGAACAACCGTGCCAGTTGAAATTGTGCATAAGTCTTAACCGGAAAATTGGTTTCCCGCAAAGGGTTAAGATTTTGATGGTTGTCTTCAGCATTTATTATGTATGAAAACATTTTCATTGCTTCCCGTACACCACCGGTTTTTTGATTGGCCTCTCCCATGTAATACCGTGCCAACAGATTGTCAGGTTCCAGGTTTACTACATTGTGAAATGCAGCAATGGCTTTCAGTGGTTCGCCTTGTTCCAGCTGTAGCTTTGCTGAATAGTAATGCCACAACCATTGTTGAGGATCCTTTTTGATGGCCAGCCGATAGCATATTGCTGCTTTTTCATTTTCCAAATTTGCCTGGTATGCCATTCCCAAAGTACCAATAGTCCTGGCTGACGTAAAGTAATACGCTTTACGATACTGGCTTTCTAATTGCTGAATTATTGTTTTTGGATAATTTAAAGCGCCTGGAGGAACTGGTAACTCTTTTCGAAATGGACTTGACGAAAAGAAAAATACTGCGGCTGCTGTTATCAGTAAGACTGCAGTAACTGAAAATACGATTAGTTTCTTACTGGTTATCATATTCCGTATCAGTATAATAAAAAAGCATTTTTTTGGGCAGCAGGAATCTTAATTTCACTTTGAGCGCATTAGCCCGGCTCTTAAAAATAGTGGAAGATCAGACAAGAACCCTGTTTTGGCAAACCAATTTATTGCTTATCTATTACATCCGCGGATTATTCATTAACGATCAGAACAATTAAGTGCGCATTTTCTGTATTTTGTTTAATTTTGGTTAACCAGTTCCCTGTTTTTAGATAGCTAATTATAAATTTGTATGGAAGTCAGCCTCAAAGCTTTGGAAAATATCGAAACCATCCAGTTGGAAACTCCGGTAGACAAGATTATCAATAAACTTCGCCAGTTGATCGTAACGGGAAAGCTCAAGCCAGGTGACAGGTTGCCCGCAGAACGAATTTTAGCAGAAAGATTCGGCGTGGGTCGCGGGTATGTCAGGGAAGCTATATTGAAGCTGGAGTTTTATGGTTTGCTAAAGACCTCCCCCCAGAGTGGCACTTATGTAGCCGGGATCAGTTTGAAAATAATGGACAATATTTTTACTGATATCATCAATTTTAATAAAGAAGACTTTTCTTCGCTCATAGAGAGCAGATATTACATGGAGATAAATGCAGCGCGACTGGCTGCGGAAAGACGGACAGAAGACGATATCATTCTAATGAAAGACGCCCTTAGCGAATACGACCAGAAAGTCAAGCGGGGCAAGAATGCTGTTGATGAAGACATTCTTTTTCATATGAAGATTGCGTCAGCTGGCGGCAACAAAGTTATTGAGTCCCTGTTGATCATTTTGATTCCTGATGTCATAAAAAATATAGTAGAGAAAAAATTATTTAAAGCCAGGAGGGGTGAAAGGGCTGTCGCGGAACATCATAAGATTTTAGACGCCATTATCAAACAAAAGCCGGAAATAGCGGCTAAAGCAATGGCGAACCATTTGCAGGAAGCAATGGATAAACGCCTTTTGTTTTGATACCCGCAAGACAGCATTAGTCGATCCCCGCAAGCCAACGGATGGTTTCAGATCCTCCCGCTTTCTTCTGCTCCGTAAAAATCATCAATTCATCAGCAGATAGTTCACAATAATCCTGGAAACCTTTATTTGTTCCGCAGATAATTGTATTTATATATCTCCAATCATGCGCTCTTTCTTTAAAAAAGTTAGAATTGTATCAGAACTGAGTGTTTAAGGTAATGCGGATCTCTGAAAAGGACGCTAATTTTAAGTTTAGTGAGTATGCACATTTAACACGCACTGCCATTATGACCAACGGCAAGGTGCGTAAACGTTGCTATAGTTTTTCGTTACCCCGTTTATAGTAAACACTCTGAAGTACAGTAGTATACCACAGCATATTTAGGCAATGGAATATGACCGGAGATTGATCTCGGGTATTTTATTACGTGAACAGTTTTGCCCGGTTCGGCAGGAGGAGGAAATCCGGGTTAGGTAATTGGCGGGCTAACTGAACGTTGTGGCCAAAATCTCAGTTCCAGAAAAATTATATTATTTTGGTCAACCAATAATTGGTTAACCAATATTTATTATATTGTGTAAGATATCATGTGTCCTCACCCGATATCTGCGGTGGAACCCAATTATCTAAAGCCTTTTCTTAAAAACTAATTGACTGCTATATGAGACTTGAATGCCCCGGCATGAAGATGCTTTTCTTCAGTTTTATGCTATTCTTACTGTCCTCATCCGCGTATACACAAACAAAAAGAATTAGTGGCCAGGTTAAAGATGCTGAGGGTCAGCCTTTGGTTGGTGCTACGATTAATGTAAAGGGTAGTAAGCAATCTACGACCTCAGACGCCGGCGGGCTCTTTTCAATCACCATTCCGGCTAATAGCAAAACACTGGTAATTACCTACATAGGCATGAAGCCACAGGAAATTCTGATTGGAGGCAGATCAAATATTGACGACATCGCACTGGAGGAAGAGGGCGGTGGCATGGATGAAGTAATTGTAGTAGGTTTTGGTACACAGAAAAAACCTACAGTAGTCGGGGCTATTTCTACTGTTAAAGGGGTTGAGCTGGTTCGGTCGGGTATACCTTCCGTCGCAAACTCACTAACCGGGCTGGTACCAGGCATGGTTACCGTTCAGGCAACTGGTTTACCCGGGGCAGATGACGCGCGTATTTTCATAAGGGGTTTATCATCGTTTACCGGCAATAACCAGCCGCTTGTATTGGTGGATGGTATTGAAAGAGGACTAAACGATTTAGATCCCAATGATGTCGAAACCATTTCAGTTTTGAAAGATGCTTCGGCAACTGCAGCATACGGAGTGAAAGGCGGAAATGGTGTAATTCTGATTACAACCAAACGCGGACAGTCTGGTCGGATGGAAATCTCAGCTTCGTATGATCATACCCTCAAAACACCCGTTAATTCTAACATTCAGGAGAATTCCTATAAAACCCTTGCGGCGCGCGATATGCTGTATCGCAACAGAAACGCTTATGGAAACGTATTGGGGGCAAAGATATTGGAACATTACCGGGTACAGGATATGCCTTATATCTACCCTGATGTAAATCTCTGGGACCTTATGATTAAGCCGGTTGCTTCGGATCACCGTATATCTGTTTCGGCAAGAGGAGGTACCCAAAACGCGAAATACTTCATCTCTTTAGGATATCTCAACCAGGGGGATCTTACTAAGAATTATCAGACACAGTATGATCCTTCTTTCAAATATGACAGGCTCAATTTTCGGATGAATTTCGATTTCGATGTAACCAGAACCACTAAAATTGCCATATCGTCTGGTGGTTATGTTGGTGCACAGAGCCAGGGTGGTAATGATGGGCAGGGCGACCAGGCTTCAGTGATGAATAACCTGTACACCACAGCTCCTTATGCTTCACCTTACATCTATCCTGCTTCAATCCTCGAACAATATCCTGATCCACTTTTTCCGAATACAGGAGACCGGGTGGGCATGAATCTGATTAATCCAAGCAGTGTACCCGGTTTTATGCGCAAGAACTTTAAAGGCACCACACGTTTTGTAAATAACAGGCTGGGGGCTGACATCAACCTGGTTCAAAGGCTGGATGCACTATTGAAAGGATTATCTTTTAAAGCAGTATTCTCATATAACAATGATGTTAGTTTCCGTGGCGGCGGATATACCTACCAGGGCGAGCAATATCAACTTCGTTTGGTCGGTAACACACATATCTGGGAGCGGTATATAGGTACCACAATAGATAATTACACTCCAATTAATCCACCCTATCAAACAGCGCTTACCCGGAATGGTGATCCTTCTTACAATTACGTTTATAGCGGGCAGTTTGATTATGTAAACTCCTTCGGAAAACATAATGTAAGCGGACTGGGATTGTTTCAGCGACGTGTAAGCCAGTCTGGAGCAGGTTTCCAACATTTCGAGGAAAACTGGGTTGCCCGTGGCACTTATGATTATGAGGGTAGATATCTGCTTGAAGCCAACCTGGCAATTTCTGGTTCTGAGCAATTTGCGCCGCAAAATCGCTTTGGTTTTTTTCCCGCCATCGCGGGAGGATGGAATATTGCGCGGGAAGCTTTTTTTCAAAAGATACTACCACAGGTTAATAATTTGAAAGTCAGGTATTCGTATGGTGAATCCGGAAATGACAATACCGGTACCGGCTACCTTTATATTTCGGATTTCTCAAATTATCGCAATGCTATATTGGGTCCTCCCGGCACAACAACTACTCTTCCCACAGTGAGAGAAGGAAATGTTCCCAACGCCGATGCCAAATGGGAGAGAAATCAAAAACATAATCTTGGGTTTGAACTCGGGGCGTTTAAAAACAAGTTCACTTTTACAGCTGAATTGTACCAGGAGAAAAGAACGGGTATATTGATGGCGAGGAGATCTCTGGCTGATTGGTTCGGTCAAACCTTACTCTCCCTGAATATCGGATCTGTCGAACGCCATGGATATGAGTTGGAGGCCGGTTATAATGGTGCCATCAGCAGCAAGATTAACTTCTGGGTGAAAGGGAATTTCAATTTCAATGAGAACCGTGTCATCGACCAGGATGATCCCGATCTTACACCAGACTACCAGAAACGTGAAGGTAAGCCTCTCAACTTTAATGCCACCGCCAGGAATATCGGATATTATGGTGATGTTGATGCGATCGCCAATTACTCCCTGCGTCAAACAGGTTTAATGACAGTTGGAGCTGATATGCTTCTGGATTTTAATGGTGATGCCACCACCAGTAATGATGCTGTACCAACAGGGTACAGTGATCGCCCTGACAGAACGTTTAGTTTTTCAGCAGGTATCAACAACCGTAGTTTTGATTTCAGTTTCATGATACAAGGTGCCTATAATGTTACGCGTAACCTCGGCGGTTACACTAATCCGTTATGGACCAATGATCCCGGAGAAATGTATGTGATGATAAAGAATTCAGATGATGTCTGGACTCCTGACAACACAGATGCAAAGTATGGTGCCATGGGCGCCTGGAGCCCGGGAAATAAAGCTTTACAGAATGCCAAATATGCCCGTTTAAAAACTGCCGAACTGGGATACAATTTTGCGGGACCTTTTCTGAAAAAGGTAGGAATGTCATCTGCAAGATTGGCTTTGCAGGGAGCCAACCTGATAACATGGGCACCGGATTTTATCTGGGGAGATCCTGAAAACGAAAGTACCGTTTCGAATGTCGGTTTCTCATTCTATCCCATTCCCCGGAGGTTTACAATGTCTATAAAGGTAAATTTCTAAACCTAAAAAAAAACTGCAATGCAAAATAAGATTGCCGCCATTATTTTTATCCTTAGTTGTAGTTTTCAACTAAGCTCATGTAAAAAGTATCTGGACCAGGTTCCTGATTCGGTAAACTTTACCGAGGATCAGATATTCACTGACTTAACACAAAGTCAGCGGTTCATTGATCAACTATATGTTCGTGGTGCTTATTTCGATGATAATAACATCATTAATACCACGAATCCTAACTATAATGATTACTATGGAAAATCGGTGTACGGTACCAGGGAAAAGCTATCAGACAATACTATCCCCGGGCTGAATGTTGACTGGATAAGCGGCAATGGTAACCGTAAAGGGAATAACTATTATAACAGTGGAGACCCGGTTTATTGGAATGAAGGCGATTACAGGAGGTTTTCAACTTTCTTCAGAGCTATCAGGGTTGCTAATCTTTCGATCAGAAATATTGACCAGCTTACAGTCGCAACCCAGGAACAAAAAGATGCCATTCTTGGCCAGGCATATTTTTTACGCGGTCATTTTTACTTTGAATTGTTGCAGCGTTGGGGTGGAATGCCATGGATAGATTACCCACTCGATCCTGCACAGGATATGGATCTTCCCCGCGACTCTTATACCGTTACAGCTCAGAAAATTGCTACTTCGTTTGACAGTGCAGCATTGTATTTACCGATGGTGGTGGAAGACGCGGTTTGGGGTAAACCTTCAAAAGTTGCTGCATTAGCGTATAAAGCCAAAGCATTATTATGGGCGGCAAGCCCCTTTTCCAATCCGGGCGGGGATAAAAAATTATGGCAGGATGCTGCTATAGCAGCGGGACAGGCACTGAGTGTTGCCGAAGGAAGTGGTTATTATCGTTTGGTGAATCTCGCTAATTGGAAAAATATGTTTGTAGATGTAAATGAAGAAGCGCTTCATGAAGTATTGTTCGGCCGTATGTGGAATCAGAATTTCGATTTCGGGCCGTATTATACACGCCCGAGATCAGTTGCATTTGGCAGTAATACAGCAGGTGCTGAATCGCCCACAGAAAACCTGGCAGAATCGTTTCAATGGAGCAACGGCGAACCAGTTGATCCTAATAGTGCTGAATATAGAAGCACTCCTTTCACCGGAAATGGTATCAATCACACCGGGCGTGATCCTCGTTTCGCGCTAACGTTCATGTATAACGGACATGTTAACCCCACCATCCAGCGTTCAGGAAGAGCTGTAGAGATCTGGAATGAGTCATACAATAATGTCCCAGCCCAGGAATGTCAGAGCAATGCATTGAATGCAGGATGGACAGTTACAGGATATTACAATTATAAGCTGTATTCAGATGCTATGTTTTTGAGAGGTTCCAGTTATGTAATGTGGAATATTATCCGTCTTGCAGATTTATATCTCTTCTACGCTGAAGCAGCGAACCGTGCCTGGGGACCCACTGCCGTTCCAACCGGGATTAACGGCTTTACACTTACAGCAGTTGGCGCTCTTAATAAAGTCAGGGCCCGGGCCAATATGCCGCTCTATGACAATTCGAAACCATGGCTCATGATTGGATCGGAAAGCAATTTCGAGCAGGTGGTGCGGAATGAAAGCCGTGTAGAAACATGCCTGGAAGACAAACGTTTTTATGATTTACGAAGATGGAAATTACTGACTGATCTTAATACAACCACTTTAAAAGCCTTGTATATCAGGCGCACCGCAGCCAATACATTTGAATACCGACAAGTGTTAATGCCCGATAATCAACAGTTGAAATACCTTGACCGGCATTACCTGTTCCCTATCAATCCAAGTAATACTTTCCTTGGACCAAATTTTAATCAAAATCCAGGATGGTGATAATGTGCATATCCTGTAATCAATTTTTTCAATTTTAGTTCAAGAGATATGAAATATCGTTTTAGAAATATATTACTTGTAACACTTGTTATGTGCTCACAGCAATGGGTAACCGCTCAGACAAAAGCTGCTTCTGATACTATAGAAGTAGCCCGGATTGAAGCGGTGAATGTATTGTATACGAGCCAGGACTATAATCGTTTTGTGGGGAACATGAGCGTTGTAAAAGGTGATCAATTGCGAACTTATCCCAGCTTAATGATCCAGGAAGCGTTGGCTGGCCGTATGCCGGGTTTGTTTATGTTGCAGAATAACGGAAACCCCGGGGAAGATAATTTCACTTCTTATGTGAGAGGAAGTATTGGCGGTTATATTACATTGGTAGATGGAATCGAGCGTCCGTTAAATCCATATGACATTGAACAGATAGAAGAAATAAGATTACTGAAGGACGCTGTATCCAAAGCAATGTACGGAGGGCGCATGTCAAATGGCATACTGATGGTAACTACCAAAAGAGGAAAGAACATGAAAAATGAATTTCATGCTTCTGTACGAAGGGGTATCAAGATGCCTACCGTATTGCCGGAATATCTCAACGCATATGATTTTGCCACTGCCTATAACCAGGCGCTTTCTAATGATAAAATTTCTACCGGGGTCTATAGCCAGGCAGCACTGGATGCATACCGTGATGGTACCAGGCCGTTGCAGTATCCAAACGTGGATTATTACGACGAGTTTTTAAACACTTCAATGGATATTACCCGGGTGGCCGCTGAATATTACGGTGGAAACGCCGCAACAAAGTATTACGTTCACGGGGCTTACCAAAATGAGGGGGACTATGAGAAGTTTGCCACGAATCCAAGAGGTGTTTCTGTTTTCAACCTCCAGGGAAACCTGGATTCTAAATTTTCAGATGCTATAACGCTTCATGCCAATTTCGCCGGCTACGCTGCTTACAAGCAATACCCAGGTGAATTGGGAGGCCCGATACTAGGAACCCTTTCTTCCCGGTACCCCAATGCCTATCCTATTTTTGTGAGAGGAGATAGTGCCGGTGGAACCGCAACTTTTCGGGACAATCCTTACGCCCACCAGGTGCAACGGGGTTATACCGAGGAAAATTACCTGAGAATGCAAACTGACCTGAGTTTCGACATTAACCTGGGTAAAATTCTGAAAGGATTATCCTGGAAACCCGCATATTCATTTGACTTCTATCATAAGCAGAATCGTCAGAAACTAAATACCGTTGGAATTTATAGTATAACAGCTTTCAATCCTGATGGAACTGCGGCTGCATACAATACTATCCAGGCACCAATTAAAGCAACGGCCCAAACCCTTGCTGATGATGACTATGGGCGTAGATGGGGTTTCATTAATACCATATCGTATCGCGTCACGGAGCGTAAGCATGCGATCGATGCTGATCTGATCTATTTCATTTCAAAAAATGTGTATGCCGGAGATCTGCAGGATTATAAGCGTCAGAACCTTGGACTTCGTGCAAATTATACTTTCGATGGAAAATACACTTTTGAAGGAGCAGTGAATTATGTCGGCTCACAAAGTTATACACCTGATAACAGGTTCAAAGCCTTCCCTGCACTGGGTGTGGGGTGGTTATTGTCAAAGGAAAAGTTTGTAGAAGCCTTGGGATTCTTTGATTTTTTAAAACTGAATGCCTCCTGGGGAATTATGGGTGATGGGAATATTGCTCCTAACCAATGGCGTGAGTCATGGACCCGTGTAGGCAATTATTCTTTTAACACCTCATCTATATCACCTACAAGTCAGCTAAACCAGGTTGGAAATGCTGAGCTGGACTGGCCAAAACAACGGCAGATTGATTTGAGCCTTGAGGCAACGATGTTTAAAATGCTGAGCTGGAAATTTTCTTATTTCGAATACCTGCAAACTGATCTGCTAAGTAAAAAAGAAAACCTCGTTCCTGGAATTCTCGGGGGGCCTGCGTTTTTGCCATTCACTAACTACGGAGAGCAAGGCTTAAAAGGAATCGAAGCAGAAGTTTCTTATGCAGGAAAATTTGGCGCGTTTAGCTACCAGGTCGGGGGGCACTTTACTTATGGCAAAAGCGAAAGAATACTGATTGACGAAACGCCTGATCCTGCTTTTACCCAGCAGGGAACACCAGAAGATGCAATTTACGGGTATAAGGCTGTAGGTACTTATTCACAACAGGACATCGATCAGATCAAAGCAGGTGCCAGCAGTTTGCCCTCCCTTTCATTTATAGACAATGCATCTTTAAGGGTTGGAAACATCATATACCAGGACCTTAACGGAGACAAAATAATTGACCGTTACGACCGGGTCATCATCGGGAACAATAGTCCCCGGATCATGTATGGTGCTGACTTTAAGTTCGGATTCAAAGGCATTGAATTGTATGCACAGTTTATGGGGTTTAGCAATTATAAGTCTCTTCTGAATAACCCTTTCTACCAGGTCAATTCAACCCGAAAATATTCTACTGTGGTGAATGATGGCCTTCCAAATGGTAAAGCTCACCCGCAACTAACCACAGGGACTGGTGCAAATGATTTTCAGACTTCTGATTATTGGATAGTGGATAATAGCTTTCTGAAATTACAGAACGTTGCATTGTCTTACACTTTGCCTTCCAAATGGCTAAGTAAGATCAAAAGCCAGGATGTAAGGTTTTTCCTATATGGAACGGACCTTTTGACCTTTTCCAAAATAGACAAAACGGATCCCGAATCGTTAAATGCAGGAATATCTGATTTCCCTTTATTTAAAACTTTTGCAGCAGGCATAACAGTTACATTTTAAACAAATCAACTTGCCATTAAACGTATTGTAATATGAAGCTTTTCAGATATTTACTATTGATTTCATTCCTTTTCTGGGGCAGCTCATGTAAAAAATTCATGGAGCCACAAAAAGATAACTATCTCAGTGAGGAAACATTGCTGCAGTCAGCTAACGATTTCAGAGGTGTACTGTATAATACTTACTGGAGCATTCCTAATCGTATAAACTTCAACTACGAAGCCGCTACCGATAATGCCGTTACGAACAATGAAAATACACCAGCATCGCGGGCCGCTCGTGGCGGATTATCTGCACAAAGCAATCCACTCGGCGACAACTGGACCAATGACTACGCCAGTATCAATCGTATCAACTGGTATATTGAACGCATGGTTCTGGATCCGACCAAGGGCAAATATCCTACACCGGTAACCTTCAATATTGATTCCACTATTAATATGCAGACTTTTTATCAAACACTTGGTGAAGCATATTTTTTACGCGCCTGGTTTCAATTTGATCTGTTACAGAAATATGGTGGTGTGGGTACAGATGGCCAGCCACGGGGATTTCCAATTTCAACGCGAAATTTAAAAGCGGGTGACGAACTCGATCTGGCGCGGAACACTTACCTGGAGTGTGCTGAACGGATCGCAGCAGATTGTGATAGTGCATTTAAATATCTTCCTGTTCAATACTCAAGGGCGTCAGGTTCTATCATGGATGGACTTGTAGCCGATGCAGGCAAAGGTTCCGGGATAGCAGCAAGAGCTCTGAAGGCCCGAACGTACTTGTATGCCGCAAGCCCGGCTTTTAACAAAACCAATGATATTACTTTATGGGATAAGGCAGCCAAAGCGGCAGCAGAGGCAATAGCTGTAAGCAATGGCCTTACCGGAACCGGGTTTGATGACCTTTTACCTTTTGCAACCTATTTCAATAAGAATAATTTAAACAACGCAAATTATACGAATAAAGATATTTTCTTTCGCGGACGTGTGAGTGCAAATGTAAATACACTGGAGGCAGAAAATTTTCCACCCCGGGCTAACAGCGGCAGGGGCACATTCAACCCCAGTAAAAACCTTGTCGATGCTTTTTCAATGAACGACGGCTATCCCAGGGGAACTTCACCAACCAAACCATATGATGAAAATAATATAGTTGTGAACCGGGATCCAAGACTTGATTTGTTTATTGTTCGTTCGGGAGAGACATTCGCCAATATAGCTATAGATGCGAGACCTGGCGGGGCTGATGCCTTTGGTTCGGATATAAATGCAACGCGCAGTGGTTTTTACCTTCAAAAATTATTAGATCCCACCGTAAGACTTCCATCGGCTGCCACAACAGTTACGACTTCTTTCGCTCCAATATTTTTAGGAAAACCTGAGTTGTATTTAAATTTTGCAGAAGCAGCAATCAGGGTCACCGGTAATCCAATGACAAAAATTCATGGATATTCTGCCCGCGAGGTGTTGGCGAAAGTCAGGAACAGGGCCTTAGGAGGTGTAGCCAATGATCTTTATTTACCAACGGTAACTCAAAGCGCTGCGTTCTTGAACACAGTTTTAAATGAAAGGCGTGTTGAGTTGTGCTTTGAAGATTTCCGGTTCTGGGATTTAAGACGCCTGGCCACCTCTGTAGCCGATCTGGCAGCGATCAACGGACCTGTTTTTGGAATTTATTCAAGCGATCCGATTGAAGCCCGGGCATTTTTATCGCCATATATGCCAATTCCTAATGCAGAGCTCGTAAAGACTCAAAACCTGATCAATAACATTGGCTGGTAATTTTCGAACAATAATAAAATTGATTTATGAATAGAGTAGTCACAGGCGTTGCCTTTTTATTAGTGTTGTGGGGCTGTAAAAAATATGATGACGGATACCTGAATCCCCGGTTGCCAAAAACTACCGCTTATTTTGCTTCATTCCAGGAATATACGCGCACCGTTGTAGTGGGAGAGGGCCTGCAATTTAAAATCGGCGCAGCGATGGCGGGCGTACTGGAAAACAAAAAAGATGAAACAGCTGAGCTTGAAATCGGCGCTGTTTATAACAAAACATCGCCTACTGATACACGTGAGTTGCTGCCACCAAATTACTATAATTCTGCCCAGTTGGGTGCTAAAGCAAGGGTTACAATTCCTGCTGGTCAGTTCCTGGGATATATCACAATTGTGCTGGATTCTGTAACATTTTTAAACGATCCTAAATCGATGTACAGGAATCTCAATGCACTGGAAGGATATACCCTGCCAGTGAAAATTGTGTCTACCTCTCTGGACTCTATTGCGAAAGGGCTGGACAGTATTAAAGTTTCAGTTAAATATATTGCGGGGGTTGATGGCTATTATCTCTTCAAAAATGTAATCCGGAAAGAGGTGAATGGGGCGATTATTGATTCAAAAACAGTGTCCGATAGTGCCTTATCAGAAGCCGATACCTACACCTGGCGCTTACTAACACAGGGGCCTTATAAGGTAAGAGCAACATCGGCACCTGCGGCTTTTACAAGCGGGCTAAATTTTAATCTCAATGTAGATGCAAACCGCGCAATAAGTTATGAAAGTGTTACTGGGCAACCGGTAGTTACGGCAGACGGCACAAATTCCTATGACCCCCGGACTCGTGACTTTGTATTGAATTACAGGTATAAAAAAGCAGGAATAGCGGATACCACTTATCGCGTAACAACAAACCTGATATTCAGAAACCGCGTCAGGGACAGGGTTACTGAAACACGGGAATATTTGCTTACCCTCGAAAATTAATTTTAGAGTAGAGTATAAGGCCAAAACATTCATCTTAAACCACTAATAAAGATTCAATGAGATTAAATTACCTAAGCTGCCTGGTTGTTGTTTTATTCTTTGCTGGTGTAACAACCTTGAAGGCTCAGACTCCTTATGGAGGTAAAGTTCGCACCATACCCGGAAAGATTGAAGCCGAAGATTTTGATCTGGGTGGCGAGGGTGTAGGCTACCATGATCGCACTACCAGTAACCAGGGGAAAGGATATCGTTTGAATGAAGGCGTAGGTATCAAGGGGATGGAACCTGTTGAGGGAAAGCCAGCCTGGTACAAATCAAATGATGGATCACCTACGATTGGTTGGTTTTTTGTTGGGGAGTGGTTAAAATATACTGTTGACGTTAAAGCTGGTGTATATGACATTAATATCAGGATTGCAACGCCTATGAATCATAAGGCATTTAACATTTATATTGATGATAAGCTGGTTGCTTATATCGAAGTGCCCAACACAGGTGAGTATTCAAACTGGGCAACCATACATAAGAGGGGCATAAAAATCAATAAAGATGGCCGCAGTACGCTAAAAATCCAGGCAGGCGGAATGGATCTGGATGAGTGCGATTTAAATTGGATTGAGTTTAAACCAGCGAGTGAGAAGTATATCCATTTTGCTCAGTGATAGCATTAATTAACAGCATCGATTAACAGCATCGATTTTGTAAAGACGTTAAATTCGTTCAGATTAAATCAACAGCAAACGATTCATGCCATCATTTAAAAATACATCGCGCAGAAGCTTTATCAGGCGGACTGCGTTAGTGACCGGGGCAGCAATATTAGCCGATAATCTTATTGCTGAAGTTTATGCGCTGTCGCAACAAAACGCTAAGGTGTCAGTTAATGGTCATCTGTGGGTTTATGCCAGTAAGTTTCCCCCAAACTGGGATGTTACTCCAAATATGGAAGCTGCATTTGCCGACATGAGTGCTGCGGGTCTGGATGGTATCGAACTTATGGCAAATGCATTACGCCATGATGACGCAGTCAAACGAATTTCAGGGTTCATCAGCAAATACAAACTTCCGGTTTTTGGTTCATCTTATAATAGTCAGAATTTCAGGATGTGGGATCCGGCCCAGCATCAGCAAATACTGGATGATATTAATATAGTAGTTCCCCGATTAAGCAAGCTAAATGGAAAAGCATTAGGTATTTCAGTAGGGGATGCCAGGCGTTCCAAAACTGAGTCAGAGCTGGATGCACAGGCGACAATATTAAAAGAGATCCGTCGTGTTTGTACCAACAATGGTGTTGAAGCTAACCTTCACAACCATACTTATGAAGTAGCAAACGGAATGCATGATCTCAAAGGTACCCTGGCAAGAATCCCTGATTTTAAATTAGGTCCCGATTTAAACTGGTTGATCAGGGGAGGTGTCAATCCTGTTGATTTCATTAATTCTTACGGTAAGCAAATGGTGTATATGCATATCAGGGATCAATATGCTGATGGTAGATGGACAGAGTATGTTGGCCAGGGCGTTACTGATTTTAAAGCAATAGCCCAGGCTCTGAAGGCCCAGCATTTCAAAGGTGATGTTGCCATCGAACTTGCATTTCCCCCCGATTTTACACCTTCGAACTCATTACAGGACGACTGGAAAATAAGTCGCCAGAATGTCAAAAAAGTATTCGGGTGGTAGTTATTAAACAATTCTGTCTCCAAAATAATTAGTCTGGGGCTGAACTGCAGGCAGGATACAAAAATCAGCTGCATTGGAATAAAAAGGTAAATGTTGATCTGATGAAACTTGTAATGGGTTAAGTTATGGGAAATCCAAATGACAGCCTTAATGTTAACCTTAATGTAAAAGGTGTAAAGGCAAATACTTACGACGTTATTGTTATTGGATCCGGTATAACCGGTGGTTGGGCAGCCAAGGAATTTTGTGAAGCCGGTTTAAAGACGCTGGTGCTGGAACGCGGTCGAATGGTGGAACATATTAAAGATTATCCAACGGCTAACAAAAACACCTGGGATTTTCCGCATAGAAATATTTTGCCTGAGAAAGTAAGAAAGGAAAATCCCATACTCAGCCGTTGTTATGCTTTCGAGGAATCTACAGAACATTTTTTTGTTAAGGATAATGAACATCCTTACCAGCAAACGCGCCCTTTTGACTGGATACGTGGATACCAGGTAGGTGGTAAATCTTTATTGTGGGCACGATGGACACAGCGCTGGAGCGAAGCAGATTTTGAAGCCAATGCCAGGGAAGGTATTGCAATTGACTGGCCTATCCGATACAAAGATCTGGCGCCATGGTATAGCTATGTGGAAAAGTTTGCCGGCATCAGTGGCAACAGGGACGGACTCTCCCAGGTTCCGGACGGTGAGTTTTTACCACCTATGGAGATGAATGCAATTGAAAAACATCTGCAGAAAAGTATTGCTGAAAATTATCCCGGTCGCCACCTGATTATGTCCCGGACAGCTAATTTGTCCACTGCGTTATCGGGTCGGGGACCCTGTCAATACCGGAATCTTTGTTTCAGGGGATGCCCATTCGGAGCATATTTCAGTAGCAATTCATCTACCATTCCCGCAGCTAAGTTAACTGGTAATCTTACCATCAGGCCATTTTCTGTAGTACACTCTCTCATGTTTGATAATAGTTCACAGAAGGCAACTGGTGTTCGGGTTATAGATGCCGAAACAAAAATTGTCACAGAATTTTACGCTAAAGTAATTTTTGTGAATGCTTCAACTCTGAATTCAACACTGATCTTGTTGAATTCGACTTCATCACGATTTCCAAATGGCATGGGAAACGATAGCGGCGAGTTGGGTCATAATTTAATGGATCATAATTACAACGGCAGAATCTCGGGCGAACACCCTGAATTTAATGACAAATACTATTATGGCCGAAGACCTACCGGTGTGTATATTCCAAGATTCAGAAATTGGGGCAAGGATCATCAAACAGCTTATAAACGAGGCTTTGCGTTTGCCGCTTCCAGTGGTCGCAAAAAGCAAAACCCACAGGATGCATCTATCGGAATTGATCTCAAAGAACTAATGACCACCCCCGGATCCTGGCAGCTGAGCATGGTAGGTATGGGTGAATGTTTGCCTCATCATCAGAATAAAGTAACACTTAGTAAAGAAAGGGTTGATGATTGGGGTATTCCCTTGTTGAATATTGATGCCGCATTCACTGAAAATGAGCACCGGATGACAAAAGATATTATTGCCACTGGTGCAGAAATGTTGGAGACTGCGGGTTTCGTAAACATACAAACCAAAGACTCCAATAATGCAATGGGTTTGGGCATACATGAAATGGGGACAGCACGGATGGGAAAAGATGCCCGCACTTCGGTACTTAATCAAAACAACCAGGTTTGGGGTGTGAATAACGTTTTTGTAACTGACGGAGCATGTATGACATCCGGTGCATGTCAAAACCCATCACTTACATATATGGCACTCACCGCAAGAGCCGCTCACTATGCTATTGACTCATTAAAAAAGCAACAACTATAAACAAAGATATAAACTATGAAAAACCTGTAATACGATATTCCGGGATGGTAATAGCGGGATTAAATAGCCATGGACGAGGTTCAAGTCTTTCTCTTATGTGGTATAAGAATCAATCAAAACTGCATGTTTCTACATCGCAGTTCTTTTATTTTTTTATTGTTAGTTCACTGTTCAAATAACTTTTAATGATATGAAAAGAAGAACATTTCTAAAAAGTTCCTCACTTGCAGCGGGTGGTATGTTTTTAACTTTTCCCATCTTCGGTAAAAATGCACCGAGTAATAAAGTAGTCGTGGCAGTCATGGGTCTTAATAGCCGGGGGAGCTTTCATGTTGGCAAATTTTCAAAACTTACCGGGGTTGAAGTTGGATATATCTGTGATGTTGAAGATAATGCTATAAAAAAGGGCCTGGATGCTGCAAAGGATGTGACACGTAAGCCTATAGTCGAAAAAGATATCAGGAAACTGGTGGCAAAGAAAGATTTTGATGCGCTGGTGATCGCCGCCCCTGATCATTGGCATACGCCGGCCGCTTTAATGGGTGTGGCAAATGGTAAGCATGTATATGTTGAGAAACCGTGTGGTCATAATCCGTATGAAAGTGAATTGCTGATCCAGGCACAGGTGAAGTATGGAAAGGTTATACAGGTTGGCAGCCAACGAAGATCGTTTCCAAATTTGATCGAAGCTGCTAAACTTGTCAAAGAAGGAATTATCGGAAATCCCTACATGGGTAAAGCCTGGTATACCAATAACAGGGGCGCGATCGGGACCGGAAAGGTTATTCCCGTGCCGGCGACCCTTGACTTTGAACTTTGGCAAGGCCCGGCTCCAAGAAAAGAATTCAAAGATAATATCGTGCACTACAACTGGCACTGGTTCTGGCATTGGGGAACAGGGGAGTCTTGCAACAATGGTAATCATGAAATTGATTGTCTTCGTTGGTTCATGGGCGTTGACTATCCTACTAAGGTTACGTCTGCCGGTGGTCGCTATGCATATAAAGACGATTGGGAAACGCCGGATACGCAGATCGCTTCATTCGAGTTTGCTGACCGGAAAACGATTACATGGGAAGGAAGAAGCTGTAATTCCTATCCCTCCGAAGGAGGAGGCAGGGGATTCATTGTATATGGTGATAAAGGCACCCTGGTTAACGGTGCAAAGCTTTACGACAACAAAAACAAGCTTATCAGGGAGATTAAGACAAATATAAAGGCCGATTCAACTGATATTGTCAGTTCAACCGGTGATGCCGATGTGTACCATCAATTAAATTTTATAGAAAGCATACGTGGTAATACAAAGGCCACAGCCTCGATTGAAGAAGGCCATAAAAGCGTATTACTTTGCCACTTATCAAATATTGCACAGCGTACCGGAACTACATTGCATTGTGATCCTAAGAACGGACATATTTTAAATAACAAGGAAGCCGAAAAACTTTGGAGCCGGACTTATGAAAAAGGTTGGGAAATAAAATCACTGGCTAAACTATAATATTCAAAATTCAAATGGGAAAATTCTTGTTTTTGGTTTTTGTGTTTTCTTTAATTAATAGGTCTGCCTACCCGCAAGCTTCTTTTAATGTTGAAAGTTTCGGCGCCATAGGAGATGGAAATACCATTAACACAAAATTCATCCAGGATGCCATAGATAAATGTAACACTGAGGGAGGAGGCAGAGTACTTATTCCAAACGGCGTTTTTATGACGGGCACGATATATCTGAAAAGCAACGTCACTCTTTATTTAAGTGAAACTGCCATCCTCAAAGGAGTGGTGGACAGTACAGCATATCCTGATCAGTCTGCTTCATGGATCAAACGTTCGCAGCAAAAGATCAAGGCGGATAGTGCTTACTCAAACCGTGCGCTTATTTACGCATTTGAACAAAAAAACATAGGTATAGGAGGTAAGGGAAAAATTTATGGCCAGGGCGAACATCCTCTTTACCGCGGAAATCTTAAGCACGGCAGACCAAACAGGCCACATGCAGTATATTTGGTTAAATGCGAAGAAATCAGCCTAAAGGATCTTACCCTTTTGAATAGTGCCTGCTGGGGATTCAGACTGGCACAATGCAAGAATATCACTTATGATAATATTCAATTAATAAGCAGGGTAGTAGGAAACAACGATGGATTAGACATTGTCGATTGCTGGAACATGGTGGTATCCAACAGCTTTTTTGATTGCGGAGATGATTGTATTTGTCCCAAAAGCGATCCTACATGGGGGTAAAAAACCTGGTGATTACGAATTGTATTATTAAGTCCGAATCTAATGGTATCAAATGCGGTACCGGAAGCCTGGGTTCATTTACAGACATTACGATTTCTAATTGTGTAATTTATGAATGTCGTTTTGCGGGTATAGCGCTGGAGATAGTTGACGGCGGTTCGATGGAACGCATCTCTGTGAACAATATGACCATGCACAATGTAAACGGAGGGATCTTTGTGAAAATCGGCCAGAGGGAAGGAGACAAACCTGGAAAGATTAAAAATATCAGTTTTTCTAATATCATTGCAGATGGAATAGGAATGTGGAAGCCTGACACCAGTGCTTATTATCACAAACCCTCCGAAGGAACAAAAATTGGAATGAGTATAGTTGGCCAGCCCGGGTATTGCGTGGAAAACATAACGCTAACCAACATCTCTCTGCAGTTTGCAGGCGGTGGAACGTCAGAAGATGCTGATCGGGTAATGGAGGATAAAGCAAAATCATACCCCGAGTACAGCAATTTTGGAATTACTCCTGCATACGCAATTAATTGCCGTCATGTAAAAGGAATTCAATTCAATAATCTTAGTGTAAGTGTAGCCAGCGTAGACAACAGGCCTGCTTTATTTTTTGAGGATGCAACAGATGTGGTGCTAAATCAATTTAAAGCTGAAGTATCCAATGAGGCCAAAGCGTATATCCGATGCAAGGACATCGACAATCTTTTTGTACATTCTTCTAAACCCAAGTCGGGGAAGGTCCCATTTATTTCACTTGAGGGGAGGGTAACAGATATTACCATAATGAACAATGACCTACGGCATGTAAAGGCGGCATATTCACTGGAGGACAAAAAGTACAAAGCCGAGTTAAAAGTTATCAATAATTAAGTCAGCTTAAACTTCAATATAGATTGAATATTATCCCACAGTAAGCCGGAACTGATTTCTGAATGCCCTGGGAGTAACTTTCTTAATAGAAAGAAATTGCTTGTTAAAATTCTCTGGTGTATTGTATCCGCATTCGTAACAGATATCGCGAATAGGTTTATCAGTATCCTGCAATAGTTTGCAGGCATAGCCAACTCTTACCTCATTCAGGAATTCTATATAAGATTTCTTCGTACTTTTTTTGAAATAACTACAAAAGGCCGTTATACTCATGTTGGCAATTTGAGCGATCTGCTGCAACGATAGTGGTTGTTGAAAATTAGTAATGGTGTATTGAAAGATTTTATCCAGCCGCTCTTTGGATTTTGTGTTTAATACATTCATATGGTCTGACGAAAGACACACATTGTTTTTATTGTCCAGAATTATTTGCAGGCAATTGCATAAAGTGCTTATCCTTGAAAAGCCTTCGGCGTGTTCGAGTTGTTGGATCAGTTTGCCTAAAGCTTTTTTAACACTGCCTTCAATCTTTAATCCTTTCATTGAAAGGTCAAACAACTGAACGGCCTGTTTAGTCTCGGGGATTTGCAGAAATTGTTTACCCCAGAAAGTATCGGTGAATTGTACTACAACCGCGCTTGCAATCTGATCGCCCTGATGTTTCTGGAAGGTGTGCGGAACATTACTTCCAATAAAAAAGATGTCACCAGTATTAAATTCACCCACGGCGTTTCCTATAAAACTCATACCTGTGCCCTCCGTAAACAAAATCAGCTCTAACTCAATATGTTGATGCCACGATACTTCAAAATGGGGGGTGCGAAAAGTTTTTGCAATAAAAGAAGTTTCAGCGTTGAGTGGTAGCTTTTGAATAAGCGGTTTCATAGTAGAAGCAATTTTAGAACTTTGCTGTTTATTCCAACATAATTATAGTAAAAAAGTTCTTGTTTTCAGTATTAAGATTAATGTTCTTAATTATTTTAAAGATTAATTATGCATAGGGAAGTTGCCCGTATTCAAGGCCTCCTACATTTAACAAATCTCGATTGCTTATGACAGATCTACCAACATCCGTTATTTATTGTCCAGGCTGCGTCGCAGCAATCCTCCAACAGAAAGCAAAGTCAAGCCAGATCGTATGGGTATTAGTATAAGCGGAAACGTTGTGTTGGAGCAAACGAATGGCCAGGTTTTCAATAAATCTTATCTCTGGCTTCTCAGTATCATTGCCGCTTTGGGTGGAGTACTGTTTGGGTTCGATACGGCTATTATTTCTGGCACCATTCCATTTATCAAAACATATTTCGATTTAAATGAAGTGACCCTCGGGTGGGCTGTGAGTTCTATTTTGGTGGGTTGCGGGCTTGGTGCCATGTTTGCCGGAAAGCTTGCAGATTTATTCGGCAGGCGAAAGGTACTGTTTCTGTGTGCCTTTTTATTTGCGGTAACGGGCATTGGCGTTGCGCTTTCTGAATCATTGTTGGTGTTTGTATTATTCAGAATTATAGGGGGGCTGGCTGTGGGCGCGGCCGCTATGGTGGTGCCAATGTACATCGCTGAAACGGTTCCTGCACCGTTGAGGGGGAGAATGGTCGCATTGTATCAATTAGCTATCGTGGCTGGTATATTAATGGCTTATGTAGTGAATTATTTACTTACAGATAGTGGTGTTAATGGATGGCGATGGATGTTTGCGTCACAGGCTTTTCCCGCAGCCCTGTTTTTCTTTTTATTATTCGTTGTTCCGGAAACACCAAGGTGGTTAATAGCACGGGGACAGCAATCGAAAGCCTATGCCGTCTTGTTTAAGACAGGCGGCGAAGTCTATGCCCGGAAGGAGATCGAAACTATCTCTGAATATACATACAAGGATACTAAAGGAAATTGGAAAGATCTTTTCTTGCCTGCTTTCCGGCGTGTTATATTGATGGGTATTTTGATAGCAGTATTTCAGCAAATCACCGGGATCAACGCTATCCTGTATTATGCCCCCGAAATATTTAAAAACACAGGAGTAAATACTGATACTGCTGCAATTCAAACTATAGCTATTGGAGTTACCATGTTATTGTTCACACTGATTGCCATCTGGCTGGTAGATCGTATCGGACGTAAAAAACTACTATTGGCCGGATGCGCTGTTATGGCTGTTTCTTTGCTCGTGGTAGCTGCATGTTTCCAGTTTAAGTTTTTTGATCATTACATTGTGTTGTTTTTTCTTCTTGCTTATATCGCTGGCTTCTCAGCCAGTCTCGGGGCAGTTACCTGGGTAATTCTTTCAGAGATATTCCCTAACCGGATACGTGCAATGGCTTTATCACTCGCCACCTTCCTTTTGTGGCTGGCTGACTTTGCCGCGAGCTTCTCATTTCCGGTTTTGAATAAATGGGCCGGCACTGCCACAACTTTGTTGCTGTTTGCATTTTTTTGTGGGATTTATCTTTTTTACATATGGTTCAAGATTCCCGAGACCAAAGGGAAATCTTTGGAAGAGCTTGAAAGTATTTTAATTAAATAACGATAATGGTCATTTTATGGAAAAGGAAGATGGAGTTATATTCAACAAATTTATCTCGGAAAAAAATATCAGCTTCTATCAGGAGTATGGGTATCTTGTTGCAAAGGGCTTACTGACCGCAACCGAGATTCTGGAGCTCAAAACGGATACCGCGAAAATCTTCAAAGGTTTTTATGGATCGATCGACGGCATGTTGCCCGTTGATTACAACACGTCCGATCATGAGGTACTGGTAAAATATGTGGCTATCCATTTTCCGCATAAAATTTCGCCTGTTATTAAAAATTATCTTGCTCATCCATCAATTACGGCAATTCTTACCGCTATCATAAGTAAAAATGTGAAATGCATGCAGTCAATGTTATTCGTAAAGGGCCCTGGTAAAGCCGGCCAATCCTGGCATCAGGACGAATATTATATACCAACGCGGGATAAATCACTTACCGGGGTCTGGATTGCCATAGACAATGCATCGGTAGAAAACGGCTGTCTTTGGGTGGTGCCTGGTAGCCAGCGGCCCGGCTATATTATGAAGCGTGTTCATAACAAAAGCAGCGAATATGCTGACGAAGATTCCATCGATGTATCAGGCTACAAACCTGAGGAGATCGTGCCCCTGGAAGCCGAAAAAGGAGATGTTGTTTTTTTTAATGGTTACCTCTTACATAGCTCCCTTCGCAATAAAACAAAAGATCATTTCAGAACCGCACTGGTTAATCATTATATGAGCGCTGAAAGTATGTTGCCCTGGGATCAGGACGGAAAGTTTCCCCTTACTGAAGATATGCGGGACATCGTGATGGTTGCAGGCGAAGATCCCTATGCACATAAACCTCTGGTCAGTTTGAATCAACCTTATCTCAGACCCGAAGTTCTGAAAATTATCAAAAACATATAGCCCAAATTACCACGAGCACTATACTTCCATTTGTTACAGTATTCTGCCAATTGTGGGTCCCATTTAAACTCTTCATAGTTTATTAAAGCTATAACAGTAATAACAGTAAACCACAAGAAATCAGTATGAAAAGAAAGGACTTTATAATGAAGAGTGCGCTGACTTCAATGGCAGTTCTCGCTGGCCAGGCTGGCTTTAGCAAAAACTTTAATAACCGTGTTAGTAAGATTGCTCAACCCAGGGCAATTACAATGTGGGATTTTAGCTGGCTCGAACGCAGGTGGCCGGGTGGTAGTTATGAAGACTGGGACAAGGTGCTGGATGAGTTGTTGGTTCGCGGTTACAATGCCATCAGGATCGATGCCTATCCCCATTTGCTGGCAGAGGATCCGGCAAAGGAATGGACCTTGTTGCCTGTCTGGGACCAGCAGGATTGGGGTAGTCCGGGAAAGATCAATGTGAGCGTTTATCCCTCGCTGAAAGAGTTCATGCAGAAATGTAAAAACCGTGACATAAAAATTGGATTATCCACCTGGTACCGGGAGGACGTCAACAATGTTCGCAGTAAAGTAAACTCACCAGAAAAGATGGCGGAGATATGGATCAAAACGCTTGATCTCCTCGCGAAAGATAGTCTGCTCGATACTATTCTGTACGTGGATCTCTGCAATGAATGGACTTCAGTGTGGTCCGTGATGTTTACAGAACCCAGTCACAACTGGGGCACTGTCCCTTCACTTAACTGGATGAAGAAGTCAATACAACTCGTAAAAGACAAATATCCTCAACTCCCACTCACTTTTTCATTTGATTATTCAGGAGACGATGTGGGAGACAAGTTGAGGAAAAATCCTTTACCCCATTTTGATCTGATTGAACAGCATATATGGATGGCTTCTTTAAACAAAGGAGAGTTTAACAACACAGTGGGTTACAACTGGCATAAATTTTCATCGGAGAGTTACAAAAACCTTATTGAAAAAGGCGAGAAACTATATCGCAGCAAGCCTGACTACTGGAAGAAATTGTTGGTGGATCAGATCAATCTTTTCGCGGCTGCTTCAAAAGACATTCAAATGCCTTTAATCAGCACAGAATGCTGGGCTATCGTTGACTATAAAGATTTTCCAGGTCTGAACTGGAATTGGGTGAAGGATTTATGTGAGCTTGGCGTTAGCGTTGCTGCGGGTACCGGCCAATGGGTTTCAATTGCCAGTAGTAATTTCTGCGGACCGCAGTTTGTCGGAATGTGGAGCGATGTAGAGTGGCACAAGCGGATAACAAAAATCATTAAAAGTTCCTCAATTTCCCCTCAACTACATATGCGGAAAATAATTAACAGGTTATTGTAAGGCAAAATATCATATAAAATTTTGTGAGATAAAAAATGGGCGTTAAATTGGTTAACCAATTCGTTGGGTGACCAACGCCCAAATCGACTTTTATCCATACAGACAACTTGTAAATAACCGCTTATGAAACGAGGGCTTTTTTGGTCGTCGGTTTTGGTGATATCTTTGAGTATATCAGGATGCAAAAGGGAGGAAAGTAATCCCGCTATTGTACCCACACCAGGCCCTGCATCACCTTCTGTAAATACCCAAAATAGTCAGCTGATCTTTAATACTGGTTTTGAAAGTCCAACATCGATGGTAGCCATCTCGGCACAGATCGCCGAATTCAGGGGAACAGACGCGACAGTCAGTAAGCCAAATGACTGGTCAACGGACTTTAACGCACATCCCAATATTGGTTCTTTCAGGATTTATTACGAACAGGGAGACTCTTCCCAAAGGCTGGCAGCAATTGTTCCCGATCCGGTCAATGTTACCAACAAAGTATTGAGCTTTACAATTAAAACACCACATATAGAAGTTCCGCCTTCGTCTCAATATACTGTGGGAGGGATATTATTTAATAAAAAAGCCAGGGTGCAGGCTGAGTTGTACGGGAATAATGGGTTGAAGGAAATTTATCAATCCATAAAATTATTCGTACCGGCTGATTTCAATAAGCTGATCAATTCACCGTTTCCCGGCGCCGGTGATTGGATTACTCTTTTTGAGTTTTGGAATAATGAGTGGTGGAGTGGAAATGCTGCTTTTCCATTCAGATTCGGCATTAATATAGATAAGGGATCGGCCACAATCGGATCACCATTATACTTTAAAGCGGAAGCGCAAAAAAACGAGGCTGGCAAGTTTGTCCAGGTATGGTATAGGAAGAATATGGATTTTGCAGTGCCTATCGGGAAATGGATGACCCTCGAATATTATATTAAAGAAGGAAATAAGGGAAATGGTAGATTTTACTTTGCCGTTACGCCCGATGGCGGGGCAAAAACGGTGGTATTTGATATTAACGGCGACACTGCCCATCCTGATGACCCCAGTCCCAACGGACTTTCCGAGATCAATCCAATAAAATTTTATTCATCCAACAATATCGTTAACCAGATGAATGCACTTGGAGGAACCTTCCAGTTGTATTGGGATGATTTCAAATTCTGGAAGGATAAGAAGCCTTAACATTATAGCCAATGCGGAAATACTTACGGATACAGATTATTCTCTTGACCATTGCAATCCAACCGGGGTTTATCTCCACAAAATGCTCTGGCCAGTCAAATGGTAAATCGCATATTCAAGCGCAATTGCAAAACCAGAAACCCATTCACAGCTATATTATTAATGCCTCATTAAAAAAAGATCAACGGGTTAAGCTCGATGGCCCCGCCAGGCTGATAACAGTTGATGGAAGGACAGGACTCAACATTACCAGTATCCGGACGGTGCTGGAGATGAAGGCGCATACCATGAAGGAGAAAAGAGGTTCGGTCACAATGTGGGTGTTATCCCTGGAGGAACTGGCTACATCTTTTAGCTATTCTGGCATGGCAAAGAGTAATCCCCATTGGCGATATTATCCATTGCTATCGGATAACCCAAATCCACAAAACTTTGATGGAGCCAGTTTTAAATGGGTATGGTACAACGGGTGGCATCCCAATTTTATTGCAATGTTTGGTAAAGAGCGTTTATACGAAAATGCTTTCAACATGCCACATAAAGCGCTGATCAGCGTAAGTCATTTTAATATCAAACCTCATACCTGGTATCAATATGCTCTCACCTGGGACTATGAGAAGGATCAATATCGTATGTATGTAAACGGAATTGAGGTGGGGAGAGAGGATCAATATAAAACCCACAGACCACATCGTGATTCTATCAATTCATCATTATACATTGGGAATCCTACCTTCTGTTATTCCGATGTCAATTTTTACAATCATGTCTTGCTGCCAACTGAAATACAGGATCGTTTTAAGCAGACAACTACAAAATTTGATCAGCAGCTGAATGATGAGCTTTTAACCACATATGCAGGAAAAAATCCTAAGCCATTTAGTTTCAATCCTGATGGCAGCTGGAAAAATCAGCTGAACCTTAGTTTTAAAAAAACGACGCATTTAGATAGTTTTTATGTTCAGGGGAATCCGGTTGATGTGAAGATCACTAATGAAGGTTTATTGATTGAAACGATTGAAAAGGAGATGACTGCCAATTTGCTGGATTCACAAATGTATCTCTGGACAAGAAAGCCATTTGAAGGTGACCTCTACGTAGAATACGAATACCAGTCATTGAGGTATGGCGGCTTGAGCCTTCTGCTAACACAGGCATCCGGGATGAACAGGGAGGATTTTATGGCAGATTATCCGTTACGAAAGAGCGGGCGGATGACGATGATTTACGGAGAAGATGTTCGTAGTTATCACTGGGAATATTATCGCGAACAGGCAGATATGCGTAATGACCTGGATAATTCGGCATTCATGAAACAACCATTCAACCAGGCTCTCGCATTTTCTTCCCGGAATATTCCACTATCAAAAAATACCTGGCATAAAATTCAGTTCCTCCAGACCGGCAAACGTATCAGGGGAGCAATAGATGGAGTTTTGATGTTTGATGTAATGGATTCAGGGCATAACAATAATGGGCCTGTTTACGATTTCGGACGAATTGCGATCCGATGTATGCTGCGTACTAAAATGTTGTTCAGAAATCTCAAAGTGTATAATAAGATTCATTATGAAAGTGAGGCGTTCTGAAGTTTGCATCATGTGTATGTCTGTAAAAAATCAGATCATGTTATTTAAGTATCAACAGTTAAAATAAAAGTAGCCGCCGGGTAAATATATCATGGAATAACATAAATTAAATTCAGATTTTCTTATATGAAATTCAGATACACGAATGAATACTTACGGGCTGATAATTTAATGATGCAAAATTTCAATTATTTGCAAAAGCGTTTTTTTGTGGTTTTATTCTTTCTTGGTATAACATATACCCAGGCGCAGATTATCGTTCGTACTGACTTTAATCGTGAGCGGGTTTGGCATAAAGACTACCGGGTTAATGAAAAATGGTCAGATGCAGCTGCCACAAAAAGCGATTCCGGAATTACGACAAAACTAACCTGGGCTAAATCAGGTACTATTGATGTTGCTAACACTGTTACACCCTCAGAGGCATTGGTGTTATCGGTTAAGGACAGCCTTGGCCGGGGAAATTGGTCGGCTGCAATCAGTTCAGGATTAAGGCCATGCGTAAACAGGGAGACTCACCTGGGTAAACTTACTTTGAGTTTCGATAGTTGGGTTTCGTCTATCCGACCGGTATTGGTTAAAATAGAGTCATTTGATGCTTCCAGGAAACGAACCGGAGGCTTACAAGCCCGGGTTTATCCTCCCACACCAAATTATTTCTTGCGATCTTCTATTGAATTATCCGGGATGCTACCAGCAGGAGCTGGTAAGTTTAATCCACTTGATTCCTTTGTAAACCTGAGCTTTGAGATCAGTGAGCAGGATGGCAAGCCTGGCGTGCCAGTGATGGAGGAACTAAGGATTGACAATGTTAATTTTTCCAGTGCAGCATATTATGTTAGTTCTGATGGCAGTGATAACAATAATGGGCGATCTGAGACTACTGCGTTTGCTACGCCCCAAAAAGCTTTAAATATTGCGAAACCCGGCGATATCATTTTGCTGATGAATGGCACTTATGGTGGCCCCGCAAATCAAAAAGCAGTCGCAAACTTTGTTCATGCCGGATTTCCATCAGCCTGGATCACTCTTAAAAACTATCCGGGGCACAAACCGGTAATCCTGGCTTATGGGCAGCATGGAGTAAACATTGCGCTTGGGAATGATTCAACATTCAGAGAGGCGCCTATGCTGTCGTATATAGAGTTGAGGGGTTTACATATAAGAGGTAATGCTGACAATGCTGAAAAACTCTATCCCGCTGATCTTGGTACCGCTACAAAAAACACCCAGGTAAACGGAATCAATATTGATGGATCCTGGGGACCAACACGGATGTATCATCATTTTCGCCTGGCTGATAACCTTGTTGAGTACTGCGGCGGTTATGGTGTATTTACTCAAACAGTTGATTATCTGCTGGTAGAAAACAATATTTTTCGAAATAATTGCTATACCACGGTGGAGCTTTGTTCAGCGGGATTCGCGTGTATGATGTATGCCGATTTTGATAAGGTGGATAACGCCACAAAAATTGTGGTGAGAAATAACCAGGCCTATGGCAACCAGGTAAGAGTGCATAAAAAGGTGGGCACTCCAAAGATATTTAATGGGGATGGATTTCTTTTTGATGCGAATTCTGAAGCTTACATTCATCCTGATAAATACCTTGGAAGAACATTAATTCAAAACAACCTCGTTTATGGCAACGGAGGGGGAGGTATTCAGATGTGGGGTAGTCATCGTTTAGATGTAATTAACAACACCCTTTATCATAATGGAATAACTGAAGATCTAAAGTGGGGCAACCTGGGTTTTGACTATTGTAAGGATGTTCGCCTGATCAATAATATTTCTGTTGCACTGCCCACCCGGCCCAATGACCGGTGGCTGCTAAACCGACCCGATAAGGACACAGCGGGGATCGTAAGAATCAATAACCTTTATTATGGTGGCTTCCTGCCAAATATCAAAGGAAGCAATGACATCGTAGCTGATCCGTTGTTTGTAAACCCTTCAACTGATCCTGCAGTGGCTGACTTTCGCCTGAAACCAGGCAGTCCGGCTATCAATTCAGGATATACTGGGTTCGAAGGGCAGCCGCTGACGGACTTATCCGGCAGTTTTCGTAACCTGAAGTCCACCGCAGTGGAAAGGGGAACCTATAGTTTCAACCCATCCCGAAAAAAGTGACGTAGAAACCTGCATGCTAAACGCTGGAACATATGACCCAATAAAACGACGAAGTTTTCTTCGCTATCTAAGTCTGGCCTCAATGGCCGCCATTTGTCCTGGTGAGAAGTTGCTTTCAAATCAGCGTTACAATATGTTCGCTGGTTCTGTTATTCCAACAGCTACCGGCTCAATTGATTCTCATGAGATGGGCATCACCAGCTTGCACGAACATATTGCGTTACAAGCTGACCCAAATGAAAAAAAGAAAAGCATCGCTTTTGCTATCAGCGAACTAAATAAAGCCAAAGCGCTGGGTTTAAAAACAATTGTTGACGTAAACCCGCAACGCGATGTGGCAGGTATAAGGGAAGTATCTTTGGCCACGGGTATAAATGTTATCTGTTGCACAGGTTATTATGTCCTTACACCCGAACAGCAATCCTTAACGGTTGAAGCATGTGAGCGTCACATGACAAGAGAAATTGAAGAAGGTATCCAGGGTTCAGGTATCCGTCCCGGGGTTATAAAAATTGCTACGAAAAGATTGCCCATTACTGAAGCCGAGAAAAATTTATTTATTGCCGCTGCACGTATTCATAGGCGGTATAAATTACCAATTTGTACCCATGCGGTTAGCGGATGTGTAGAGCAACAAAAAATCCTGGAAGACTCCGGGGCGGATTTAGCCCACTGCTACTTTTCTCATACCGAGGCTACTTTCGGTTGGGAGGGTCGGTCAGTGACAGAGGAAATTGACTACCTGGAAACGATTACAGAAAAAGGAAGTACCCTCAGCTTTAATAATTTTGGTAACTGGAATCACACAAAACCCGGCGACCTGGCTCAGATCATCAGGGAACTATGCAAACGCGGCTACGACAGAAATATGGTGGCCACTATGGATCTTACATGGAAGGTAGAGAACGGTGAAATTAAGATACTATGGGGCGATACAAATGTAGATGGCAACGATCGTACTTATTCATACTTGTTGCGGAAAGCAGTTCCGTGGATGAAAGAACAAGGAATTTCAGACTTATCAATCAATAAATTTCTTGTTGATAATCCTGCAAGGATTTTCACCTGGTAGACTTAGTATTGTTGACCTGCACTAACAATCGCTTATGAAAACAGCAACTTATATTTTTTTACAATTACAAAAACCGGATAGTTTAGTGAAAAGAATGCAGCTCTACAAATCAGCGTCAAAAAAAATCTTAGAAAATTCATCCCTGCTAGTTATCAAATGGATCCTGTGTTGTTTGAGCTTTATTTCCGGCACCGACGTTAATGCGCAGGTTAAAAAAATATATCTGGCAAACGACGATCATACTGACTACATGTGGACAGGTGATGAGGAAACCTATAAGGCTGCTTTTTCAGAAATGCTTGACTATTATATCAAGTTGAATGATTCAACTGCCCACCTCCCTTACAACCAACAAAGCAAATGGAACTGTGATGGATCTTACTGGGTTTATAATTACAGACATACGCGAAGTAGTAAGCAATTTGATCAGCTTATCCGCCAGATAAAGGAGGGCAAAATTACAGTACCACTTAACTCAATGATTGTTTTAATGGGTGCCGCACCAGCTGAGGTTGCTATTCGTGATATGTATTATGCCGGTTCACTGAAGCGAAAATATAATCTCGATCTTTCTTTGGTGCTTAATATGGAAGACCAGGTGCTTCCCCTGGGCCTGGCTTCCCTTTGGGCCGGGTCGGGTGCGAAATATTCCTGGAAAGGGGTTTGCGCCTGTGCAACTAAAGTAAATGGGCTTGACCGGAAGCGACCCCAGATGTTTTGGTATAAAGGTATTGATGATCAGAAAGTGTTGATGAAGTGGTATTCTGTTAATCCATCTATGATAACAAACCGTAAGGAGTATCGGTATAACTTAGGGAACTACCTCGAAGCCAATCACCAGGCTAATGCAATTATCGATTGTAAAGCATTGATGAATGATCCGGTGTATCCATACACAATAGCGGGTGCCTTTGGGAAAGGGGGCGATGATCTTAAGACGCTGACGAACAGCTTTGTGAAGATTGCCGCGGAAAAATCGGATAGTGCATACGAAATCATTGTTTCCAATGAGATTGACTTCTTCAAAGACTTTGAAAAAAATTATGGAGATAAACTACCTTCTGAAACTATTTCATATGGCAGTACGGAATGGGGAAACAGCTTTGCTTCCCTGGCAGAAGTATCCGCCTCGGTAAAGCGGGGTATTGAAAAATTAAGAGCCGCCGAAGCTATGTATACCATGATAGCTTTAAAAGATAAAAAATTTGCATCGGATCTTGCGGAACAGAAGGAAAAAGCCTGGTTAGCCTGCGGGATGTATTTTGAGCATGATTGGACGGCTGACGGACCACATATTACCAGGAAGCAAAGAGCCGATTGGCAAAAAAAGACCGCAAAGGTGTTCACTGCCTACGTTGATACGCTGTTCAACCGATCCGCTAAAAAACTCGGAAATCTTCTTCCTGTCTCAGCAAACGGTAATGAATCTTTTTTTGTGTTTAATCCATTGAGTTGGGTGCGTACGGATTACAGTGACTATCCATATACTGGAAGCTCCTCAGTTACAGTGATAGATAAATCAAATCGAAAAGAAATCCCCTTTCAAATAATCAAAAAGGGTCATGATTCATTCTTGCGTGTTCTTGCAAGTGATATACCTTCCCTGGGATATAAAGTATTCGAGATAAAAAAACAAAGATCTCCAGGCGAGTTTACATTCAATTTTTTGACGACTGATAGTACTATTGAAAACAAGTTCTATAAAATACAATTTACCAGGCAAGGGGTAATCACCAGTTTATGGCATAAATCCCATCAGCGCGAATATGTAAAATCATTTGAGAAGCTTTATTTCAATGATCTCGGCTCGGGTACTAAAAACGAAGGTGAAAAACTGGTATTGGAAAACCGGGGCCCGGTTTCTCTTACCCTGGTAGCTACTTCTTATAAACCTGTCAAGCATATTTCAAAATTAACCTTGTTCCAGGATCTGGATCGCATTGAAATCGAAAACTACATCCTGCAAAATCTTGATGCAAAACCTGTCACCTATTCATTTTCCTTTAACATGGATAAGCCGGATGTCTGGCATGAAGAAGCAGGGGCAATTCTTCACGCCAAATCTGTCTCGAAAGGCGGACATTATGCTGATACGGCAAACCGGGTTGACTGGCTCGCATTGAATCACTTTGTTGATATCAATGATCGTCAGAATGGTATCGTAATTTCTAACCGCGATGCTTATTTTATGAAAACCGGTAAAAGTGTAAACAATGTACTGGATGATACCTCTGCACATATCAAAATTTTAGCTGCGGCCCAGGTTGACAATAGCCTGGGTTTGGTAAACCAGGATGGTGATTCTTATTTTGAAGATTTTTTTGCTATAAGGCCATACATGGGCAAGGAAAATTCAGCGGTGGCTGCAATGAAATTCTCTCTGCAACATCAGAATCCATTAATTGCAGCAAAAATAACAGGAACAGGTGGAGTATATCATGGAAACCAGTATTCAATGTTGAATGTTTCTGATCCTGATGTGTTAGTGTGGGCGATTAAGCCGGCCGAGGACGGTGTTGAAAATGGCGTGGTAGTAAGATTGTGGAACCTCGCTGATAAAGATCGAAAAACCACGTTATCATCAGAGTCAAAGATGTCAAAAGCTTTCAGCATAACACATATTGAAACTGACGACCAGGCAATTCCTTTAAACAACGGCGCAGTTGATGCTATTATAGGTCACAATAAAATGCAGACGTTCAGGATATTTTTTTAAGGGAAATGACAGGGATGCCGGGTCATGTCCGTAACTTTTAAACTAAAAAGCAAAAAGGGGTAGAAATGGTTCAAGGCAGGAACAACTTGTTTATTGGCGTGGATATCGGAGGAACCAGGACGAAATATGGTCTCATCAATATTGGTACCGGCAGTGTTTTACAGAGTGTTGTAAAGCCAACCGAAAGAAATGATAGTACGGTTTTTATTGAGCAGGTTGAAGAGATAGTTAGTGAGTTCACAATCCTGGCAAATTCAAATTCCTGCAATATAAATGGAATAGGGTTTGGCGTTCCGGGATTCACTACTAAGGATGGTGTGGTGATGACGACTTACGGCTTTTTGGATTTTATGGAAAATTATCCCATCAGAGCGCTGGTTGAACAGAAATTGAAACTTCCGTGCAAGATTGATAATGATGCAAGGGTGGTTGCATTGGGTGAAGCATTGTATGGTATGGGTGAAGGTTACGGGCGTGTATTAACTTTAACCTTAGGGACTGGTCTTGGTTTGGGGTTAGTGGTTAACGGGCAATTTACTGACGAAAATCCATTGGCCCACATGGGAGGACATCTTAAGATTTCCGAGGATGGAGAAAGTTGTTATTGTGGCAAAACAGGCTGCCTCGAATCACTTGTTTCTGCCACAGGAATATTAAATGAAGCAAAAAAATATCAGGAAGCCGGATTTTCGCCAGCTGAAATTTTTGAAGCCGCCCGAAATGGAAATGTAAATGCCGTAGCGGTTGTGAGTAAGGTGGTTCATTATTTACATATTGGAATACACAACTATGTAAATCTCTTTGCGCCGGACATGATTGTGTTGGGTGGGGGAATTGCTAAAGGATTGGGCCACTATATAGATGAAATAAAAGGTAGCACTTACCTGTCACCATTCCCTGGATATGATTTTCAGCTCGCAATTTCCACATTGGAAGAATTAGCCGGGATGTTGGGTGGTGCTGCTTTATTCAGGCAATAACAATGAAAAAAATATGGACATCAAAAAGAATCAATGGTTTGTTTTTGCTGTGGCTGCCGGACTGTTGTGGGGAGTTTGGGGTGTTATCGCTAAACTCATCTCAGAAAATGTCAGTCCTTTTATGAACCACTTTTTATTTACTATAGGAATGCTTTTTTCTCTTCCTTTGATATTTCGCCGGTGTACCCGCGAGAGTTTTAATAAAAAGGGTTTTGTATGGGCCTGTATGGCAGGAACGGTTGCTATTGCCGGTAACCTTGCAGTTTACTATGCTTTTACAAAAGGGGGCCTGGCATCAATTGTAATACCAGTTACCAATCTTTATCCCCTGATCACGATAATCATCGCAGTATCAGTTTTCAGGGAGAGGTTGAATTGGGTGAATGTCGTGGGGATATTAATTTCTGTGCCAGCGATATTACTTTTATCCGGTGAAACAATGTTGTTTACCGATAGCGCTACATTTTTTAAGAGCATTGGTTTAAATGAATGGTTCTTGTTTTCTATAGCAGCTATCTTTTCCTGGGGTGTATTTAGTGCATTTCAAAAAATAGCTACGAACTACATTTCAGCTGAATGGTCATATGCGGCTTTTGTATTGACTTCTGCAGTAATCGCGTTTGGCTTTTTGGTGGCAGGCAAAATTGACTTTAATATTACATCGAAAACAACAGGCCTCGGGGTTGTAGCGGGCCTCGTAAACGGTCTGGGTGTACTCGCCAGCTTTGCGGCATATCGTTCAGAGGGCAAAGCTGCTGCCGTAACTACTATAGCCGGCGCATTGCAACCCGTTTTTACCATAGTGCTGGCGATATTGTTTTTAAATGAAAGTTTAACAGCGCTTGAATTCATAGGAATTGTGCTGGCTATCGGTGGGGCATTATTGCTATCACATGAAAAGAAAAAAGTCGTATTATCAATTGTGTGATGAATAGGGAGTCATGCCGACAATCAGCCATCAGCTATCTCACGGTTGACTTCAAAAAAGATTCAGTAATTCAATGTTATAGATTATACCAGGGATATATTATTGTTATCTGAAATAAATACCTCAAAAAACGATATAAGAAATATGTTGTTATCTGAAATTCAGGAAATGCCATTAAGGGCGAAAGATTTTTTGGCTGTTGCAAAACCGGATATGTTGCCAGTTGGTGTGCCCTATATTGGCATGGGGTCATCTTATTTTGCCCCGCTGTGCTTTAAATATATGGGCATAAACATCTTCCCTGAAATTGCTTCCGAATTTTACAATTACCTCGCGGGCCAATCCAAATATGCCGATGGTGTCCTGCTTTCGCAGTCAGGCCGGAGCACTGAAGTGCTTTGGTGTGCTTCTTTATTTGAGAAATTTACTGCTATTACGAATGATATAGAGAGCCCATTGGCGAAATTTCCGGCTGTGTCGGCGGTCATCCCTCTACTGGCAGGCGAGGAAAAAGGATCCTCATCTAAGACCTACTTTAATACCTTATTGGCTTTGTTTCTTGGCTTTGGTTTAGATGTGACATCTGCAGTCGACAAAGTAGCAGAAAGGGAAAACGAATATCATGAGGTTGGCAAATCCATTGCTGATGGGATATTCAGATTGTATCAGGAGAAAAAAGTAACGGGGTTGTATGTAATTGGCAGCGGACCAAATATGGGAACTGCAATGCAGGCTGCCCTCATTTTAAGCGAAAGCACGAAGTTGAATTTTAACGGCATGGCTACTGCGCAGTATGATCATGGTCCTAAAGAAACTGCAGATGGGAGCGTGGTAATTAATATTGTTGCGAACGGGAAATCTTTTGAACGAAGCAAACAACTAAGCGCAACGATCGGTAAGGCTGGCGCTTCAGTATTTAATATCTACGTCGGCGACATAAATGAGAAAGAATCCATTTTACATACCATCATCCCGTTGAATTACCTCGCCTATTACCTCTCAAAAAATCTGGCAATCCAGGATACATTCGTAGTGGGGGGTAAGGTAACGGAAGTTGATTTGTGATAGTTGTTTAGGTTAATCCTGGCTCAGTTTTTCCTTTATTTTTTTTGCTGTGCGTTTAATCAGGCGTGCGATTTTATCTTTGTGAGCCGGGGTAAACCTACTTTCAGGCAGGAACACACTAAGGCCGGCAATGATCTCTTTTCCTTTGTAAACCGGAACGGCAAAACCTACTATATGTTTAGTTGAAAGCGTCTGAACGAATTCTTCCTCCCTGATTTTTTTCAAAGCTTGTTCCAGGCTTTCTCTTGTTTGAACACCCGGCCAGATGGCAGAGCCGGGCAATCCAATGCTCTGGATCACCTTGTCAAGTTCCTTAGCCGGCAGAAATGCCATTAACAACCGCCCGGTAGCTGTTGGGTAAATATCAGCTTCCGTGCGCGTTCTTACCTGGAGGTCCTGGTCGCCCTGCACCGCATGAAGAATATATCGTTTATTATTTCGCAGCACCCCCAGTAATGCAGTTTCATTCAACTGAGCGGATAATTCTTCCATTGGTTCTTTCGCAGCCAGTATAAGATTTTGATTATAGGAAAGATTCCCGGTTAGTTGATACGCTCCGGCGCCTAACCGGTAGCCTTCCTTCCGACCCACATTTTCCAGGTAATTCTTCTCAACAAGAGTCTTAACAATGTTTGCGCAGGTTGGTTGATTAAGACCGGCATTCTCTGCTATTTTGATCAGTTGTACAGGTTCCTTTCCATGCTGCGCAACAAACTCAAGTATGTCTAGTGCTCTAACTACTACCTGTATCATAATATCAATAGCTGGTAAAGCTGAAATGTATAATTTTTTTCGGGATGACATAAATCAATTTCCAAAATTAATTTTTTTTATTCAGGGAAATAAATACATTTGAATTCATATTGAATAACGATTCAATAATATTGAATTCAAAATTATTAAAGCTGCCAGTATGAAAAAGAATCTAACTCCTTGTTTTTCTTTTTTCCCTTTGCTACTGATTGGTTTACTTTCGGCATCAAGCGCTTTTTCACAAAACATTCAAATAACGGGGAAGATCCTGGATGAAAAAGCTGAGCCATTAAAAGGTGCCACGGTAATGGAGAAAGGTTCTTCCAATAAAACATTGTCGGGTGACGGCGGGCTGTTCAGCCTGCGTATATCAGCCCCGACAGCCACGATTGAAGTCAGTTTTATCGGATATGGCACCCGTGAGATAGAGGTCAATGGCCAAACTTCCCTTGAGATTACCCTTACTGCAACATCGAAAGATCTTGACCGGGTAGTGGTGGTTGGTTATGGAACCCAGCGTAAGCGGGATCTCACCGGCTCCATTGCATCTATAGGATCGAAAGAAATTGAAAAGATTCCTACTAACAGTCTTGATAAGGCCCTGCAGGGACAGGTTGCAGGTTTGCAGATTTCTTCAACATCCGGCGCGCCAGGAGGTAATACGACTATCCTCGTCAGAGGTATTAGTTCAATAACCGGGGGTATTGAGCCCTTATTTGTAATTGATGGATATCCTGTAAACAGCGTAGGATATAGTAACCCTCTCTCTACTATTAATCCGAATGACATTGAATCAGTGGATGTATTGAAAGACGCATCAGCCACGGCGATCTATGGATCGCGTGGATCCAATGGTGTAGTTATCATCACAACGAAAAGAGGAAAATCCGGAAAGGCGAAAATTGAATTCGATGCTTATGTGGGCGTACAGTCTGTTGCAAATAAATTAGAAATGATGAATGCCAGGCAATTCTCTTCGTTTCTGATAGACGCCCGAAATGCAGGATATGTTGACAACACGCCTGGCGCAAGTATCAATGATCCCAATAGTGCCAGGGGAAATTCTTATAAAATCTCGGACAAATATAAAAATCAGGCTTTCCTTGATTCGGTTGGAAACGGAACCGACTGGCAGGATGCCATCTTCAGAGAGGCTTTTATTCAGAACTACCAGGTTTCTGTTTCAGGTGGTAACGAAGGTATCCGGTACTCAATTTCCGGTGGCTACTTCGACCAGGATGGTATTATTATCAACACCAACTTTAAACGTTATAGTTTTAAAGCAAATGTTGATGCCAAAGTAAGTAATAAGGTTAACGTGGGCGTCTCACTACTGCCAAGTTTCAGTACAGAAATCACGCCACCGATTGTGGGTCACTATGGTGCATTTGGTATCATTAATTCAGCTCTTACTTTAGATCCTACGTTGCCCGTATATAATGCCGATGGAACTTACTACCCCACATACCTGAGTGAAAATGGAAATGCAGGCCTGGCCCATCCGGTTAAGATTGCCCGAGAGTATTCAATAAAAAATTCACAATCAAGATTGTTCAGCAATGCATATGCTGAATACGCCATTGTCCCCGCACTTAAACTGAGATCTTCCATCGGCGCCGACGTAAATTTCTATGACAGGCGCGAATACAAACCATCTACTCTGTCTGGCAACTCTCCAACAGCACCCGCCACCGCTTCGGTTACAAACAACAAAGCAACAAGCTGGCTGAGCGAGACCACACTGTCTTATCGTAAATTAATTTCGGAAATGCACCAGCTGGACGCAGTTGCCGGTTTCACTGTACAAAGTGATTACTTTGATGCTATCACTACCAATGCTACCAACTTTCCTGATGACCTTGTTCAGAATATAAATGGTGGTACGGTAACATCAGGCAGCGAAAATATTTCCAGGAACAACATCATGTCTTTGCTGGCGAGAGTGAATTATGCTTTCAAGGGAAAGTATTTGATGACCGCAACTTTGCGCCGTGACGGGTCATCAAGATTTGGAGATGACCGGAAGTGGGGTTCCTTTCCCTCAGGCTCTATCGGGTGGAAAATATCTGAAGAAAAGTTCATGCAGGGTATCAAACTTATCTCAGATCTTAAATTAAGAGCCAGTTATGGTGTCACCGGTAACAATGCAATCGGTGATTACCGTGCTTTAGGGTTGCTTAACACCTCCAACTATGTCTTGGGAGATATATTAACCCCTGGCTCTGTTCCGGGTAGTTTGTCAAATTCCAACCTCGGATGGGAATCGCAGGCGCAATTAGACATAGGTATTGACCTTTCTTTATTTAGCAATCGTGTTAATCTTGTTGCAGATTATTACGATAAACGCAATAAGGACATGTTGTTTAATGTGCAGATACCTTCCGTTACCGGATTTACTAATGCCATTGTTAATCTGGGTGAGGTACAGAACAAAGGCTTTGAATTTTCTTTAAGTACCCGCAACCTCGTGGGTAAATTTGGCTGGAACACCAATTTCAATATCACCTTCAATAAAAACAAGGTTCTATCGATGAGTACGCCAAATGATAAATTGTTTGGCAATACAGGCGGTCGCGGAAACTCTAATGTTACGATGGTAGGTGAACCCATTGGTATGTTTTACGGCAAAAAAGTCGAGGGGGTTTTTAATACAGATGCAGAAGCGGCAGCTTATCCTGCTCAGCCATTTGCGAAGGCGGGCGATTTCAAATTTCAGGACGTAGACAAGAATGGAAAAATTGATGACAATGATCGCCAGATTATCGGGAGTCCCCACCCAGACTATTTTTTTGGATTCAACAATACTTTCTCTTTTAAAAGCTTCAGTCTTGACATTCTCACTAACGGAATGATTGGACAGGAAATATTTGCGTCGCTGTTTGCAGTTAATAATTCAGGCGTACAAAACAATATGGCTTTTGTTGATCAGGCAAGATGGAGATCACCGGACCAGCCGGGAGGGGGCAAGTATGGATCATTTGGTCGCTCAATCAGGGGTGGAAAGAATGATAATTTCGCTTACAGCTCCTGGTCAATTTATGACGCCTCATTTTTCCGCATCAGGCAAATAGTATTGAACTATTCTATTCCCGCGTCACTCCTGGCAAAATTGAAGCTACAGGGCGCCAGGTGTTATATTGGTGTAAACAACGTTTACACTTTTACAAACTATCCAGGCTATGATCCTGAAGTTGGCAATGGCGGCGACACGCAGACAGTGCTGGGTGTTGATTTTGGAACGTATCCATTGGCGAGGACTTATACTTTAGGTATCAACTTCAGTTTTTAACAATCAATTCAATTGTCAGTTATGAAAAGAATAAGACTTCAATATATTTCTGCTGCATTTGCATTTATTGCAGCTGTGAGCTCATGCAATAAAGATTTTCTCAATCAGTTGCCTGAAACTTCAAGAGTTACCGAAAATGTTTATAAAACCTCATCTGATTTTAATACAGCCATCGTTGGAGCATATTCAACATTCAAGCATAATGGATTATTTGGTACCAGCAATGCATCATCAGCATTACTTAATTTAGGGGAAGTTACCTCAGACAATTGTGATTATGGGTTCCCGCGGGGTACCAGTGTGGTGAATGTGTTCGAGCTGGAGGACTTCAACTTTTCACTTAGTAATACAAACTTCACTAATGCATGGACAGGCCACTATGTCGGTATTGCAAGGGTGAATACCATTATCAACCGCCTGAATAACGCGACTTTTGAGGCTTCATTAAAGTCAAGATATGAAGCGGAAGCCAGGTTTCTCCGTGGCTATTTTTATTTTAACCTGGTAAAAATTTTTGGAGACGTGCAACTGGTCACTGAGGAATTTTCAGATCCGCGGGAAGGTTACAATATTCCTCGTACAGAAGCCGCCAAAGTTTATGAACAGGTGATTACTGATCTCACTTTTGCAGAATCAAATTTACCGTCAGTCATTCCCTCGTCCGAAGCGGGCCGGGCTTCCAGGTGGGCCGCTAAAGCACTGTTGGGAAAAGTATATCTCACTCAAAAAAATTATAGCAATGCAGCAAATAAGCTAAACGAAATTATCTCTTCAGGACTTTACAATGTTACCGCTAATTCGTACCCGGCAGTATTCAGTCATACTACTTCGTTTACGGCGAACAAGGATATGATTCTTGCGGTGCAATACAAATCAGGAAATATCGGCCAGGGAAGCTCCATCTGGAACGCTTGTATCCCCTGGGGCGCGAGCGCCACCAATCCTGCATGGGGAGTATTAAGCGGAACAGGAGACGGATTTATGCGACCTACTGCCGATATGGAGAGTTCTTATGAAGCGGGCGACCTGAGAAAACCTGCGTCTATGGCTAACAGTTATCTTAACGGAGCCAACACAGTAATGGAAAGATATGTGTTGAAATACAGGCAAATGGGAATTGTGCCAAATGACGCGGATCTTGATTTTCCCATTCTTCGTTACGCCGATGTGCTTTTGATGCATGCCGAAGCACTAAACGAACAAAATCAACCCGCTGCTGCGGTACCTTTTGTTAATCAGGTAAGAACCCGGGCGGGTTTGCCCGCTAAGCCAAATACATTAACGCAGGCCGAAATGCGTTTGTTGATCGAAGCAGAGAGAAGATCGGAATTTGCTTTTGAAGGGCAACGTTGGTTTGATTTAACCAGGACAGGTAGATTTTTGCCGGTCATGACCGCTAAAGGTTATCCCACAAAAGACTTTCATAGATTATTTCCTATTCCGCAAAGGGAAACTGATTTAAACCCATTACTGGGCCAAAATGCAGGATACTAATAATTTTTAGAACCTGGTGTTTGCTTTCGGTTTAAAATCAGAAATTATTCAAGGGTATGCGAAAGATGTTTGGATTAATAGTTGGATTGTTGAGCGGCATTTGCTCTGGCGCTCAAGCCCAGCAGCCCAGCCCGGATCTTACATTGCTGGGAAAGGTAAAAACCTTGTCTGCAAAGGAAATAACTTCTTCCCGTTGGTCAATCGGCGGTGAAACGCTGGATAGGGACTATGCCAGTTATGATGCCTATAAATCTTATCTCGGCCCGCTGGGTGCGAAACGCATCCGGATACAGGGTGGCTGGGCCCGTTGTGAGAAATTGAAAGGTCAGTTTGACTTCACATGGCTAGACCCGATTATTAACGATGCATTGGCCCAGGGAGTACAGCCCTGGCTGCAGGCGTCGTATGGCAATCCCATTTATCCCGGTGGCGGTGATGCATTACTGGCAGGAGGTATACCTTCGTCTCCGGAAGCCCTGCAGGCCTGGGACAGGTGGGTTGCCGCCTTTGTTGAACATTTCAAAGATAGGGTCAACGAATGGGAAATCTGGAATGAGCCAGACCTTGGCAGTAAATTTACCGCAACAGATTACGCCCGTTTCTATGAACGAACCGCCCGTATTATTCGCAAAATTCAACCTCATGCTAAACTTATAGGTTTATCGCTTTGCTGTACTGGTTGGGAGTTCTATGCAGATACATTACTTACTTATTTAGAAGCAACCAGGCAACTTGATCTCATTGATGTAATAGCTTTTCACGGATATAAATATCGTCCTGAAGAAACTTATAGAAATGTTGACGATCTCAAAAAAGTTGCGCTGGCCAAAAAACCTGGTCTTGTCTTCTGGCAGGGCGAAAATGGTGCTAATTCAGTAAAAAAAGGCGAATCAACGGGTGCATTAAGACAATACGACTGGTCTGAATTAACACAGGCAAAATGGAATTTAAGAAGAATGGCCGGCGATATGGGAAATGATATAGCTGTCACGAATATTTTTCAGATCTCTGATATGTACTATGCAGGATCAGATCATCTGAAAGGATACAATGCAAAAGGATTATTAAAGGCGAGACCAGATCTGAGTATAGAAAAGCCTAAATTGTCTTATTACGCTTATCAGTACACAGCCAGTATTTTTTCCAATGAAATCATCCGGATTAAAAATACACGCTTTAACACGAGGGCTGATATTTTTGCATTTGGATATAGCCGGAAGAACACGAACTATGCTGACATATTAACGCTGTGGAATACCAGGTTGGCGCCGGTCGAGGATAGTTCTGAAACGCAGGTCATCACCTTCAATGTAAAGAACGTAGTTTTCAAAGATCCGGTATATGTTGACCTTATTACTGGTAAAGTGTATCAGATACCCGCTCAACAATTCATAAAAGAAAATGATAACAGCTATACTTTTCTGAATATCCTTATTCCTGACTACCCGGTATTGATTGCTGAACGTTCACAAATTCAATGGAGGCCATAAGTCAATGAATACTTTACAAACTCTCGACTATACAGCAATCGTCATTTACATGTTGTTAATGGCAGGGATTGGCTTGTTCCTTGGCCGCTTTGTGAAAAATATTGGCGATTATTTTAAGGGAGGAAATGCTATACCCTGGGTTTCCGGAGCTATAAGCAATTTCATGACGAAATTCAGCACCTTCATATTTGTAGCTTATGCCGGGATTGCCTACAGTGATGGCCTGATTGCTTTAACAATAATCTGGAGTACAGTTTTGCCAATGTTATTGGGCGCTGCCATTTTTGCAAAAAAATGGCGTAGGGCAGGAGTGATGACTCCAATGGAATACCTGGAAACCCGGTTCAACGCACCGGTGCGACAGATCTTTTCATGGTCAGGTGTGTTATTCAAGATTTTGGATAACATGGTTCGTTTATATGCTTTAGGTCTTTTTGTGAAAGCAGCAACCGGAATGAGCCTTGAATCAGCAATCCTGGTTTGCGGTATAATCGTAGCCTTATACACGATTGCCGGTGGTCTATGGGCAGTAGTGATTACGGATGTTGTGCAATTCGTCATCTTGATTGTAGCTACATTAATCCTTGTTCCACTGACCATCACCGCTGCAGGTGGTTTTCAAAATTTATTTCAGACGATTCCTCAACACTTTGAATGGTTCAATGGCAAAAAAGGTACTCCACTGTTTATCCTCGTGTACTACGGCATGGTGCTGATCAAATTCAGTGGTAACTGGACATTCATTCAACGCTTTTATAGCGTTCGTGATGAGAAGGCAGGGCGTAAGCAAGCGCTGTTGACTGCTGCATTCTTTTTCATATTTCCCATTATTTTCCTCTTTCCATCGATGGCTGCCAAAGCAATTATTCCCAACCTGGACAACCCGGAGATGGCGTATGTAAGTGTTTGTCTGAAAGTGCTTCCACAGGGAATTATGGGTCTTATGGTTGCAGCTATGTTTGCAGCAACCATGAGCGTTTTAAGTGGAGAATACAATGTAACAGCCGGTGTACTAACAAAAGATATTTATCAGCGGCTCTTTAAAAAAGATGCAAAGGAAAAAGAATTATTATGGGTTGGCCGTTTGATGACATTGTTTCTGGGGGCAATGATTACGGTTGGGGCACTGTTCGTTGGCGGCTTTGGTGGGGCTTTTGAAGCCAATAAATTGTTTACAGGATTATTTGCTATCCCGATGACGGTTCCATTGGTACTGGGTATTTTATTGAAAAGACCTCATCCGTGGGGTGCGGTGGCTACAGTTATAGCTGGCATTGTTACAGGCTTAATTCTGAATGCAAGTCCCCAGGTTAGTTGGGAAACAGGAACGCTGATAGAGATAGTGGTATGTATAGTTGTATTTCTTTCCTCGGGAATTTTTATGACCGGAAGCGAGTCTTATCAGCAAAGGGTAGATGATTTCTTTAAGAAGCTGAGCACTCCTTTAACTGAAGCACAGAAACCGGTAGAGAATTGGAATTTCCAGAGATCTATGAATAAATTATATGCAGTAGCGCTGACAGTGACAGGTTTTCTCTTCATTGGGATGAGTTTGCCATCTATCGAAAATATTAGCGGCATAGCAGCCATGATTGCCGGTGTAATTTGTTTGATCCTGGCTTTCTTCATGTGGTACATGAATAGAAAAGTTGTGGACGTTCCTGGTAAAGTTATATCATCCACCAAAAAAGAATTAGAAACTATATGAACGAATTGAAAGATAAGGTAGTGCTGATAACAGGCGGCAACAGCGGCATTGGAAAGGCAACCGTTCAATTGTTACTTGAACAGGGTGCAAAGGTAGTTGAGTTAAGTCGTAGTAAACCCCTGACAGCTGAGGTTCAACATCCGAACCTTTTGTCTCTTAGTGCCGATGTAGGCATCGAAGAAGAAGTTAAAGCTGCCTTCAGAAAGCTGGTAGAAACTTTTGGCACCGTGGATATACTGATCAACAATGCAGGTATCGGCCTGCCAACCCCTGATCTTGCTGAAACCGATCTGGAGACTTTTGAGAAGATGATCAACACAAATGTTCGCGGCGTGTTTTTGTGTAATCGCGAAGCACTGAAAGTAATGAAGCCCAAAAAATCAGGTCACATTATTACCGTCATATCAATGGCCGGACAAAGAACCAATCCAGGTGCACCCGTTTATTGTGCTTCAAAGTTTGGAGCGAGGGGCTTAAGCAGTGGATTAGCAGACCAGGTGTTAAAAAATGGGATCAAGGTAACTGATATAAATCCAGGTCCGGTAGATAGTAACTACTGGGGTGACAGGCAGGTTGCCCGGGAAAAATTTTTGAAAACAGAAGATGTCGCCCGGGTTATCGTTTTTGTCCTCACCCAGCCAGACTACATGTTGATCAGAGAAGTCAATTTTGATAATATGAAATTTCTTGCCGGGTAATTCGAGACTGATTTAACCTTATAAAAATTATATAAATCTGTTTTATGTCAACAAATGAGAAAATAACTAATGGAAACATGATAGTCAAGCCAGGTGTCGAGTTTCCCATTTCTATAGCTGAAATGCGCAGGCGCTACCTGCGTTTGTATACCGGTGCGGTCAATGATGTATTAAGATTTAACTATAAAATGCATGCAACCAGTTTGCCCTCTGAGTTTCATCCACTGCGTGAAGAAATGAAAATAGCCGGACTTGCATTTACCGTAAAAGGTGGCCCCGATATTACGATAGATGGCGAGTTTGAAATGCGGGCAAAAATGCTGGAAGATCTCCATGAGGATTCAGTTGTGGTGTGGGATTGCACGGGAGATAGGGTAACCTCTCAATGGGGTGAAGTCATGACAATGGCCGCCTCACGTGCTGGTTGCCGCGGTGCTATTGTAAATGGAATCAGAGATACCAATGCCATTATTGAACAAGGCTTCCCTGTTTTTCATAAATACAAAGCAAATACTGGTATGCTTGGAAGATTCCGGATGTACTATTATCAGAAACCCGTATTGATGGGCGAAGTGATCGTTAATCCCGGCGACTGGATTTTTGGCGATATCGATGGTGCAATTGCCATTCCCGCGAATATTGCTTATGAAGTATTATTGGCCGCAGAAAAGATATTATTCAAAGAAGATGATATCAGGGCCATGGTAGAAAGTGGCATGAAACCAACAGACGTTGTAAAAAATGGCGGTTATTTTTAAAGTTGATTCAGTTACATGGGCATTTTTTTAACGAAGCAGGAGAAAAAGAAGATTCTATCAGGTGGTGACCGCCATACGACTGTTTTTCTCAAAGCGCTCGAACGAAGGGTAATGAAAAGAGTCAGGTCCGGCACTTTGGTTCAGGACGAAGATACCAGTGATTGGTACTATCCTGCATCAGAGTACTTGTCCGACGCCGCTATGCTTTATGCTTTACGACCTTCGAAAAAATTAGCTTCATGGATCAAAAAAGTCGCGCTTGAAATAGCGCTGAAACAAGAGTATGACTGGGTTGGACCAGCATTTCGCGATCATAGTGAACCACTTACAGGTCATCTCGAAACGGCGCACCTATGCTGGGGCATCAGCGCAGTACTTGATCTCGCAGAAGAAATATTTTCAACTGAAGAAGTCACAGTAATAAAGTCGGCACTAAAAGACAAAGGGATTCTTTTGTGCAGGCGATGGCTGCAAAAGAATAGTCACCTTGCTAACTGGAGAGGTATACTTGCCTCTGGTGCGTTAGTAGCGGGATCGGTACTGGAAGATCACAGTGTTGTCGATGAGATGCTTAACGAAGTCACCATTTTATCAGAGGCATTTCAACCCGATGGCTCTTATGGAGAGTCTTTACAATATGGCAATTATCTTGGCAACGCCTTAATGATGGCTTATGAAGCTTTGATTCGAAAATATCCTGCCAGGGCGGCGAAGCTGAACATAGCGGCATACGCAAAAGGTATGACCTGGATGGCGCAGAGTATGATGTATCGCAAGCCAATGGGAGGTTACTGGGGCAAGGAGCCAAGAGCAAGAGCTGTAAATTTCAATGATAGTGCGGCAATATTCCGCCCGTCTGGTGATTTTTTGTTACATGTAGCGGCGAGGTATAAGGACGATAAAATCGCTGCCGGGTTAGCAAGCTGGATGTTTCATGAATATTATTCGTCTTGTCCAAACCAGGGACCACATGATCTCGCTAGTTTTGGGATGAGAAATGACTGGGGATTTTTGACGCTTCCTTTGTTGCTGAGATCAGTGAAACCCATTTCACCTGTTAAGGCCCAATTATCACTTACCACCACTTTTTCCAACGGTAACACATTTGTTCGTGATAGCTGGACGGGCCAGTCAATACTGGCGATCCAGGCTGGTAACAATAATGGCTGTTTTGCACCGGGACACCTGCAGGGCGATCTGAATAGCTTCATGTTAGCATACAAAAACGAACGGCTGCTGATTGATGCAGGTCATAGTTGTTATAGAAATATCATTCACGGCCTCGAGAGTGCCACCCAGACGCACAATACCTGCACTTTTTTATTGCAGCAGGATAAACTTGGCTTACAGGAGGATCTTGCTAAAATCAAATTATTGGAACAGCGGAATGTTTTATCCCGACGGATTATTTCAAACGGACAAGTGGGTAAGCCAGTTGACAGAGGCGGAAGGCTGCTTTGTGTGAAGCGGCTTAGTGGAGTTTCATTAGTGGTTTCCGAGGTTGCCGATGCTTATGGTGAGCCAATAACTTTATTTAAGAGGCATTGGTTGCAGTTGGACCGGCATGTTACTGTCGTAATAGATCATGTAAGCGCCAGCCAACCAGTTAAAACGGTTTGGAACTGGATGGTTAATAACAGGGATTTTAAGACACAGCACCGCATTGATGGTAATCATATAATTGCCGTTCGAAATAAAACCGCACTGAGATTAATATCAACCGGGAATATCAGTGTAAGCGGTCCCGTATATGCCCACGTTCACGACGCGTATCACGTTAAGCCCAATCAGCCGGGTGAGGGCGCATCAGGAAGCGGATTGCTGTTTCGGACTACAGCCATTAACAGTGGAACCGAAATTTTCAGTACCCATGTTATCATTGCGGACGATGCCAAAGATATTCAGCAATGGAAATTTGATAAGACATCAAATGGATTTATGATGGAAAAAGATAAATATACATATTCAGTACAATGGCTTCACCATGAACATTTAAACCTGGAGTTGCAGATCGGAAATCAGTTAACGGAGTTGAAACAATCAGGCGAGGACTATTCCCTGGAATCCAAATCTAAAGTATAAATCATGAACCCCCTATCATTTATTGGAATTGATCACCCTGCAGTAGCTGCAAACGATGTTCATGGGCTGGCTGACTGGTATTGTGATGTTTTAGGATACACAAAGTTCTTTTTTCATGAAAAGCCCGTTTGGATGTTGATGGCACCAGACAAGACGCTGCTGGAAATTATGCCAAAGGACGCAACCATACGCCCGGAAAGAACAACATGGACACCGGGCTGGAGTCATATTGCACTTCGCGTCGCGGATATAGAGACTGCAATCACTTATCTCGATACCAGGCAAGTGAATTGGGGAGGTGCTTTAACCAATGCATACGGTGGCGGAAGAGTGCGAAATCTATTCGATCCTGAAGGCAATATGTTGCAGATTCTTGAACGAAAATTTGAGGCATGACTTGTCATAAAGATTTTATTGCTAAGCACCATTTTATAATCGGCCCGATAATATTTTTCAATAAATAAATTATACAATGACAGCTGCACATTATGAAGGAAATCAAAAATTTAGTATTGGTCCGGGAGTTTCAGAACCTCTGCAGGATGGGCAGGTGAAGGTAAAAGTAGCTTTCTGTGGCGTGTGCGGTACTGACGTTCATATCTACCACGGTAAAATGGACGCTCGTGTGAAGATCCCGCAAATTATTGGTCATGAAGTTAGTGGAGAAGTAGTAGAGATCGCGAATAACGTTACATCAGTTAAAGTAGGGGACAGGGTTGCTGTACGACCTCTGCAACCAGGAAAGGAAGATCCTTCGGACAATGGGTTTAAACATATTGGAAAAAATCTAAAGTTTATCGGAATCGATAGTGCAGGGGGTATGCAAACTTACTGGAATGTTCCTGCCTATACGCTCCACCAATTACCCGCTCATCTTTCATTTCAGCTAGGTGCAATGATTGAGCCCTTGGCTGTTGCTTGCCATGATATCCGATTAAGTGAATTAAAGGCCGGTGAAAATGTAGTGGTTTTAGGCGGAGGGCCAATCGGTGTTTTAATTGCGTTGGTAGCAAAACATAAAAAGGCGAATGTATTATTATCTGAGCCCAACGAAAAAAGAATTGCACTTTGTAGGTCCCTTGGCTTGAATGTCGTTAATCCTGTGCAGGAAGATATAGTAAAAGTGACAGAGACTTTTACAGATGGAGCTATGGCTGATATTGTTTTTGAAGTGTCAGGAGTTAAAGCTGCGGTTGAAGTGATGACGCAATTACCGCGCGTTCGTGGCAGGATCGTTATGGTAGCCATTCATAGCGAATCAAAACCTGTTGACTTGTTCAGGTTTTTCTGGAAAGAAATTAAAATGCTCGGTGCAAGGGTGTATGAACCTGAAGATTTTGACACTGCCATTGAACTGGCTGCTTCGGGCGAATTACCATTGGATAAATTAATTACCCAGGTTTTTCCACTTGAGCAAATCCAGGAAGTGTTTGAAACGATAGACAATAATCCATCCGGAATGAAATATCTTTTAGACTGTAGGTGATCCCCGTTGCACCAAATAAAAATTCTTTAGTAAACCAAATATTATTTGATATCATTATTGCTCTGGCGATATCATTAAAAATTGATTTGATATGATGACACTATTTGACCTCAGCGGAAAGACTGCGTTGGTTACAGGTTGTAAAAGAGGGATTGGAAAGTCAATGGCTATTGCATTGGCAGAAGCTGGTGCGGATATCGTTGGTGTTTCAGCCACACTTGAACCCGAGAATAGTGAGGTAGAACTGGCGGTCCGTGCGACCGGGCAAAAATTTTATAGCTACCAGGCTGATTTCAAAAACAGGATTGCTTTATATCAGTTCATTTCAGCTGTTAAGAAACAAACACCGGTAATTGATATCCTGGTAAACAATGCTGGCAACATTCGCCGCAAACCCGCTGCCGAACATCCTGATGAGTTCTGGGATGAAATAATGGAAATAAATCTGAGTGCACCTTTCATTCTCGCCCGGGAATTCGGAAAAGACATGATTGAAAGGGGTAAAGGTAAAATTATCTTTACTGCATCTTTATTAACCTTCCAGGGCGGCATAACCGTGCCTGGTTATGCCAGCAGTAAAGCAGGTATTGGCTCACTTACAAAAGCATTGGCCAATGAATGGGCTTCTAAAGGCGTAAATGTAAATGCTATTGCTCCGGGGTATATTGCAACTGACAATACCAGTGCTTTGAGGGCTGATGAAACCCGTAACGCTTCCATTCTAAGCAGGATTCCAGCCGGTCGCTGGGGAAAGGCTGATGATTTGAAAGGCGTAACCATCTTTCTTGCCGGCGCTGCGTCAGACTATATTGATGGAACCATTATTACGGTCGACGGTGGCTGGATGGGCAGGTAGGATATGCATTTTTGAAATTATCAATGCAAACTTCATTCTAAAAGTATCCGCAGATGTTTTGTTATACTCTATATCGATTATTCCCGGCTGAAATAAAACGGGTTCTTCTATATCTTCCGCGATACCTCCCTTTATTTATCTTCCTGGGATGTACAGGCCAGGTTACAATGGCTCAAGCGGTTAAGAGGCTTTACCTTGGTAACGATGATCATACTGATTACATGTGGACCGCGAATGAAGCTGAATACGATAGCGCATTTGTTCATATGCTGGATTACTACATTGATCAGATTGATAAAACGAAATCTAATCCACCGGATTTCCAGGCGAGGTTCAATTGCGACGGCAGTTATTGGTTAAGAGCATATGAAAAATACAGGAGCCCGGCACAATATAACCGCCTGATAAATTATATCAGGTCAGGCCATATCAGCAGTCCATTGAATTTCCTGGTGAGTACTTTTGGTGCTCAACCTACTGAAGCAGTTATTCGCGGGATGTATCATGCCGGACAAATGGAACGCGATCATCAACTTCGGTTTAGGATGGCGGTTTGTATGGAGAATCAAACCCTTCCACTCGGACTCAGTTCTCTTTGGGCTGGTTCAGGTGCGAAATATAGCTGGCGGGGTGTTTGTGGTTGTGCCAGCAGGTTGTCTGATGAGAGTCTTTCAAACAGGCGCCACCAGTTGTACAGGTTTACGGGCCTTGATGGCCGGTCCGTAACTATGAAATGGTATGCACGTACTATTTTTAATGGAAGAACACTGGGTGGATATGCCGAGGCGCGTCGCGAAAAAAAACCAACTGATCCTGCTGGCGATATGCAGCAGTTGATTGAGGACATGGATAAAATGTGTGATACGGTCAGTCTTACGTCCCGGTATCCTTATAATGTTGCAGCGGCCTTCGGGTATGGCTGGGACGATCTGGATACATATGTTTCTGACCCGTTTATTGCAGCCGCCAGGCGAGGCACCAATGCCACCAGAAAGGTTCGGGTTGCCATTGAAGAAGATTTCTTTAAAGATATTGAACGTTCATATACCCGGCTACCCGTTGAATCAGTGAGTTATGGTAACGAGTGGGATACTTATTGTGTGTCTATGAATGAAACTACGGCGCGTGTTAGGCGTTCGCTTGAAAAGCTACGTTCAGCTGAGGCGTTGTATACACTGGTAGCTTTACGAAATAAAAATTTTGCCCGGGAGTTAACGGGGATGCGCAGGTTAGCCTGGGAATCTTATGGATTATATTGGGAGCATGATTGGACCGCAGACGGCCCTGTGTCCCGCAGGCAGAGAGCAGACTGGCAAAATAAAATATGCCGGCAAATCACTGATTATACTGACACTTTATATTCGTTATCAAAAAATGAATTCAGTAAACTTATTCCATCCGGGCAGAATAATCGCATTTACGTTTTCAATGCATTAAGCTGGAACAGGAGTGATGTAGCTGACTGGGAATATTCCGGAGACCAGCCGGTAACTGTAATAGATATAAGTACAAAAAAAGAAGCGGCCAGTCAGTTGGTTTATAAGGGAGGAAAAAAATATATCAGGATATGGGCTGAGAATATACCTTCTTTAGGTTATAAAACATTTGAAGTGCGAATGGGCAAGCCAGGGGAACTTCCTGTGGCTGCATCTGTAGATGGAGAGGTGATCAGTAACAAATTCTATCGTGTAAGATTACGCAAAGCTGGTGTTATCAGTGACTGGTTCGATTTGGCACAAAACAGGCAGTTGGTAAAAGCGGTTGATTCCCGTTATGTAAATGATCTCGGTTCAACCAATCCCGATGACGGCGAGGATGTAGTTGTGGAAAATGCGGGACCAGTCTCAGTGACGCTAAAAGCAATCTCCAACAATCCAATTCCTCATATTGTCAGGCTGACTCTTTTCGCTAATAGTTCCCGTATTGATATCGAGGATAGTATAGTTGCCAATTTCACGAATCTCCAGAAATGGAGTTTTTCATTCAACCTCGATCAGCCCACAACAAGGCATGAGGAATTAGGTGCCATAATTACAGCCAGGAAAGAAACCGAAGGTGGTCATTATGCAAGTCAGAATGCCCGCTACGATTGGCAGACGTTCAATCATTTCGCAGATATGAGTTCCGGCAACTATGGCATTACCTTATCTAATACTGACTGTAGTTTTTTTAAGTTAGGTAATAGTACTCCCGACTCACTGTGGTCTGCTTCTGCCCAACTGCATGCGCTTGCCGGGGGCCAAACAGATCCATACACTACCACTTCGGGTGCAAGAAAAGATACCGTAATGATGGGAATATATCACCAGGATGGGCAAACGAAATTCAGGTACCAATTTGGCCTGACCTCACATGCTAAAACCTTTGACGAAGTGAGTGCTATGAAGTTTTCACTGGAGCATCAGAACCCGTTAATCGCTTCTAAAGCCGAAGGAAATTCAAGTGGTTACCCAACTGGTTCTTTTTCATTTCTTAATAGTAATGATTCTTCGGTCATTTTATGGAGCCTGAAGCCTGCTGAGGAGGGAATAGAAAACGGCCTTATTTCCCGATGGTGGAATGTTAAAGGAAAGACCAGCCATCCCAAAATCAAATTTAGTTTGCCGGTTTTGAAAGCCTGGCAAACCAGCCATATAGAAACGAACGAAAACTCCATGCCTGTCATCCAGGGAGGCTTGTCGCCAGTTTTTAAGGAAAATGAAATGAATACTTACCGAATTCAATTAAAGGACTGACTGTAATCGTTAAAGCATTTCTCTCGGGTAGTTGAGACTTTAGAAAACAGACGGATAGTAAATTTTAAAATTATGAAGAAAAACCACTTTTACCGAAATCATCTTTTATTAGTGATGGCTTTTTTCTGCTGCGGTAGAAACGCCATGGCACAAAAGATAGACACCGGTCGATACCGGGTAAAAACAGAGCTTGCTATCCCGTTCAAATACCTCGGTACAGTGGTGCCGAGGAGTACTGCCGAAATATCTTCTTCAAACTGGTTAATTGGTTGTGAAACCATGGATCGTGATTTCACCGATTACGATTCGTTTAAAGAGTATATTGCCCCGCTTGGAATTAAGTTATTAAGAATGCAGGCCGGCTGGGATAAAACGGAGAAAGTGAAGGGCGTTTACGATTGGGCCTGGCTGGATCATATCATTAACGATGCAGTACAAAGAGGCTTTAAGCCGTGGCTACAAACTTCATATGGAAATCACAATTATCCTGGCGGGGGAGGATCAAATCTCGGTGCAGGCGTTCCTCATTCTGACGAAGCGTTGAAAGCCTGGGATAAATGGGTTACCGCGATGGTTATGCGTTACAAGGGTAAGGTAAAAGACTGGGAGGTTTGGAACGAGCCAAACTTTGCCGACAATGAAGAAAATACGGCTGATAAGGCGGCATTGCTGAATATCCGGACTGCCGAAATTATAAAACGCATTCAACCTGAAGCCCGTATTTCCGGACTTGCGCTGGGTCATATTTCTCTTCCTTATGCCGATCTGTTTTTTAAAACTATTGCAGATAAAGGAAAAATGAACTTGTTTGATAATATGACATATCATGATTATGTCTACAATCCCGATTCACATTATCCCGAAGTGGAATCCCTGAGAAGAATCCTTGACAAATATGCTCCCCATATAAAATTAAGGCAGGGTGAGAATGGCGCGCCGTCAGAAGGCGGGGCCGGCCGGGGTGCGCTGGGTGATTATAACTGGACTGAATTATCGCAGGCCAAATGGGATACCAGGAGGATGCTGGGTGACCTGGGGCATGATATCGAGACAAGCGTTTTTGGTTTGATTGAGATGGCATATACCAGTGGCCCGATTCACCGGTTGAATTATAAAGGCATTATTAAATCTGATAGTACAAAAAAAGCAATCCGACCCAAAATTGCCTACTATGCCATACAAAACGTTACCTCAATTTTCGACCATTCGCTGGAACGCATCAAGGGACTGCATGCTACCTACAATAAAAATATTTTGAAAACAACCGGTGAACCGATGTATTCAAAAAGCACGGATCGGAGTCTTGCAGTTTATGGATATAGAAATGCAACTTCCGGTAAACAAGTGTACAGCATATGGCAAAATGAAACCATTCCCCTGAATGAAAATATTCTTAAGAAGATCAACATCAGTTTCTCCAATGCAGATTTTGATCAACCGGTATTTGTAGATATCATAACAGGCGGTGTTTTTGAAATACCCGCATCCCAATGGAGTAAAGACGGCAAGGTGTTTACTTTCACAGACATACCGGTGTACGATGCACCTATACTTCTAATCGATAAAAGCCTGGTGAAGTTCAGGTAGATACCCAGATTCGCCAGGGAACAACTGGTGATTTAAGAAATGTTAGAATAGTATCATTTCTTGATTGATACTGTTCGTTAAAATCCTCAATCGTCAATTATCTTACACCTTGTTTATTTTTTTCATTTATCAAGCAATAGCAATCGAAACCTGTGAAGTCTCTACTTCACGGTTTTTTTATTTTGGACTGTTACCATAGGTTAGTTTGTTATTTGGGTGGTTTAATTATTTATAAAATTTAATGGCATTTATACCTTCTGTTTCACTTGATTCCGGGAATGCAGCGCTTCAGCCGTATAACCATAGATTTATATACCCGGTTTGTATGGTTGTTGCTCTCGGGGGTGTTTTATTTGGATTTGATCTCGTGATCATATCCGGTGCTGTTCCTTTTTTTACCGCTCATTTTAAGCTTGATGAGGTAGATACAGGCTGGGCAGTAGGTTGCATTAATATTGGCGCGGCGACAGGAGCCTTAATGGCGGGGAAATTGAGCGACTTAATTGGTAGAAAAGCCTTATTGCTGTTGTGCGGTATTCTTTTCGCCGTTACCGGCGTTGCAACAGGATGGGCTGGTAATTTTAACTGGTTTATCATTGCGCGTTTGGCAAGCGGTGTGGCAGTAGGTGCAGCGGCACTAGTTTGCCCCGTATACATTGCTGAGTTGGCTCCTTCTTCATTAAGAGGAAGGCTGGTTACATTGTATCAACTGGCGATCGTAACCGGCTTGTTGCTGGCTTATCTTTCCAATTACCTTTTGTTGGACTCAGGTGTAGATAACTGGCGTTGGATGTTTTCATCCCAAACCGTTCCTGCACTCTTGTTTTTCGTGGGCTTATTTTTTGTTCCCGAAAGTCCGAGGTGGTTAGCAAGTAAAAACAAAGGCGGGAGAGCTAAACAGATTTTAAGCAGGATAGGGGGCGACGAATATGCAACCCAGGAGTTTAATGAGATACGCAAAAGTTTTATCAACGAATCAAAAGAAAAGCTAAGTGATCTATTGAAAAAGGATTTTCGGTGGATTCTGCTGATGGGAATAGCGGTTGCCGTTTTTTCTCAGGCCGATGGCCAGAATTCTCTTTTTTCTTATGCCCCGGTGATTTTCAAGCAGGCAGGTATGGCAGAGGATTCTGCTTTTCTTCAATCCATCATTATCGGTTTGATCAATTTCCTCGCAACTTTTGTGGCAATAGCTTTGATTGACAAATCCGGCAGGAGAAAGCTATTATTATACGGCTCTATATTGCTATTTGTTGATGCGTTAGCATTAGCGATATGTTTTTTCATAGGAGCGCCATCAATTTTTATCCTCCTTTTTGTGTTGGGCTTTATAGCAATCTATTCTGCAACGTTGGGGCCCGTTACCTGGGTTTTCTTATCAGAGATCTTTCCCAACAGAATCCGGGGCAATGCAATGGCACTGGCAACGTTAAGTTTGTGGATTGCTAATTTTTTCACGACAGCTTCTTTCCCAATTTTGAAAGAGCGTTTCGGATTGGGTGTCACGTTTACTATTCATGCAGCTATCTGCCTGATTTACTTTTTATTTATCAGGAGAAACATCCCTGAAACAAAAGGAAAATCATTGGAGGAAATTGAAAAACAGTTAACGAGTTAGTTTTAGAGGTTGCTTCTCAGCTACGAGTTGGCCTCATGTGGTAGCTTCCTTTTCCCAACCAGTTTCTTTCAATGCCGGATCATTTTCTTTTTTCAGAAAATCCGCATCAGCCAATGAATCGGCTTCCCATTCAAGAATTGCCACATCGGGTACAATATTCACCGGGGTTTTCCATGACGTGGAAGGTTCGTTGTATGCAAGATTATCCTGTGATGAATAACAGGAAATGATGGACCACCTGGGATGATCGGATAAGTTAGCTTCTGATCTGTGTAAAAGATTGCTATGGAAAAACAGGGCATCTCCGGGCTCCAGTTCACAGTACACAAGCTCCATGGTTTTTAACGCGTTCTCTACCATTACCAGGTCGGCTCCTACCTGTTCGCCGGAAAATCCATGATTTATGCGTCCCAGTTTGTGTGAACCTTTGATAACCTGGAGGCATCCGTTTTCCTTGTTGGCAGTTGTTAATGCCACCATCACACTTATAAGCTTGTCGGGAAACATGAACTGATTTTTATACCAGTACCCGTAATCCTGGTGCCATTCCCAGGCTCCACCTACACGTGGTTCCTTTTGCATAAGCTTTGAATGGAAATGGCAAACCGGCGCAATGCTATCAAGTAATTGAGAAACCGGGTTAACCATTTTTTCACTTCGGGTTAGATATCCAAATACATCATTTCCAGGAGTGAACCAGAGCGACAACTTACTCTTTTTCCCGCTTTTATCATTAACGTTAACAGCATGTTTGCTCATGGCACTATCGCCAATAGCAACCTGGTATAATTTATCAGTTTCAGCTTTATTGCAAAAACCTTTTACAATGATATAGCCGTCGCGTTGGAAGTCATTCAATTGTTGAACAGATAAAGATTGTGAGGGCATAGTCGTTGAGTATTTAAAGATCAAAACTATAAGTATACATCGAATCAAACTACATGATATCCCTAAATATTTGATACTATTCTAACAATATATTGAGGAATTTCCGATAATTTTAGATGATAAAATAGCAGAATGAAACCTGTACTGGAACATCTACCGCGTGAAGCAGAAGAGTCTTTTGTAGTGAAAGGGTTTGACTATAAATATTTTCCGACACCATGGCATTATCATCCCGAATATGAGCTGGTATTGGTTTTAGAAAGTTCAGGTAAACGTTTCATAGGAGATCATATCAGCGATTTTTCGGCTGGAAATCTTGCTTTCCTCGGTCCAAACCTGCCGCATTTGTATCGCAATGATTCAGAATACTATGCATCGCGGTCCAAATTGCGCGCAAGATCAATAGTGATCCACTTCCTGGAAACATCCCTTGGCAATGATTTCCTCTCGCTTCCGGAAGCAAAATCATTGAGATCACTTTTCTCCAAATCTGCCAGGGGGTTGGAAGTTTCCGGAAAAACCCATAAAATAGTTTCAGAAAAAATGCAGGAACTGATCTCCGTCACGGGTATGAGGAGATGGTTAACCCTTGCAGAGATATTATTGATCTTAGCCGAATCCCGGGATTGCAAATACATTTCTCATGAAACAATAATTGGTCACAATAGCAAAGAGTCGGAAAGACTAAATAAGGTATTTGAGTTTGTGTTGAAAAGATTTGATACAGAAATCAATATTTCCGAGGTAGCGCGTCTCGTCAATATGGCGGAAAACTCTTTCTCCCGGTATTTCAGTCAGCGCACCCGTAAAACATTTTCTGGCTTTGTAAATGAAATCAGGTTAAGCCACGCTTCAAAATTATTAATCGAAACCCAGAAGTCGATCAGTGAAATTTGTTTTGAATGTGGCTTCAATAATTTATCAAATTTTAACAGGCAGTTTTTACAAATGTATGGGTTAAGCCCACTCAGTTATCGCAAACAGTATTATGTGAGGTTTGACCATGAGGCTTGATAAGAGATTAATCCTGTTTCTCAGTTATCGTTATCTCAACGGGGTGTACCATATCATTATTTAATTGCTGTATAAAGTTTTGCTCCGGGTAATTGTCATGCACATAATAACGATATGCTGACACAAAACTTTCTGAAGGACTGATGGTGAAAGGCCCCGAGGCAGTTGGTGCAAAACACCAATAAGGCATTACAGGATGCACCCGCACGGGCTGGGGGTAATTATAATTAGCCGGAAACCCAAACACCGTTACTCCTCCGGGGACGCCGTCAACCGAACCTGAAGCAGACAAGTATGTGGCTCTTGTCCCATCGGCATTTTTAATATCTGTTTGATGATCTGTATTGATTCGCCAGTTCCCGCGGAAATGGACTGAGTCATCTTTATTCCATTGTTTGCTTCCCCTGAAAGACATACCGCCATAATGGTATTTATTGAGGTATAAAGTGTCTTTCGAACTATTGACCTGCGTTGAAATGATGTCAAACAGAAAATATTGTTGAAAGGGATAAATGGCAATAGTCCAGTGTTCATCCAGCACTTGTTCGTTTGAATTCGTGTAATGTCTTAATCTGATTTGTATCGTCGTAATTACCGGACCCCTGCTGATGCTTTCAACGTTAACATGTGCTACATTTCCTGTTTTCAGATGTTGGTTCCAAAAATCGCGGGGCTTGTTCTTAAAAATGGTGCTCACCCAGGCCATCATGATACCATGTTGATGAGCATGCCCCTTCGGAAAATCATCAGTTAACACTTTCCCGGCCGGTGTATATAAAGGGTGTATGAATCCACTCCTTGAGTAGATCTCTGGAAACTCCACCGGAGGGCGTACCAATGCAGTATTATAGAATAACAAATTCCTGCCCTTTACCATTATCTTTAAACCTTTCTCATTTTTTATCACCTGCACAGGAAGGTCAGGGCGACGCCTGGATGTCAGCCGTATCAATTTATAGGTTGCGGCCTGGTGGGGCTGCAGGCTATCGGGAAGAATAAATATTATTTTGTTTCCAGGGATCGGTTGGGCCGGCCCGGTGGAACCATTTTCTGTGTTCACAAGTTGATAAGAATCTGCTGATGTTATCGGCTTTGATAAACTCGCAACTACGACGGTTTGGACCCTTTTGTAATCGCCGGCGGATACTTTAATTATTGTTTGCTGAGCAGTGGCAATGTGTCCAACCGCCATGAATAAAACTGTTGTTATGTTTTTCATCAATGCTAAAATATTCTTTTTTACAAAATTATGGTTCACATTAACAGATGAAAATCTGCAGACAGCAATAGCGGGGCGCAATGTTATCAGGATTGATATTAAAGTATTAGAATTTGTTATTAAAGTGAATGTTGTTGCTGCTTTTAATTCCTAATTATACACAGCAGACAGGAAAGATTGTACACCAGACAGGAATGTTTTATCCGTTGGTGTTTACGCTGTTTGAAATTGTACTGGCACGTCACTATTAACCCGGCAATGATGCGATCCACTCCTTTAACAATAATTAAGTGTTTTCTATCCTTCCTTATTCTTACATCTCAGCTGTGTGTCTGCCAGGCGCAACAATCCGGCGGCACCCAGTTATTAGGTGAAGGATTATTGTCATTAAAATATTTCGGAGGTGGCGATCACTCAAACATTATAAGTACTGTGAAGGTTTCGCAGCAGTCATTTGCGGAAGCCTACGAGATAAATACTTTTAACAAAGTTGCCGATAAAGGCAATATTGGTTTATCGGCTCAATTATCACGGGCTTTAAATAAGGGAGACATACTATGGATCTCTTTTAAGGCACGATGCCTGCAAAGTACCAGGGAAACAGGTGAAGCATTCGTTGAGCTTAGGTTTGACCAATTGGTAAACGGAGCTTATAAGTGGCCTTCGCATTTGGAAAGAGGCGTGTCTATCGGATCTGAATGGACAGAGACCAGTATTCCTTTTTTGATAGAAAAAGATGTACAGCCGGGGGATGCCAGACTGGTGATTCAATTTGATACCTATGCGCAGCGTTTTCAGCTGGGCCCCGTTACTTTTTTGCGATGTTCTCCCGGTGTGAACTTAGCTGACCTCCCGAGAACCAGGATCCGTTATGACGGTGACGCGCCGGATGCACCCTGGCGTAAAACAGCTGCCGCCAACATTGACAAATACCGAAAAGGAAATCTTATCATCAAAGTATTAGATGCAAAAGGAAAGCCTGTCCCGAATGCGAGGGTATCTGTCCGCATGAAGCGTCATGCATATTCGTGGGGCACGGCCACCAGCTCATCCAGGTTGCTGGATACCACGGACCCAGGTTCGGAGAAGTATCGGGACACACTGCTGAAATATTTTAACCAGGTGGTCTTTGAAAATGAAATGAAATGGCCACGTTGGGCCGAAAACAGGGATAAACACCAACAAACGTTAAAAGCACTGCAATGGACCAAAGACCACAATTTGCCCGTAAGAGGGCATGTAATGCTGTGGCCTTCCTGGGAACATTTACCAAAATTCCTCGCAGGGTTGAAAGATGATACCGCTGCTTTAAGAGCAACTATCTTCGGGTTGATCAAAAATCAGACAACCACCATGAAAGGGCATTTTGCAGAGTGGGATGTCACCAATGAACTTTATGCACATCATGATCTGCTGGATATACTGGGGCGTGATGAAATGCTGAGATGGTTTGATACCGCCCATGCCTATGCGCCGGACGTCAGACTTTTCTACAATGAATATACCATGTTTCACCGGACCGGACCAGGCTCACCCGCTGACCATTTCTACAATACAGTACGTTATCTCAAATCAAAGAATGCCCCGCTCTACGGCATCGGCGAACAGGGCCATATCGGTGGAACACCTCCTGGAATTCCGCTGGTGATTGAACGCCTGGAAAAGTTTGCAGATTTGGGGTACCCAATTCAGATCAGTGAATTTGATATTAACAGTAACGACGAGGAGTTTAAGGCCAGTTATCAGCGGGATTTCATGACTGCTGTTTATAGTAACCCTGCAACTATAGGCTTTATCCAGTGGGGGTTCTGGGAAGGCCAGCATTGGTTTCCTGTGGCAGCATTATGGAACAAAGACTGGACAATACGCACTAATGGTAAGGCGTACACTGATTTGGTTTTCAAAGAATGGTGGACCAATTCAGACGGGCAAACTGATATAGAAGGTGCCTACAACCTGCGTGGCTTTTGTGGTGAATATGAAGTTACAGTTACTGCTGGTGCCAGCAGGGTTACCTATGCAGCAAGTATCAGCACAAAAAATGCTAACCTGACTGTTCACATCAAAGATTAGGATATGGGCTTACTGGTTATCATTCTGTGTAGTTAAACAAATCAGGGTAACACATTGCATTTATGCAATCAAGGGGGTAGTTTTTCACTTAAAATTTTCATTTGCCGGAGCATCACGTGGTGAAGTGGGGATTTCAGGTCAAGCATTGTTTCTACTATTGAATAATGATTAGGTCCCTGCATGACCAACATTTCTACCGGGATTCTTTCTTTCCAGGATTTGTATAATTCCCTGCTTTGATCCAGGAACTCATCTGTTTCATTGCTACCCACAACTATTACCAATGGACACTGGCTTCGCGGCAAAAGTTGAACAGGGCTATTTCGGATAGCCGTTTCCGTATCCATATTCAGCACCAGGTTAATATCAGAAAGCCGGATTGGGATTAAATTATACAAACCACTGAGCGCAACTACTCCTTTGATCACATCTGATGGAAGATTAAAATCGCTCCAGTCAGTCGCAAGCAACATAGCTGCAAGGTGTCCTCCGGCGCTGTGTCCGGCAATATAAAGTTCACCTGGGTCTCCGTTATATGCTGATATGTTTTTGAATAGCCATTGAACAGCTTCCCGGCATGAAGCTGATATCTGATCAATCGATACCGACGGGGCCAGCGGATAGTTTATCAGCACTGTTGTAACACCATAAGGCCCGAGTGCTTTGGCGATAAATTGAAAACTGCCTTTGTCTAACTTATGCCAGTAGCCACCATGAATAAAGACCAATGTTTTTGAAAAAGGCTGCGACGACGGGTAAATATCAAGCTGCTCACGGGGCAATTTACCATAAGCAATGTTTTTCATTGCCGGACCTTCTTTTTCTGTTTGGTTGCTCAGTGATTCCCATTTAGCTAAGTAAGTTGCAAATTCAGGAACATGCAACCGGTTATTGTACTGCCGGTCAAGAGCCACCTGGTCATATTTTTTGTATATCAGCATGGATAAAAATGTCTAACAGCAGGCACTATCATAACTTTTTCATATCCTGTTTCCGCCAACCGGTGAGTGGCATAAAGAACTTCAAAGCTTTCAACAGCATCGCCGCATCGCCGGTGATGATGAATATTTTGTTATTCCGCTTCATATAGTTGAAGTTAATGCATCCCGGAGTTGCTTAAGTAGGCCTTTTAGTAACCTTCCAGTTCTTAACTGTACCCTTTGTATTTCCAGCGGTTTCGGCGATTAGGTTTTCTATTTGAAAATTACTGCTTATGTCATCAGTTGCATAAAACATCACTGCTTTTTCGGGCTGCTGAAAGGCTGCGTTTTGAAAAGAAGCACCGCTTAATGTGCCTGGTGTTTTAACCGGCTTTGCCTTCTTATGTAACCGATCAGAGAGTGTCTGGCCCAAGACCGATAGCTGCAACTTTTGATTTTTGTGTCAAAACTATTTCTATTTGATTACATAATTAATTTGTAATACAAATGTCATTCATTGAAGGTGGGTGCTCCAATGACCTTGTATAAGAAATGGTCCTGATGTAGGCTAAGATTTTAAAGATTTTGTCCCTTTAGCGATGGAGAGGCAGATGGTCGACAGGTTTATCAATGATGATTTGTGCAAGAAGTCCATCACCAGCCATTGCATTTTCAAGTGGCCTTGCTGGTAAGTCACCCAGGTAACTATTGTTTAGCTTTTGAGTACAATCTATATTCGTTTAGTATTGAATATAAACCTATTTCTTTGAAATAACATTTGTTGGATAAACATATCATGGTTATATTTCATGAACTATAAAAACATTGTTATTACTTTTCATTGTTTGTACTCCATGAAATCTTCGTTTTTAATCTGAGTGAAAACAACTACCCTTCTCTCTATTTCTATCATTCATAAACGAACAAACACATGAGAAATTTACTTATTGCTGCCAGCGCCGCTTCGCTATTGTTGTTGAGTTGCACTAAAAAGAATTCAATTACGGATGACACCTCTCCAAACCAACTATCTTCCACTGCGTTATCGTCAAACCGAGTCTTGATGGATGGTCAAATAAACTATATCGTTTTATCTAAGCAACAAGCTTTATCCAGCAACCTACTGGAAAAAATAGCGGCCATTGGTAGTATAACCTCAAAGCTTGATGGCTTGGGTATCGTTGTGGCGTCTTCTTCCAATCCTGGCTTTGAACAGGAGCTGGAAAAGCTAGCAGAAGTTCAAAATGTTGTGCGGGACATACAACTGGATTGGTTGAAATCAACCCTCAAGGGCGATAAAATTGTTGATTTTGATGAAACACAAATGGTTAACGAATCACTGGAGTCCAGCGCTAGTTTAGGCTTATCAGGTACGAACCCTTTTGTTCCTTTGCAATGGAGTCTTTCTTCGGTAAATTCAAAAGGTGCCTTTCAGGCAGGGTATAAAGGTAAAGGAGCGGTCGTAGCCGTACTGGATGGTGGCTTCCATTTAACCCATCCCGATATTGTAAATAATGTGATTGGCTCTAAAACATTTGTTCCGGGACAGGCCGCACAAATGGCTAATCCCGGTGCTTTTAGCCATGGTACACACGTGGCGGGTATCGTTGCTGCTTCTGACAATAATATCGGAATTGCGGGGATTGCGCCTGAAGCAAAACTCATGCTTGTTAAAGTATTAGGCGATAATGGTAGTGGTGCTTTCAGCTGGATCATTGAAGGTGTTTATTATGCAGCGAACCAGGGTGCTGATATTATTAATATGAGCCTCGGTGGGTTGCTTCCCAGAAATGGGCAATTTGTTGACAATAACGGTACACCCAATGACCCAACCGATGATGTAAAGGTGAGTGAAACAAAAGAAGTTCAAGACCTGATCACTTCCATGAACAGAGCCTTTCAATACGCCCGTAAGAAGGGGAGTTTGGCAATAGTTGCTGCTGGTAATGATGGCATCTATGTTACAGGGCAGGGGCAGGGAACATTTTACCCGGCGAATTGCGTGGATGTAGTCACGATTGCGGCTAATGCACCGAATGATTGGGCACTGAATGAAAACACGTCTTTATTTGTGCCTTCCAGCTATACAAACTACGGTTCCAGCCTGATTTCATTTGCTGGTCCGGGAGGTGATTTTGATGCAAGTACTACACCTGCAACAGTAATAGGCATTACACGTCCATCTTATGTTTTTGATATGGTACTAAGTGCTGGTTCGTCTACAGGTTATAGCTGGGCGGCCGGAACCAGTATGGCCTGTCCAGCGGCATCTGGTGTTGCAGCCCTTTTGGTAGGTAAGTACAATGGCGATATTTCAACTTCCCAATTGGAATCTAAGCTGAAAAGTTCTGCTGTTGATTTAGGTGCGCCAGGCAAAGATCCTTATTTTGGGAATGGACAGGTCAATGCTGCTAATGTCGTAAAACAATAATCTCTTTACTCAAGTCATCAACAAATAATGAATAGCCTCTGCTTGTGTAGAGGCTATTTTTGTGCGCGATGCGATATGGGTCTATCTTAATTCAAGAATAATTTGGTTATTGCTTCGTACATCAAGATTGTTTCGTATTTATTAATCTTTGCGATGATTATTATAGTATCGGCGAAATTATACAGCTCCAAATGAAAATTCTTCGCGACAATTGCAAGGCTTTACAAAAGCTATCAACAGCTGGAAGATTTTGCACAGCAGAACCATGTGAAAGGCTGACCTGCCGCCACTACAATAATTCTTTGAGGATTCACTACACGAGCTGCTAATTTTTTGGGGTCGCCATTGTATGGGTCTTCTACGGTAGTGTTGTCTCATTAAACATTTTCTACGACCTACAGTTATATCAAACTCAGTCGCATTAATGATGTTACAAGCTTGATACCGCTCTGGGTACAGGCAATGTAACTGAAGAACATCGATTATACTCTGCTTCAATAGGCTGTTTAAATGTTAAATGAAGTATACAAGTATAAGGATTGAAGAGCGGTGTATGGCATACGTTTTGTGCGAATGTCACTCTACGAGTTCAATCTTTTCACTTCTAAAACATTCTACATGAAAGCACTTGTTTATCATGGCCCACGAGACGTAAGAGTGGATAATGTGCCAGATCCCAAAATAGAACAACCTACCGACGTACTAGTACAAATAACCACCACCAATATTTGTGGTTCTGATCTTCATATGTATGAGGGCAGAACCAATATGGAGGCGGGTAGAGTCCTGGGTCACGAAAATCTTGGGAGAGTTGTGGAGGTAGGTAAGGCGGTGTCCCAAATTAAAGTAGGTGATATGGTGTGCATGCCTTTTAATATCAGCTGCGGTCATTGCAAAAACTGCGAAAGGGGGTTATCGGCCTTCTGCCTTAAGTTGAACCCAGGCTTTGCAGGTGCAGCATATGGATTTGCTGGCATGGGACCTTATAACGGAGGACAAGCGGAATTTTTGAGGGTGCCATATGGCGATTTCAATTGCCTTAAACTGCCGGAAGATGCCGCAGAAAAAGAAAATGATTATGTATTGCTGTCCGATATCTTCCCGACAGGCTATCATGCTACGGAGTTGGCGGGTTTAAAGCCGGGAGAATCGGTGGTTATCTTTGGTGCCGGTCCGGTGGGATTAATGGCCGCGATCTCAGCCGGCATTAAAGGGGCAAGTAAAATCATGGTGGTTGACATGCATCCGGACAGATTGAAACTGGCTGAAGAATTAGGAGCAATTCCTATAGATTTTTCAAAAGGTTCTGCCGTTGAGCAAGTTATGGATCTGACCGATGGCCAGGGTGCCGACAGAGGTTGCGAATGCGTGGGTTACCAATGCTGCAATCAACGAAATACAGAGCAGCCCAACCAAACCATGAACGACCTGGTTCAGGCTGTAAAGTTCACCGGTTCTATCGGTGTGGTTGGCGTTTTTATAAACCAGGACCCCAACTCCAAGGATCCTCTACAGAAAAAGGGACATATGGATTTTGACTTTGGTAATTTCTGGATGAAGGGGCAGCGTATCGCGACAGGGCAGTGTAATGTTAAATCTTATAACCGCGAGCTTTGCGCGCTGATCTCTGCAGGCAAAGCCAGTCCGTCCTCCATCATTTCACACGAATTGCCTTTAGATGATGCTCCTGACGGCTACGAGCATTTTGATGCCCGTGATAAGGGCTGGACTAAAGTGATTTTAAAACCAGGCAGATCGAAAAGTGATTTGAAGCAATCCGCAGGTAAAAAAGCAAAGACTGCAGCTGCATCAGCGTAAAGTTTTTTTAAAACAAACTCATCTTGTACAAAAGGTGAGTTTGTGCTTATTCCCTCAGGGTAACCAATGCGACCCAAATCATCTATTGCTACAGCAGTGCTTATTTAATCAAATTATTAAAAACAATACGGGCCGGCTGGCTCTTGAATTTATTCGGCAATTTAGGTAGGCTCATTTTATGGTTGGTTCTAAGTAACAGACAACTTCATCCGGTAAATAGTATAAGGTCCTGTCCTTTTATTTTCCCCTTCGTTGTAATCAGGTTGTTTGTTGATATGTGAGCAACTGATGTAGAAGTAACCATCATCCGAAATCGAATAACTGTCCGGCCATACCAGTCGTTCGTCTGCCACTATACCTTCTTTCTTATGTGCAGGAGTTAGTTGAACCATTTTATAGTTCTGGTAATCTCCCAGGTATAGGTTGCCCCCTTTGTCAAAGATCATCCCATCCGTAACTCCAAACTTTCCCAAATCTTCTACCGCAGCCGCCACGCCTTCTTCCGGCAATTCTTCATTACGCAAGGCTTCCGTTGTAATGCGGTACAGTTTATCGTCGGTTAGCGGTTTGTCGTAGAGCCATTCGCCATCCGGGGTTAAGGCAATGCCATCGGATTGAATATGTACCGGTTTGCCTTTCTTTTTAAATTCTTTCCCATCTACGATGAGTTTGATGGAAGGGTCATGTTTCACCGAAAAATGATTATTCAGCAACTCCCGGATTGTACCCGTTTCAAGATTAACGACCACGATTCCCCCTTCATTGGAGTTCGTCAAATAAGCTATCTTTCTACGGGTGTCTACCCGCACATCGTTGATATAACTTTTGTTGCTTAGAACGCCATCAAACCAATACACTTTTTGGATGCTGTTGGTACCCAGATTAAATTTCACCACCTTAAAGCAGTTGTCATATACTTGTTCCATATTAGGGCAGGCGGGGTCCACTACCCACAGGTAATTCTCATCATCCACATACACTGCCTGCACACAAACCCATTTGTTCTTTCCGTCGTCACCTCCTTCCAATTATTCCATTGTTCATCAGGATAAGGTTTCACTTTATTATCAGGCAAGATTTCGACAACATCGTATTTATGTGGCCCGGGCCATAAAGGATAACAGGTAAACACACGGCCATCTTTTGCTACAGCCACACCAGTTAGCTGGTAAGTGTCGTCTGAAAACACTTGTTCCAATTGATTTTTGTTTGTACTCATAATTAGAAGTATTAATTCAGAGTTAGAAATAAGTCGTTTCTCTCCCGAATTTAAATTCTATACAAAATCGAGATAAAGATGTATTAAATGAAGAGAAAGTGATAAAGCTTTAGTAGTGTTGTGTTGCGTATTTACATATGAATAGCACAACATAGAGCTCCGAAAGCCTGAAGTTTAACGGGGCCGTTTATACCCAGATATACCCAATACGGGAAACAAGCCCTTCAAATTTTGAAGAAAAAAATTTTCGGTGTTCAACGCTTGAATATTATTGTTCGCTTAGGTCTCGAAGGAGAAATCTTTTTTTAATGGGGATGGATTTTCACCCGTTAGTTTTTTAAAGAGTTTATTAAAATAAGAGAGGCTTTCAAAGCCTGCTTCATAACAAACTTCGGAACTGCTTTCTCCTGTAACAGTAATCTTTTCGCCTGCGTGATACGGTATTGTCAAACGAAACAAAATGGCAGATAGATGTACATTTACCTGAATATTTTAGATCCTCAACGATTGCTGCGGTAAGCATTTTAAATCTAGTAACTTTGAAAGCCTTCGTTGCATTTTTAACATTCAGGGAAACACCAACAGCAATAACTTATTAAAACGAAAATAAAAATGGATTTAAAACTCAATGATAAAACCGTTTTCATCAGTGGCTCAACGGCAGGGATCGGATTCGCCACTGCACAAAGATTCTTAGCAGAAGGAGCTGAAGTAACCATCAATGGGAGAACAAAACAATCTGTCGAAAATGCCGTAGCCGAATTAAAGACATTGATACCGAACGCAAAAGTTTCCGGTATTCCTGCGGACTTTTCAAAAGTTGAAGACGTTAATCGCTTACTTATGGAATTGCCAGAGGTCGATATATTAATCAATAATGCAGGCATTTTTGAACCCAAACCGTTTACGGATATTCCCGATGAAGATTGGTTCCGGTTCTTCGAAGTAAATGTCATGAGTGGTATTCGTCTTTCAAGACACTACTTCCCGAAAATGCTTCAAAAGAACTGGGGTAGAATTATTTTTATTTCAAGTGAGTCTGCTGTTTTCATTCCAGATGAAATGATTCATTATGGAATGACGAAAACTGCGCAATTAGCAGTTGGCAGAGGGCTTGCGGAACTGACAAAAGGCTCGAATGTAACCGTGAACTCCATCTTACCAGGACCAACAAAATCCAAAGGCGTCGGTAGTTTTCTTGAAGACCTCTCAAAGGCAAATAACATGTCTGCCGAAGAAGTTGAAAATAATTTCTTTAATAATATGCGTCCAACTTCTCTCCTGCAACGATTTGCTACTGTTGAAGAAGTTGCCGACACCATAGTATATTATTCAAGTCCGTTGGCATCAGCAACAAATGGTGCTTCCATTCGCGTGGAAGGCGGATTGTTGCGATCTATTGTATAACGAATCGAACAACGACTTACCGTAAGGCTGGCTGACACACTTTGAACAGTCTTGTTTAAAGGCTTACAAGTTAAATAACTTACGGCGCTTTCTTGTTTAAGGATGACTTTGGGCAGTTATTCAATAAATTCTTGCAATTTCTTAAGTCTGCAAACGTTTGCCTGTTTGTAAAAGGAATGACTGAGTGTAATCTGCCGGGTTGAATTTTATAATTCTTTCAATAGCGTCAACTGTGGAGCGCATGCATGCCCTCCAGCGTTCTTCTTAAATACAAGGCCGTCTTACTAGCCTTTACCCGCGCTACTTCAGCCGGCGTGCCCTCGGCTATGATGTGGCCACCTTCTTCGCCTGCCCCGGGACCAATATCCACCACCCAATCGCTTTGTGCAATTACATGCATGTCATGCTCGACTACAATGACAGTATTTCCGCCATCAACGAGCTTGTTTAATTGCGCTACCGACTTTTCTACATCGGCCGGATGCAATCCGGTAGTAGGTTCATCAAGAATATAAAGCGTATTTCCTTTGCCTGAACGTTGGAGCTCTGTTGCCAGTTTAATGCGTTGCGTTTCGCCACCGGAGAGTTCAGTCGCAGGCTGCCCCATTCGCAAATAACCAAGTCCTACGTGTAATCGGCAATTAGTAATCCACAGTTTTTAGCAAATAAGAATACAGAGTTTTTGGCAACAAGCATGCAGAACTTT
>NZ_JBTLQG010000012.1:0-159663 GCF_054461535.1 Flavitalea antarctica
GTATTCTGGACCAATCTCATCGTTATGAAAGTCAACAAAATTCTGAATGTCACTTATAACTTCGACCTGATTTATGATGATGACGTGCGTCAGTTTGGGGATAAAAAGACTTCTGCAGCTATCCAGTTAAGGTCACTCCTTGCTGTCGGACTTTCTGTAAGTTTTTAATAAAAGCCGCTGGCGGAGGAAAATTTATTCCACAATCACCCGTTGAAATTGTTAGTTAAGTGTTTTTTATCCTGATCAGAATTGGTGTAGGTTTGTCCTGAACGCTTACTAAATATCTCTGAATTGAATCAGTCATCATACCAGATTGTATTACCCCAGTTTGAGGGTCCTTTCGATCTCCTGTTGTTTTTTATAGAGCGGGATGAGCTGGATATATACAATATCCCGATCACAAAGATCATTAAAGACTTCCTGGATTACATACATACACAGGAAAAGCTCAACATTGAACTGTCGAGTGAATTCATCCTTTTTGTGTCTACATTGATGCGTATAAAAGCAAAGCTTTTGTTACCCCGCAAGGAAATTGATCCGCAAGGAAATGAAATCGACCCCCGGCAGGAACTGATTGACAAGATCATGGAATACAAGCGTTTCAAGGAAGCCTCTGCGAAGATGGCCGAGATGGAAGCCATGCGTATGCTGATGGTCAGGAGGGGCAATACCCAGGCGGAGCTTGCTCTTATAGGCGAAGAGAGCGGGGAAGGGACTGAAATCCAGGCGATAACCTTATTTAAGCTGATGAAAACCTTCGAGAAGGTGATCAAACGGCTGGAGCAGCAGAAACTGAAACCTGTCCATACGGTTGTTAACTACAACTATACGATGGAGGGCAGCCGGCAGCACATGCTGGAAACTGTCAAGAGAGAAAAAGTGATGTCTTTTGATAAGATCTTCGAACCATGCCAGGACAGGATTCATGCGATTTTCCTGTTTCTTTCGATGCTGGAACTGGTCCAGGGAAAATACATGACTATCATAACCGGGGAGGGCCGGAATAATTTCATTGTAGAATTTAATGAGAACCGCGAAGAAGACGTGGTAATTATCAATCCAAATTAATCATCTGCAGATCCAGGTAATCACTTATAAGCCTTGATACATTTATAAGCGTTGATCCATTTATAGTCCCGGCAGATCATCTACAATCCAGTCAGATTATCTACAATCCCGGCAGATCATCACCAATCCAAATGGATCATCTATAATCTACCTGGATGTAACCTACCTGGATGATTTTTAAACCAAACTGGTGATTGCAGGACAATTGCTTATTGGAATAGCTCAATCTTTACTGAATCTTTCATCATTTCGCGTATCGTGTTTGCGATACCGGCAGCATCAAACCCGCATTCAGCATGTAATTGCTTAAGTGTGCCGTGTTCCACAAGCCGGTCGGGGATGCCCAGAATCTTTAGATCAGCCTTATAGTTATGTTGGGCCATAAATTCCAGGATCGCTGAACCAAAGCCACCAACTACAGTTCCATCTTCAACAGTAACAACCTTATTGAAGTTGGAGAACACCTCATGCAACATCTTCTCATCCAGCGGTTTTACAAAACGCATATCGAAATGGGCGGGGGTCAGGCCATCCGTTCTAAGCTCCCTGAGTGCAGAGGCTACGAAATTGCCAGGATGACCAATCGAAAGTACCGCCACCCCTGATCCATCCTTTAACTTTCTTCCGGTTCCGACCGCGATCTCTTCAAAAGGCGTTTTCCATTCCGGCATTACACCCTCGCCCCTCGGATAACGGATAACAAAAGGATAGTTATTCGAAGGTAACTGGGCCGTATACATCAGGTTACGCAATTCACTTTCGTTCATAGGCGCGCTGATGACCATATTTGGAATTGACCTCAGGTATGCGATATCATATGCTCCATGATGTGTAGGTCCGTCTTCCCCGACAAGCCCTGCCCGATCAAGGCAGAAAATCACGGGCAGCTGTTGGATGGCCACATCGTGCACGACCTGGTCAAACGCCCTTTGCATAAATGACGAATAGATATTGCAGAATACACGAAGTCCCTGTGTAGCCATGCCGGCACTCACCGTAACTGCATGTTGCTCACATATGCCAACATCAAATGCACGGTCAGGCATCTTATCCATCATAAATTTAAGGGACGAGCCTGACGGCATAGCTGGTGTTATTCCGAAAATTTTGTCGTTTTTTTCGGCCAATTCAATAATTGTGTGACCGAAAACATCCTGGTACTTCGGCGGCTGTGGAATGTCAAACTTCTTTTTAAAGATTTCACCGGTGATCTTATCAAAAAGACCCGGGGCGTGCCATATTGTTTGTTCCTTTTCGGCCAGGGCATAACCCTTTCCTTTTACGGTAACGACATGTAGTAGCTTGGGGCCGGGAATATCCTTGAGATCTTTGAGTGTGTCAACGAGGTTGGTGATATTATGACCGTCTATCGGTCCGAAATACCGGATCTGTAGTGCCTCGAAAAGATTGCTGCTTTTATTGATAAAGCCCTTGATCGACTGTTCCAGTTTACTGGCCATGCCACGGCTGAAGTTGCCGCCTACCGGCAGTTTCCCCAGCGCCTTCCAGATATCATCTTTAAATTTATTGTAGGTAGGAGAAGTGGTAATGTCTGTCAGATATTCTTTGAGCGCGCCGACGTTCTGATCAATGCTCATGCAATTATCGTTCAGGATAATCAGCAGATCAGTATCAGCTACACCAGCGTGGTTCATTCCTTCAAAGGCAAGACCCGCGGTCATGGCTCCGTCGCCAATCACGGCAACTGCCTTGCGGCTCTCTCCTTTATATTTCGCAGCGATGGCCATGCCGAGTGCAGCGCTGATGGACGTAGAAGAATGCCCGACGCCAAAAGTGTCATATTCTGATTCCGACCTCTTGGGGAAGCCGCTCAGTCCATTGTATTTCCGGTTTGTATAGAAGTTGTCTCTCCGCCCGGTAAGGATCTTGTGTCCGTAAGCCTGGTGACCTACGTCCCAGACAAGCTGATCAGTGGGGGTATCAAGGATGTAATGAAGTGCAACTGTAAGTTCAACCACCCCGAGGCTGGCTCCGAAATGACCACCATGAACACTAACCACATCAATGATATACTGCCTTAATTCGTCACAAAGCTGGATGAGCTGTTCTTTGCTGAGTTTTCGAAGGTCCGCCGGTGAATTCACCGTTTGAAGTAAAGGCCCGGGGTTGATGTTCATTCTTTGATTTTATGAGGCAAAAATACTGTTTTTATACCTTTTGACACAAAAGCTATATCTTAGGATTACAACCGAAAATGGTTGTAGTTCGCAGTAGAACGTTGATTTTTAAGAAAATAGTATATTTTGAGGCTGCGACGCTGATCATACTCCCGAAACCTGACAGTCACTTTATGCCACATATAACAATTAAGCCGGGTGCTCCCGGCGTAAACCCTAGTTTTGTAGGATACATATGAGTATTCTCAAGAAAATATCCAATTATTGGCTATGCCAGATACTGGGTTGGGCTGGCCTTGCGGGTCTGTCAGCCCTATTGTATGTCTTCATCTTCAAGGAGGAAATCAATTTAGAACGGATTCAGAAGATACTCGTTATGATCGGGGGTGGAATACTCAGTACCCATTTCCTGCGGGAATACATCAAACGCAAAAAATGGATGTTGCTTCCCAATGAACAGATCTTTTCGAGGTTGGTTTTTGCTATCCTCATAACCTGCGTTATCAATAGTTTGCTGGTTATGGCGGGTATAGAAATGTTCAACCTGACCAGCGAAAACAGGCTTGATATCACCACCCGTTTTATTGCAAACATACTTAGCAGCGGATTCCTCGTTATACCATGGGTACTAATCTATTATTTCTATCATTATATTGAAACCAACAGGCGCCAGCAACTCGATACGCTAAAGCTGGAGGCCCTTGTAAAAGAGCTGGAACTCAAAACCATCAAATCTCATATCAATCCGCATTTCATATTCAACGCCTTGAATAGTATCAGGGCACTGATCGATGAAAACCCCGGCCGGGCACGTAATGCAATCACCGAACTCAGTAATATCCTGCGCAGTTCCATGCAGGCCGAAAAACTGGAAACAGTCCCTTTCGAAAAGGAGTTGAATATTGTTAAGGACTATCTCGCGCTCGAGCATATCAGGTTTGAGGACCGGTTACAAATAGAATACGAGATTGATGAGGATACACTTGATCAGCCCATCCCCCCGATGATGTTGCAAACGCTGGTCGAAAATGCCATCAAACACGGAATTGGCAAACAGATAAATGGCGGAATCGTTAAAGTAATCTCTGAGTTTCGCGATGACTTCCATGAACTGATCATTCAGAATACTGGCCATCTTAACGGCTACGGTAGTGCGGGCGACGGATTCGGTCTCTCCAGTACAAAAAACAGGCTTCATCTTTTGTTTGGGGAAAAAGCTAATTTTGCTATCCGCCAGGTAAATGCGGAACTGGTGGAAGTTCGAGTATTGATTCCCGTTGCCAAAAATAGTTACAGGTATGATCAGAGCTATAATAATTGATGACGAAAGATTAGCCAGAAACGAATTAAGAAAATTATTACTTGACTTCCCGGAAATAGAAGTCGTTGCCGAGGCAGCTAATGCCGGTGAAGGTATCGAGCGTATAGAAAATATGAATCCGGAACTCATTTTCCTTGACATCCAGATGCCGGGAAAAACCGGGTTTGATATGCTATCTGAACTGCATCGTATACCCAACGTTATTTTCACAACAGCTTACGATGAATATGCCCTGAAAGCTTTTGAGGTTAATGCACTGGATTACCTGCTGAAACCGGTGGAACCAAAACGGCTTGCCGATGCAATCCAGAAGCTGCATATGCAGGACGAAAAGGACAATGGTTCGATGCAAATCAACCCGAACGTGAATCGTTCGATTCTTAGTGAAAATGACCAGGTATTTGTGAAGGATGGTGAGCGTTGCTGGTTTGTGAAACTCTCGGAAATTCGGTTATTCGAAAGCGTTGGTAACTATGCGAAGGTTTATTTTGGTCCAAACAAACCACTGATACTAAAATCACTGAATTCACTTGAAGAGAGGCTTGACGAAAAAACCTTTTTCAGGGCCAACCGGAAACACATTATCAACCTTCGTTTGATAGAGAAGATCGAACCTTATTTCAACGGGGGTCTGCTCCTTGAATTAAAAGGCGGAGAAAAAATTGAAGTCAGTCGCCGCCAGACCGTTAAGTTTAAAGAGATGATGAGTTTATAGTTTCGTATATAAGCGGCTACCCGTACCTGTAACTTGAATCATTGCCGCTGAATGTAGCATCAGTATTCTTATTCCTTACTCAACCAGGATGTGACAATCATGGGACAATGACCATGATCACTTATCTTATCGATCAGTCGTTGAATGAACATTTTCACCTGGCTAAACCCTTAACATCAAAACATTTCAATAAACATCATGAGAAAAAGTATTCTTATTATTATCAGCGTCCTCAGCCTGGGCTCCGAGATCGCCGCCCAGCAAATAGATAAAATAATAAACGCAAAAGCTGTTGAAGAGATTGAAAGGAAGTTGTCTTCCGATGAAATGCAGGGCAGGAGAACATTTGGTGCAGGCATAGATAAGGCTGCGATATATATTGCTGACGAGTTTCGCAAATCCGGCATACAACCCATAAAAGGTTCTTATTTGCAGGAGTTTACCGTACCACAGACAGACTTCATCATTTCAGGTTCGATAGACGGTTCTGCGGTTGATGGAAATAAGGTCGCATTCTTATCAGCCCGCGAAACGTATACCCTTACAAACGATTCAACTGTTGAGAAAATAACCATAAAAGCCACTGATACCCCCCAGGTAGTATTGCGCAGATTACAACAGTCGGCTGGAAATTTTCTTGTGATGGTGGATACCGCACATGCGCAGATCTTCAACAGCATCCGACAGGCGAGGCGTATTAATCCCGCTATGAAATCGAACCTCGTATTTCTTTCCGGTTCCACGGTTCCATCGACATTTGCTTTGACGCTTAATAAGAAGACCGAACAGATGCCCCTGAAAAATGTTGTGGGCATGATACCTGGCAAAACAAAACCAGAAGAGTTTGTCATTTTTTCAGCGCATTACGATCATCTTGGTGTAACCAAACCAGATGCGAACGGTGACTCAATCTATAACGGTGCAAATGATGATGCGGCGGGAACCACAGCCGTCATCATGCTTGCAAACTATTTTGCAAAGAAAAAAGACAATGCACGGACAATCATATTCGTTGCATTTACGGCGGAAGAAGTGGGTGGATTCGGTTCAAGACATTTTTCGGGGCAATTCGATTCCTCCAAGGTGGTGGCTATGTTTAATATTGAAATGATTGGAACTGAAAGCAAATGGGGTAAAAACTCTGCCTTTATCACCGGGTATGAAAAAACGGACCTTGGAAAGATTCTTGAAAAGAACCTTGCCGGAACTGCGTTCAAATTTTATCCCGATCCATATCCCGCACAGCAACTATTCTATCGTTCAGATAATGCAACCCTCGCGCGCCAGGGTGTAGCGGCACATACTATCTCTACTTCCAAGATGGATTCCGAAAAATTCTATCACACACTGGATGATGAGATAGAAACACTGGATATGAAAAACATGGCCGAAATCATAAAGGCTATAGCTATCAGCTCTACAAGTATCGTTGCAGGCAAGGACACGCCAACAAGGGTTAACACATCGGAGTTGAGATAGAGGCTAAGGAGTTATGAGTGATGAGTGATGAGTGATGAGTTATATGTTATTGAGTTATGAGCTATGATCGTGGTTTGTTTAGTTAAATTTTTGCACAGCTTTTTCCATCTGTAGCCTGATCTTGTCATTTGAAAGATTCCCGATACTCCCTTCATGGGTATGATGCAGTTGTTGCCTGTAATCATATTGAAAGTTTCCGCTGTCAATCTGGTTGCCTATTTCTTTGTAGGCATCGCGGAATGAGATGCCTTTATTCACCAGTTCATTTACTGCTTCAACACTGAACAGGTAGCGATACTTTTCATCGTCCAGGATATGATCCCTGACGGTGATGTTTGATAACATCAACTGTATAATTTCCAGGCATGATTTAAGTTCTTCTATTGCAGGAAACAGAATTTCTTTTGTCAGCTGCATATCACGATGATATCCTGAAGGCAGGTTATTGATCAATAGGGTAAGCTCATTTGGGGTGGATTGGATACGATTGCATTTCGCCCTGATCAATTCAAAAACGTCGGGGTTTTTTTTGTGCGGCATAATGCTGCTGCCGGTAGTGAGCTCAGGCGGGAATGAGATAAATCCGAAGTTCTGGTTAATATAGAGACAGGCATCCATTGATAATTTGCTGAGTGTAGCAGCTACTGAAGAAATACCGGTTGCAACTATTTTTTCGGTTTTTCCACGGCTCATCTGCGCATACACTGAATTATAGTTCATCGCCCCGAAGTTGAGCAGTTGAGTCGTCATTGTTCTGTTCAACGGGAAAGATGAGCCATAGCCCGCACCGCTCCCCAGTGGATTTTTATTTGCGACTGAATACGCAGCTGCAAGCATTTCCATATCGTCTGCCAGGCTCTCGGCATAGGCGCCAAACCAAAGTCCAAAAGAAGAAGGCATGGCGATCTGCAGGTGAGTATACCCGGGCAATAATTTGTCCTTTAAATTTTCACTTTGTTCTATCAATAGATTGAATAATGAGGTAGTTGCGTCTTTGATCTTGAGAAGCTCTGCCCTTAAATATAATTTGATCGCAACAGCAACCTGGTCGTTCCGGCTCCTTCCGCTATGGATCTGTTTGCCTGCTTCGCCGATATTTTTGGTCAGCAAAAACTCGATCTGGGAATGCACATCTTCCACTCCATCTTCAATTACAAAACCCCCGGCCCTTATGTTTGTTAAAATTTCTTCAAGCCCGGTGACAGCTGTGTCTGCATCTTCTTTTTTCATGAGGCCAACCTCGCCAAGCATTTTGACATGAGCGATGGAACCAAGCGCGTCGTGTTCAGCAAGCAGGATGTCAAACTCTTTATCCCGGCCTACTGTGAACTTTTCGATTAGTTCAGATGTGCTTGTTTTTTCTTTGCTCCATAATTTCATATCAGCTCATTTAAAAATTGAATGTAGAGTTCGATGCCACTATTGATTTCTTCGATAAATATATATTCATCTGCTGTGTGACTGCGTGCTGAATCGCCGGGACCCATTTTGAGGGTGTTGAATGGCATTAGTGCTTTGTCGGAAGTTGTTGGTGAGCCGTAGTAGTTGCGCCCTAATTTTATCCCCGCTTTCACGATCGGATGATCAAGCGATATATATGACGAACGCATTCTCAGGCTGCGGGGTGTTACTGTACAACTGGTATGTGATTTAATAATGTCCAGCACTTCTTCAAAACTATACAGCTCATTAACTCTTACATCTACTACGAAATGACAACTGGAAGGCACCACATTGTGAGCCTTGTTTTCAGTTTCAATAACGGTCACGCTCATCTTCACCGGGCCCAGGAGATCGGAGTTTTTCGGAAAGCGGTAGGTGCTGAACCACTGCATGTCTTTGAGCGTTTTGTAGATCGCATTTTCACCTTCTTCGCGCGCAGCATGGCCTGCTTTACCTTCAGCATAGACATCCAGTACCAGCAATCCCTTTTCAGCGATCGCCATATGCATCTGCGTGGGTTCACCAACTATACCGAAGCTGATCGGACCCAGGTCCTTTATCAGCAGTTCAATTCCATTGAATCCGCTTATCTCTTCTTCAGCGCTGGCAGCAAGCACCAGATTGAAAGGCAGGTCATCACGATGATAATAATACAGAAACGTAGCTATAAGAGAAACAAGGCAGCCGCCGGCATCGTTCGAGCCGAGGCCAAAAAGTTTTCCCTCTTTTACAACCGGTGTAAATGGATCCAGTGTATAGGCCTTGTTTGGTTTTACGGTGTCATGATGCGAATTAAGCAAAACAGAAGGTTTTGCTTTATCATAATGTTTGTTGAAGGCGTAAACATTATTTTGATTCCGGTAATGAATCACTTCACGTTCGCCCAGAAAACGACATAGAATTCCTGCAGTCTGATCTTCCTCTTTGCTGAATGACGGAGTGGAAATAAGCTCTTTCAGCAAGCTTACTGCATCAGCCTGTAATATGTCAATCCGGTCATGCGGCATCCGTAATGGTTGTACCGGCAGAGCCGGTTATTAGTTCGGCAAGTTGCTCTCCCTTACCAATAATTACCTTGCTCACTCCACTCCTGATTGCTTCAAAAGCATTGTCAAGCTTGGGAATCATTCCTGCAAAGATGACCTGTTTTTCTTTCAGCGATGCATAGGTTGCAGGATCTATCTTTTTTATTACTGTGGTATCGTCATTTGCATCACCGAGGACCCCGGCTTTTTCAAACGAATAGATCAGGTGTACTTCATATTTTCTACTCAATCCACGGGCCAATTCCTGGGCGATAGTATCGGCGTTTGTATTTAACAGTTGTCCTTTATTATCATGAGTGATAGGCGCAAATACAAGGTCAAGTCCCTGTTCAAGCAGGCCCGAGATCATTGGAGCATTTATGCTGTCAACATCTCCTGCAAAACCATAGTCGAGTGAAGCGTGTTGTCTCTTATGGGCAGTAATAGCATTGCCATCAGCACCAGTGATGCCTATAGCATTGGATCCTTTTGATTGCAACTGGGCCACGATATTTTTGTTGATCAGCCCCGCATAAACCATTGTCACTATCCTGAGTGTTGCTGCATCAGTAATCCGGCGGCCATCAACTAATTGTTGTGGCACGTTCAGATCCTGTGCCAGCCTGGTCGCGACCTTTCCTCCGCCATGCACAAGTATCTTTTTGCCAGCTACACCGGCAAACAAATCCAGGAACGCTGATAAGGCAACCTCGTCGTCAACGATATTTCCACCAATTTTTATTACAAATAACTTCTCCATGAATTTTTATTGCATTTACTACAATCCGCCTCCATGTCTATCACACATCTTTTATGCTGCCAACCTGTTTACTTTTCCTTAAGTATTTCACTGATCACTGCCTGGGCTGCCCAAACCCTGTTCGAAGCCTCTAGTGTTACTATACTGTTTGGTCCGTCGAGGATTTCGTCACTCAATTCAACATTGCGGCGCACCGGCAGGCAATGCATCACTTTGGCATTATTGGTCAGTTCAAGTTTCTCATTGGTGAGCATCCACCCGGGGTCATTGCAATAGATCCTGCCATAGTCGGTATAGGTGCTCCAGTTTTTAACATAAACAAAGTCTGCATCCTTTAGCGCTTCGTCCTGGTCATTTGTTATGGTTGCACCTTTGGTAAACTTTTCATCAAGTTCATAATCTTCCGGATGAGCAATAACAAAATCTGCCTGGCCCCAGGCATTCACCCACTGGGCGAAACTGTTTGCCACACATTGCGGCAGCGCCTTTACATGCGGAGCCCAGGTCATCACAATCTTAGGCTTTCGGTCCTGACCCGTCCAGTTCCGCATAGATTCCCGGATGGTAATGATATCGGTAAGACTCTGCAATGGATGCAGGGTAGCACTTTCAAGGCTTATTACCGGGATCCCTGCATACTTAGTAAACTGGTTAATGTATAATTCACTGTAATCTTCTTCCCTGTTTTTCAATCCCGGAAATGTCCTGATGGCCAGGATATCAAAATATTTTCCCATGATGGGGGCCGCATCCTTTACATGCTCTACCTTATTTCCGCTCATGATGGCTTCTTCTTCAAATTCCAGTGCCCAGCCATCTTTATCAACGTTAAACACAATAGATTCCATGCCAAGATTCTGAGCAGCAACCTGGGTGCTTAAACGCGTACGCATACTTGGATTAAGAAAAAGGCAACCGATCCGTTTGTTTGTTCCCAGGGAGATATCGCTAAATGGATCTGCTTTATACATCAGGGCTTTTGCAACAAGCCCGTCAATATTTGAAACATCATTAACAGAGATGAAATTTTTCATTAATTATATGCTTGTTGAGTTGATGGAGCGAGGGCTTCAATTTCGGTCCGGATCGCTTCAAGAAAAATATCAGCATCCGCTTTGGTAAGGGCGAGTGAAGGTAGAAGCCGGATTACATTAGGCTTTGCCTCACCGGTAAATATATGATGTTTGAAAAGCAGGTTCTTTTTCAGATCCTTCAGGCTCTCGGGTACATCGAATCCGATCATCAACCCTCTTCCCCTGATATTCTGTAAGAATGGAACCTCTTTCAATCCGTCCATGAGGTATGCACCCACGCTTACCGCATTCTCCATCAGATTTTCAGATTCTATCACTTCCAGTACTGCAAGAGCGGCAGCACAGGCCAGATGATTGCCGCCGAATGTAGTTCCCAGCATCAGTGGAACCGGTTTTATGTGAGGGGCTATTATAATGCCGGCTACGGGAAACCCATTGCCCATACCCTTTGCCATTGAATAGATATCTGCGCTAACTCCGCTGAAATCCTGTGAAAAGAATTTCCCGCTTCTCCCATAACCACATTGCACACTATCAGCTATAAATACTGAATTGTATTTATCACAGTTCCGGCGGATACTTTGTAAGAAAGTATCGCTGGCTACGTTAATACCGCCAACACCCTGGATTCCTTCAATGATCACCGCACAGATCTGATCACCCTGCGCCCTGAAGATTGCGTCCAGCGATGATTCATCGTTAAAAGGCAAAAATATCACGTTCTCATTCTGATTCACAGGGGCAACGATCTTTGGATTGTCGGTAACGCTTACAGCCAGTGATGTACGACCATGGAATGCTTTTCTGAATGCAACAATTTTTTTCCGGTTGTTATAGAATGAAGCAAGCTTCAATGCATTCTCATTTGCTTCAGCCCCGGAGTTGCAAAGAAATAGCTGGTAGTCTTCTTTGCCTGAAACTTTGCCGAGTTTTGACGCAAGTTCCTCCTGCAATGGAATATGTATCGAGTTGGAATAAAAGCCAACCTGGCTCAACTGGCCGGTCAGCCTTTCAACATAATGCGGATGTGTATGGCCTATAGAGATCACTGCATGACCACCATAAAGATCAAGGTATTGTGTACCCTTATCGTCCCATACATTTGAACCCCTGGCTTTTGTTATCGTGATATCGTTAATAGGATAAACGTCGAATAGTTTCATAAATCAAAATTAAAAGGTTGAAAGCTGTTTTACTTAAAAATAGGTTGCCTTTAATCGCAACCCTGTGGTTTCATCGATACCAAACATAAGGTTCATGTTTTGCACCGCCTGGCCACTGGCGCCCTTCAACAGGTTATCTATGATCGAGTGAACCACCAACTTATCACCTACTTTTTCAACCTGGATAAAACATTTATTCGTGTTCACAACCTGCTTTAGATGTATTGGTTCCTTGCTCATGATGGTGAATGGATGATCACTATAAAATGATTGATACAACTCATCTAACTCATCCTGTGAAAGTCCGCATTTTAGTTGTGAGCTGATAAATATTCCACGGGTGAAATCTCCCCGCCAGGGAACAAAACTGATGTCGATCTCCGCTTTATCATTTAGCTGAGTAAGCGACTGGCCGATCTCCTTAAGATGCTGATGGGTTAGTGTTTTGTATGCCTGGATATTATTCGCCCGCCAGGAGAAATGAGAAGTTGAACTCAGACCCTGGCCTGCTCCCGTCGAGCCGGTGATCCCGGTTGTATAAACATCTTTCAACAAACCCGCTTTAGCCAAAGGTAAAAGGCCAAGTTGCAATGCAGTAGCGAAACAGCCGGGGTTAGCAATATTGAATGCGCGCCTGATCTCCTCTTTATTTAATTCCGGAAGACCATAGATAAATTTCCGTTCATTATTGTCGCCCGAAGAACCTGTAACACTTATTGCGCTGTTATCTTTCAGCCTGAAGTCCTGTGAGAGATCAATGATCCTGACATGCTTCCCGACTGCGTTCTTCTCAAGAAACTTTTTTGCGTCTCCGTGTCCTACACAAAGGAAAAGCACTTCAATATCATCATTTAGTTTGTCAGAAAAGATCAACGATGTTTCACCTGCAAGATCACTATGCACACTGGCAATGGTGTTGCCTGCATTACTGGTACTGTGTACAAAAAGAATATTTGCTTCGGGATGATTTATGAGCAGTCTCAGCAATTCCCCGCCTGTATAGCCTGCACCTCCGACTATGCCAACTTTAATCATTCTCTGTAGTATTGACTTTGTGATAAATTGCTGCCTGGTTGCCGAAGATCCTCGCAAAACCCTTTACATCATCGCCCGTAAATCCTTTGTTCATCTCCCCATAGCTTCCAAACTTATTACTCATCAGGTCGTGTGGGGATTCTATACCGGTAACGGTGAACCGATACGGCTGAACAGTGACAAACACTTTGCCGCTTACAGTTTCCTGGGTGTCAGCAAGGAACTTTTCTATATTCCGCATCGTCGGGTCAAGCATCTGTCCTTCATGTAACCAGTTGCCGTACCAGGTGCTTAGTTGTTCCTTCCAGTACAGCTGGTGTTTTGTCAACGTATGTTTTTCAAGGAGGTGATGCGCCTTGATAATGATCAGGGGTGCGGCTGCCTCAAATCCAACCCGGCCTTTTATACCTATGATTGTATCACCGACATGAATATCTCTGCCGACACCATAAGGCTGGGCAATTGATTGCAGGTACTGAATGGCTTCAACGGGATGAGCGTATGTTTTTCCATCCACTCCCTTTAGTTCACCTTTTTCAAAAACCAGCTCTATGTTCCGGGCACCGGATTCAGTGACCTGTGTGGGCCAGGCTTCTTCCGGCAGATATTCCCTGCTTGTTAAGGTTTCTTTGCCACCCACCGATGTACCCCACAAACCTTTGTTGATACTGTATTGTGCTTTATGAAAATTCATATCGACACCATGCTCCCTGAGGAAAGTAATTTCTGCCTCACGGCTCAGCTGCATATCCCGGATAGGAGTAAGAATTTCAACACCAGGTAACATGCTCTGGAATACCATATCAAATCTTACCTGGTCATTACCGGCACCTGTGCTGCCGTGGGCAACATAAGATGCGTCGGTTGCCAGCACATGTTTTGCAACAGCAATTGCCTGCACCATCCTTTCTGCGCTTACACTTAGGGGATACGTCGCATTTTTCAAAACATTTCCATAAACCAGGTACCGGATACAGGAATCATAATAATCTTTCGTAACATCTACACAGGTGAAAGAGGCTACACCAAGTTCTTTAGCGCGTTTTTCAATACTGCTGATCTCATCGGCACTGAAGCCGCCGGTATTCACTGTGAGAGCATGTACTTCAAGATTTTTGATTTTGCGCAGATAGATAGCACAGTATGTAGTATCTAACCCGCCGCTGTAAGCCAATACAACTTTATTACCCATGGAACATGATTGATTTAAAATAATGAACAAAGATCTGCTAAAGCATTAAACGATAGCAAAAGTACGATTCAGATTACGCTGAACAGCTAACGACCTGAAAAAATCAGGTGTTCTGTAGGTCAACGGTTAAAAATGGAAAAAGAAATGAAGCAGTGACTTTGATTTGTCTGCCTTCTTGCTGTCCTTATCCCTTCGGAGTAAAGGCTTAAGCAATTTCCACTGTTTTATACGCATGAAGCGTTCGTATAGGGAAGAATGTTTCTTGAAATCCTGGATAGTCTCTTCAGGTTCATAATGATCTTTAGGATCATACAGCATTGCCGTGCACATACAGTTCTTGCGATCCTTACTCATGAGGATCTCATAATTGACACAGCTTTTACAACCGGCCCAGAAAGCCTCATCCTGCGTAAGCTCGGAATAGGTGACGGGTTCATAACCGAGCTCTGAATTAATTTTCATCACAGCCAGCCCGGTTGTAAGCCCGAAAATTTTGGAATCGGGATAAGTCTTGCGGCTTAACTCGAATATTTTCTTTTTGATCTTTTTTGCCAATCCACTTTTGCGGAATGCAGGAGCAACGATAAGGCCCGAATTGGCTACATATTCGCCATGACTCCAGGTTTCGATATAACAAAACCCTGCCCATACGCCGTCAGCATTGAAAGCTATTACTGCTTTGCCTTCCCTCATTTTTGCCTGGATATATTCAGGGCTTCTTTTGGCTATGCCGGTTCCACGAGCCTGTGCAGACGACGCCATTTCGTCACAGATGATTTGCCCGAATCCGGTGTGAGATTCGTTAGCTATAAGGATTTGAAATTGTTCCTGTTGAGTGTCCATTTTACTAAAAATAAACGCGAGTTGAATAATGCCGGCAATAGCCGTACCACGATAAATGGTTTTTTCCCGTTTTGACGGGATTCATAGTTCCGATTTAACAGGGGACACTATGGGTGCTGGAGTGTATCAACGTCGTACCCAAAAGGGGATAGGCTGGAAAGGAAAAACTGTACAGAGGTGTACAGGAAAAACCCCACGCAGTAACTCAGCAATATTTGCTGAATCCGCATTTGATATGTAAAGGTTTTTTATCATTACCTGAGAATAAACGCTACCGAATTAATTTTTACTATGCAAAGAAAATAAAATTTTCAGGTTTTTACCTGTTTTTGTCGAATTTATTTGTCTCTGTGGTGTAAAATATATGTTAAGACTCCAATTACTGGAAGTTAGAAGTCTCCGTTTTGCGGTTTGACTTGAATATCCGGAGCTTTGCAAAACGCCTTGCTTTCAAAACGATCGATCTCACAACATCGGGATTTTGAGATCTTATCATGTGACCCGAAGCAGGAAGGAACACAAATTCAGCGGGCTTGCCCAGCAAGGCTTTTTTAGCAAAGTCGATGTTCGATGGGTACACTATATTGTCCTCCCCGCCCTGGACCATAGTGACCGGGATCGAAAGCTTACTCCATTCCGGCAAGAGCTTCCTTAGCTCTTCAGCATGGGCAAATTTTTCGTCCGTGGCATTGTTTACAAACCTGGGCATCATTGCCCTTACAAGCCCACCTCGGATGAAGAGATGAAACCACCAGTACTTTTCCGCTTCGGGGTCTATGGCAGGGGCGAGCATAACTAACTGGTGGAACCTGTCAGGATACATGATTGCAATCTTGGCGGCAATCGGTCCCCCGAACGAAGATCCCATCACAACACCGGTCTTTGAAGATTTATTCAGTTTCAATGCCTCATGAATAGCAACGGCCTGTGTTTCAATTGATGTAACAGCGCCACGTTTTCCTTTAAATCTGGATTTGTTATAGCCAGGACGATCCACAGCTATAATATGATATTGCTTTTGAACGATAGTATCATCAAGCAGGTTGCGGCTGCCGTACCATGCACCGGGTGCACCATGCACCAGCAGCAAAGGAGGAAGCGTATCTGAACCGGTAGTTGCGCAAAACAAACTGACCGAATCATTTTTTATTGTGAAATAAGTGGGCTTAACAGATTTGTTTTTGTAATGATTATTGATTTCCTTATCAGTCATTACAAATCCACTGAAACAACCACTACACAATACCGTTATACAAACAAGTACCACTAACCGCATGCAGATGTTTTTAATCGGTAACTGTATTTTCAATCATGGGCATTAATATCTCTATCAAAAATCGTCTCCCTAAAATAATGCATCCGGTTATTTAATAACGTCTATAATCGCCATGTAATTGTGGAATCATGGGGAGTGGGTAGAAATGAATCAGAATGGACGGGAAGCGCTGGTGCGTTGTTGTTAAAGATTTTCAAATCTTACATGCGGGGAACTATGGATAGCTGCACTCATTTCCTTTATGAGTGAGGCGTCTTTCTCAATGGCATTGCCTATTACAATTACATCGGCGCCTGCCCGGCAATTCAGGTAAGCTTTTTCAGGATCATTTATACCTCCACCTACAACAAGCGGTACCTCAATGACACCGGAGACTTTTGCAATCATGCTTTCTGTTATCGGACGCCGTGCACCACTGCCTGCATCCATGTAGATGAGTTTCATGCCTAACATCTCACCGGCCATGGCAGTGCACATGGCAATCTCGTTTTTATCTGCGGGAATGGGAATCGTATTGCTTATGTAAGATACAGTGGTCGGTGCCCCGCCATCTATAACCATATAGCCGGTTGACATCAGCTCAAGCCCGCTCTGCCTTACAAAAGGGGCGGAGATTACGTGCTGACCGATAAGCAGCTCCGGGTTCCTCCCGGAAATGACCGAAAGGTAGAGCAATGCATCAGCATAAGAAGAAATCTGGCTTGGACTGCCCGGGAAAAGGATGGTGGGAATGTCACAACTGTTTTTGACCTGTTTCACAACCTCATCCAGCTGATTGCTGATCACCAGGCTTCCGCCGATGAACAAATAATCAACCTTTGCTTCCATTGAAAGCATCACCAATTCTTCAATCAGGCTTTCATCAACCTTATCAGGGTCAATAAGTACAGCGAAAGACTTTTGTCCCTTAGATTTTTTATCCAGTAAAGATTGATAAATGCCTTGCTTCATTCACTTTCAGTTGGTGCTATTGCAAAAATGCGAAAACTTTTCGAAAGGTTCTTAAGTTTTGCCCTTCTGCATCATATACGTAATCGATTGAAATATACTATAATCGAAGATAAGTAGCAAGTTGAAGGATATGAGCCCTGCTTATATTATCATTTGATCCGGATACATATTGATTCATATAACCGGCCTCCAGATCGAATTTTGGATTTAGCCTGTAACCCAGCGCCAGGTAGAAGCGGTTTTGATCAAAGAACTTGCCGTTCACCGGGGATTTATCGCCGATATTTACAAACACTTCATTCTGTATAGCCCCAAATGGTCCTTTAACGAATGGTTTCGAACCTTTAAAAGAGATGATGGCCCTGTTGAAGTACCTGAACCTGTTGGCGAAGCTGTTTCCGCGGGTTTCGAGTTCACCGTTCTCTATCTCAGTCGTTGAGATGAACCTTTGTTCAAGCCTGAAACGATGTTGGATGGGTACAAAACCTGCATTATGATTTACTATTAATTGCTGCCAGATCCTGTGTTCAGGTACATAACCGGCGACCCCCGACATCACGCGCCGCGAGTGTATATATCCATATCCGGCCGTTGCGATCATGTTTTTCCTGAAATGCCAGTTGAGTCCCGGGCGAAAAATAAATGTATTCAAATGTTCCAGCTGATCGGTGCTGCGGGCCTGTACATCAAGGTGAACACTGAATTGCCTGCCGAACCGGAACATGTTATTGGCTGCCACCCAACCATTGAAGGTTGTCTGCGAGATGCAGGCGTTTCCGAGCAACAGGGCTCCGGCGAATAAAAAAATGCGATTAATCCTTAACCTGGTCATAAATCCTTCTATTGCCCGCGAAAATAATTGATAAAAGGATAACATTAAATTAATGTATCTGTTATCAGATTGGTCAGAAGCTATTGGTCCGGACCAGGATGGTGCAGGCAGATTAAGTATTTTTTACCTTTTTGGCAGGTATGTTTACTAAGTGGTTTTTCGCGATTTTGAGGCTATGAGAAAATCCAGTCAAAAGCGCCCCGGACGGTAATTCAAACCCATGGCTGCATACCTTATTTTGAAAATCCTTTATCCACAGTCTGTGCATATTTACAACACGGAATTCTGATGCCAGAAAGATATTTTCGTTCACCCTCCCTGATAAACCAAATAATCCGAATATTCATCATCTAAATAAATTTTAGTATGGCTAACAAGAAGCAATCTGAACCAGGCTTGCAATTCAGCCGCCGCTTTACAATCGAGGGCACGAACGTGTTTGATCAGTTTGAGTATGACTATCGTACATCGGTTATCAGGAATCCAAGCGGAGAAGTTGTGTTTGAAATGACAAATGTTGAGGTCCCAAAATCATGGAGCCAGATTGCAACAGATATTCTTGCGCAAAAATATTTCAGGAAGGCAGGAGTGCCCCAGGCTGATGGAGTTTTAGGCAGGGAAACTTCCGCCAAACAGGTTGCTCATCGGATGGCAAATTGCTGGAAGGTGTGGGGTGAGCGTTACAACTATTTCAGAAGTGCAGGTGATGCTCAGATCTTTTATGAAGAACTGGTTTATTGTATACTCAACCAGGCTTGCGTTCCGAATAGCCCGCAGTGGTTTAATACCGGCCTGCATGAAAGTTACGGGATCAAAGGTAAGCCGCAGGGGCACTATTATGTTGATCAACTGGATGGACAGTTAAAAAAGTCGACCTCTGCCTATGAACGCCCGCAGCCTCATGCATGTTTTATTTTATCAGTGGATGATGACCTCGTAAATGAGGGTGGTATTATGGACCTTTGGGTCCGCGAAGCCAGGATCTTCAAATATGGATCTGGTGTAGGTACGAATTATTCCAACATCCGGGGTGAGAATGAAAAACTGAGTGGTGGCGGAACATCCAGCGGATTGATGAGTTTTTTGAAGATCGGCGACCGTGCGGCAGGTGCTATCAAAAGTGGTGGTACAACAAGGCGCGCAGCAAAAATGGTTTGTCTTGATCTGGACCATCCGGAAATCCTTGAATTTATCAACTGGAAGGTAGAAGAAGAAAAGAAAGTAGCGGCACTTATTAACGCAGGTTATTCGAGCGATTATGAGGGCGATGCATATAAAACTGTTTCAGGGCAGAACTCGAACAATTCGGTAAGGATCCCAAATGAGTTTTTTGAGAAACTCGAAAAAAATGAAGATTGGGAGTTGAAGGCAAGGAGTGATGGCCGAATAATGAAGAAAGTTCCGGCAAAAGAAGTGTGGAACAAAATTTCCTATGCTGCATGGCGTTGTGCAGATCCTGGCACCCAATATAATACAACAATAAACGAGTGGCATACCTGTCCTGAAGGTGGTGAGATCCGTGCTTCAAACCCATGCAGTGAATACATGTTCCTCGATAATACGGCCTGTAACCTCGCCTCTGTAAACCTCAGAAGATTTTATGATCAGGCGACAAACAATTTCGATGTCGATGGTTTCGCTTATACCTGCCGGTTATGGACCACTGTTCTCGAAATTTCAGTGCTGATGGCCCAATTCCCTTCCAAAGAAGTAGCCCAGTTAAGCTATGATTACCGCACACTCGGACTTGGATACGCCAATCTTGGTTCGATGCTGATGGTAATGGGAATTGCATATGATAGTGAAGAAGCAAGAGGAATTGCCGGGGCGATCTCAGCTATTATGACTGGCATCTCCTATAAGACGTCTGCGGAACTGGCCTCGATCCTCGGACCTTTCCCGGGTTATGAAGCCAATAAAGAGCATATGATGCGTGTAATGCGCAATCACAGGCTGGCCGCTTATGACGCAGACGAATATGAAAACCTAAGCGTAAAACCCCAGGGCATCAAGGCAAAATACTGTCCGGACTATCTGCTTAAGGCCGCGACCAAAGCCTGGGATGAAGCGGTTCAACTTGGTGAAAAGCATGGCTACCGGAACGCACAAACTACCGTTATCGCCCCAACCGGTACTATAGGCCTTGTAATGGATTGTGATACAACAGGAGTAGAACCGGATTTTGCGCTTGTGAAATTCAAAAAGCTTTCAGGTGGTGGCTATTTTAAGATCATCAACCAATCGGTGCCATCCGCGCTCAAAAACCTTGGTTATACTGACAAAGAATCAGATGCCATTATTAAATATGCGGTGGGTACCGGAACTTTCCAGGGAGCCCCTTACATAAATCATCAGACGCTGAGTGAAAAAGGCTTTATTGCCGAAGAAATCAAGAAGCTTGATTCTGCAGTTAATACGGCGTTTGAAATCGGATTTGTGTTCAACGTTTATAACCTGGGTGAGGAATGTCTGCAACGTCTCGGGTTCAAACCTGAACAATATTTCAACTTCGAGTGGAGCCTTCTTGATGCACTCGGTTTTACTGAAGAGCAAATGGAAGCCGCCAATGATTATGTATGCGGCACCATGACCGTTGAAGGTGCACCTTATCTGAAGGATGAACATCTTACTGTATTTGATTGTGCTAACAAATGCGGTAAAAAAGGTGAGCGATTTATACATGCGCATGGTCATATCCGTATGATGGCCGCAGCTCAACCTTTTATCAGCGGTGCAATATCTAAAACGATAAACCTGCCTAATGAAGCTAACGTAGAGGAGATTGCCGATTCATATATGTTGAGCTGGCAGCTCGGTCTCAAAGCGTGTGCGCTTTACCGTGATGGATCAAAGTTGTCCCAGCCGCTTAGCAATAAATCAGACAAAAAGAAAAAGACCGAAGAGGTCACTGCTGAAGAGAACCTGCCGGCTGAGAGCAACATTGTGGACATGAGTAAGCTGTCTGTAAGTGAACTGCTTGAAGAAGTGACAAAAAGAGTGCAATCATCCCCGGATACAAAACTGAAGCGTGAATTGGCAAGGATCGTCGAAAGAAGAACGCTTCCGGCAAAACGACGCGGCTTTACACAAAAAGCGAAGATCAATGGCCAGGCCATATTCCTTCGGACGGGAGAATATAATGATGGAACCGTGGGAGAGATCTTTATTGATATGGCGAAGGAAGGAGCCACAATGAGAAGCATGCTTAATTGTTTTGCTATTTCAATCTCTATTGGCCTGCAATATGGTGTACCGATGGAAGAGTTTGTTGAGAAGTTTGTCTTTACGCGGTTTGAGCCTTCGGGAATGGTAGATCACCCAAACATCAAAAGCACAACTTCTATCGTGGACTTTATTTTCAGGGCCCTGGCTTATGAGTATCTCGGCAGAACTGACCTGGTCCATGTGCTTGACAAACCGGAGATTGGTAATACAGGTGATGAAGACTGGGATGAGAACCAACCATCGGCAATCAACCACCCCGGGGGCGAGGGAGATAAAAAAACACCGCCCCTGAGCGATGTGCGGATCTTGAAATCTATGTTACCGGCTGCGGGTGAGAACAAACCAAAAGCTCCTGTGGCAAGACCTTCAGTGAATGCCTCTAAGATGGATGGTTCCGGGAGCATGAGCGCTGTAAATGCAGCAGCAAGGAGTATGCAAAGCGATGCCCCGGCATGTAATACCTGCGGACATATTACAATAAGAAGCGGTACGTGCTATAAATGTCTCAACTGCGGCAATAGCATGGGCTGCAGCTGATCAGAGAAAATATTCAACGTATAACTTGGACGGTTATGGTTATTAGTAAAGTCCGCTTATATTTATGGGCGGACTTTTTTTTTGGCTTGTTTCTACTGCTATATACAATTTCATGTTCGACGGGCCGTTTAATTCGTCATGTCAAAATAATGGATATGTCTGAAATTAAAGTTATATATCACTAGTTTTCTGTCAGTATAAATACGGTGCGAAATGTAAATCTGCGCATCGTGTCAGGAAGTGTACGATATTTTCAAAATTGGCATACTTTTCTCAACAAAGATTATCCGGACTTTTTAACATCCCTGGAAACTAAACAACCCAATCCGTACACAAACACCCATTATGAAATCTAAACTCGTTCTGATCCTTGTAGTTCTTTCAATCGTTTTTACTTCCTGCAGCAGATATATCTCACCTATGCAGGCCGCCAATGGAAAGGCAAAATGTGGGAAATGGGTAAGATAATGCAACCGAAAACCCGCGCCTGAACACAGTTCATTTTCAATCGATTGTTTTTCCAGCACTTGTTTTCCAGGAATCATCCTGTCATTGTTTCCCGTTCATAGGTAATTGGCAGGCAGGCCATTTTAGTTCATTTTTTACTGTTTGATGAGCCTTCACCCGAATTTGCCTGAAATATTGGTATTTTGAACCATAATTCAAAAATGTCCAATCAAAAGATGACGGTACAATTCGGATATGAGAAAAAACAAGTATTACAAGGCCTGAGATATCATTTCATCAATCGGAAAGAGATTAAACTTCTGTTGATTTTTATTAATGTGTTTGCAATTGCCTCTGCAGTACTTTTTTATCTCAAGCTGATCCAGGCCATATCTTTCCTCATCTTTTCTGTCTTATGGTTTGTACTCATGCTTGTTATATGGCGGATACTTCCTGCCAGTATTTACAGGAACTCTGCAACATTCCGGGACCAGTTCATCATGCACTTTGAGCCCCAGGGTGTAAGGCTTGAAACGGAAAGAGGTGTACAGGATTGGACATGGGCCAAGTTCAGCCACTTTGTTGAAACCCCATACTTCTTTCATCTCTACTTCGATTCAAGGTCGTTTTTCCTGGTTCCCAAAGATTCATTCAGGGACATTTCTGAGTTACATGAGACCCGCGGTTTGTTGAGGGAAAAGATTGTAAAACGTTAATTTCCATCGTACGAACACCAAGCACTGGAGTAATTCGTTATCTTCGTATATTCACGGTAGTCAGTATCAAAATTGCCGTAGTGAAATACATATAACATCCAATGTCAAAGTTTAGCTTCAACAACAAAAACAAGGTTTTCTTCAACGAGCTTAAACGTTCAGTTGATAATTATTTCGTCGAAAACAAAATTCAGAAGACCGGGAACTTCAGTTTGTATTTGAAAGCTGCCACACTTATCCCGGCAGCGGTTACCATCTACATAGTCTTATTAACGGTATCCATACCACCCTTGCTTGGTGTAGCCTTATCCTGCCTCCTCGGATTTATCCTTGCAAGCATTGGCTTCAATATCATGCATGATGCGTGTCATGGCAGTTACTCTAGTAAGAAATGGGTTAATGATACCCTTGGCCTGACTTTGAATGCCCTGGGCGGTAATGCTTTCATCTGGAAATTCAAACATAACATTATTCATCATACATATACGAATGTTGATGGCATTGATGATGATATTGCCAAGAGCCCGCTTATGCGTCAGTGTTCAACTCAAAAATGGGTACCTGCTCACCGGTTCCAGCATATCTATGTAGTACTGGTTTATGCAATCTCCTCTTTCGCCTGGGTTTTTATGATGGATCTTAACAAGTATTTCTCTGGTAAAGTATACACTACCCAGTTGCAAAAGATGACTTTCCAGGATCACTTCACGTTCTGGTTCAGTAAGGCAATGTATGTTCTTTTCTATATTGTGATACCTGTGATGGCTGTAGGCTGGGGACCATGGGCGATTGGATTTGCCTGTATGCATGTGGTTCTTGGATTTACACTTGCCATTGTGTTCCAGCTTGCTCACGTTGTTGAGCATACAGAATTTGAAGCTGCTGGCATCGATGATAAAATTGTTGAGAATGAATGGGCCATTCACCAGGTGAGAACTACTGCCAACTTCGCACCAACAAATAAAGTAATTTCCTGGTTTGTGGGTGGTCTCAATTTCCAGATTGAACACCACTTATTTCCGCGTGTAAGCCACGTTCACTACCCTGCAATAAGTAAGATAGTTCGTGAAAGCTGTGAGAAACACGGTATAAATTATGTTGAGTTTCCAACGATGTCACAGGCTGTCGCGTCACATTTCCGGTTCATGCGCCAACTGGGCAGGAAGCCCGATGTTCCTGGAAACCTTGCAGGACAATTTTAATCGTGACCCCGGTTTAATTCATTATCCCGGCCGGTATTTACTCAGTTCAAATAATTTCTTCGGATCAAGTTTAATCAATTCGGGTAAGGTTGTAGCTGGATATTTCTCCATGTATTTTCTTACTATTTGCCTCCCGATAAACAGCCCGATATAGCCGGGAGAACCTTCTCCAAGCTCTGCTGTATTCGGCGCTTCCCCAATGTATCCTTTAATTATTGAGGGGTCTGTATTGTATGCCAGACTGTTCGTAAGAATGAAGTTCCAGATCAAACCTTCGTTGTCATAGGAGCCCTTTAATTGTTTTTCCGTGTAACCAATTTTAAGAGTGTCTTCTGTCTGTGGCATAAATCTGTCCAACAGGTACAGTCGCTTTCCTTTGTCGACCATTTTTTCAACCAGTGACTTGCCTACAGTATTGTCTGGATAGATATCATCGACAATATTTTTCATGGCATTTACAGGTATGTATTCCGGCGAAAATTTTCTCGAAATGTAAGCCGGGAATAAAGCCTGTCCCATTTCCGATCTGTAGACGGAAAAGTTACTGCCCAGGTGTAGCTGCAGGCCTATGATCAATGCGTCAGTGGTAAGTGCATCACCATAGCCAGCCGTCGAGCCTTCAAAATATGCGTCCAATGGACCAATAAATGTGATGAGCTTCTCCGGTGTCTTATACTGTGGAAAATAATGCTTCACATATTTCAGTCCCTGTAAAATTGCCTCCTTTGGCTCTTCAAAATTTTTAAAAACCTTGTCAGTTGAATCCTTGATGGGCCGGTAATCTGAAAGAAACTTGGTGATGAGGGTCCGCGTCTCCGGCTGGCCGCTGTTTAACGGTGGGAGCCCAAGGACTTTTTGAATAAAATCAGCAAGGAACACAGGATATTTTGCCTGAAGCTTAGCAAGACCACCTTCAAGATCATTGGTATCGAGGGTGAAAAAATCCTGTTCGAAGCGCTGCAGTTCCAGGTTCACTTCTATGTCGGAAACATCCGGCGCATCTGATCCGCTGCAGGCCGCCAGGCTAATCGCAAAGATGGTGGCAATTATTACCTGTCGAAGCTTAGGTCTTGTGATCTGGTTAAGAAACAAAAGGTGGTTTTTGCAGGTTCTCATAGGTTGAATTGTTTCGGTGAATGGCATATTTTTTTAAGATCACCCGTTTATATTTTGACTTAATTTTGAACTATGAAGATAGCATTAGCACAGCAAAATTATCACATCGGCAATTTTGAATCAAACACAAGAAAGGCAATTGAAGCGATAAAAAAAGCAAAAAATGATGGTGCTGATATTATCATGTTTACAGAGCTGTCTGTTTGTGGGTACCCTCCGCGCGACTTCCTGGAATTTGAAGACTTTATCAATAAATGTGACGAAGCGATAAATGAGATCAAACAGCATGCTGATACTATCGCAGTAATAGTTGGTGCGCCGCAAAGAAATACTATCAGCGAAGGTAAAAGCCTGTTTAATGCTGCATGGTTTCTTTACGAAAAAGAAGTACTGGCAACAACTCAGAAAACGTTATTGCCAACTTATGATGTCTTCGATGAAAACCGCTATTTCGAACCTGCGTACCAGTGGAACGTAATTCCATTTAAAGGCAAAAAGATTGCGCTTACCATATGTGAAGATATCTGGAACCTTGGGGATAATCCACTATACCGGATCTGCCCGATGGACATCCTCATGGAGCAATCGCCGGACCTGATGATCAATATTTCTGCATCACCATTCGACTATGATCATGATGATGACCGGAAAGAAATAATCCGCGCGAATGTTTTGAAGTACAAACTACCCATATTTTATTGTAATGCTGTGGGTTCACAAACCGAGATCGTTTTTGATGGTGGAAGCCTGGTGATGAACGCCCATGGAACGATAGTTAAAGAGCTGGCTTATTTCCAGGAAGATTACACCGTTTATGATTCTGACGATTTTGTCAAGGATAGCGGAAGCACCAGCGGTTCGCTTAACCCTGACCGTCAGTTCGATAAAGAGATGCGTGTGTTCAAACTGAACGATCCTGACCGGATCATGGAATATATGATTGCGGAAAAGAATATTGCGGAGATCCACCAGGCACTCGTTCTGGGGATACGCGATTATTTCAGCAAACTTGGGTTCACGAAGGCAATACTTGGTTCATCAGGTGGCATCGACAGTGCAGTGACGCTTGCTTTGGCAGTCGAGGCGATAGGTCATGAAAATGTACGTGCGGTATTATTGCCATCACAGTATTCAACATCTCATTCAATATCAGATGCGGAATTGCTTAGTCAGCGCCTCAACAACCCTTATGAGATAATAGAAATCAAGGGAGTTTATGATTCACTGATGGCCGCCTTAAAGCCGGCTTTCAAGGATCTGCCGTTTAGTGTGGCCGAAGAAAATTTGCAAAGCCGCACCCGCGGGAACCTACTAATGGCCATAGCCAACAAGTTTGGCTATATTCTTTTGAATACTTCAAATAAAAGTGAACTGGCAACAGGTTACGGAACATTATATGGTGATATGGCGGGTGGCCTTAGTGTTTTGGGTGATGTCTACAAAACACAGGTTTATGCACTTGCCCGTTTTATCAATAAAAACAAAGAGATCATCCCTGCGCATATTATCGAAAAGGCACCATCTGCCGAATTAAGACCAAACCAAAAGGACAGTGACAGCCTTCCGGATTATTCAATCCTCGACAAAATTCTATACCAGTATATAGAAAAAAGACAGGGACCAAAAGATATCATTGCCATGGGCATAGATGAAGCTGTGGTGAATAAAACATTGAAGCTGGTGAACACCAACGAGTACAAAAGAAATCAATTTTGTCCTATCATACGGGTCAGTTGCAAAGCTTTCGGAGTAGGAAGGAGGATGCCAATTGTCGGGAAATATTTGTCTTAATAGAAATTTAAAGTCCCTGGCTCAATAAGACCGTCCGGTACTTGTTGAATCAGGGACTTGTTATTTAATGACTGCATCTGCAATTAGTATCTGCATCCGGACTTCCAGCCATGCAAATCATAGTAGATCGCGCGGGTCTAGTGCTTAAGCGTAAGGATAATGTTGGCTGTTCCCGATGGCGAAATGAAGACAGGAACACCATCAACTTCTCTTTTGAGAACCAGTGAAGTTTCAGTCAGTGATACGATGGTAACATCACCATCAACCCCGGCAAGAATCGCTGTAGGAAAATTGATGACGGTCTCGTTAGTTTTGAATGTCCAGAGAAATCCAGTGGACTGCGGATCTGAGGAGGCGCATTTGGTTGGCCCCTCATCTACAGTACCAGTGTTATCAGCCTTGAATGTAATCAGGTTGTCCCGCTCGCAAGCTTCAATTTCAGAATCGGGAACCGGGACATCACCGGTGCCATCTTTATTAACATCAAGTGAAGCCTTATCATATTTCCAGGCGGCCAGGGTGAGCTTGTCGGTGTTGGTTTTGGCTTTTTCGTCGTTATCATCGTTTTTGTCACAGGCGGTGAGACATATACTTGCAGATAAAAGTATCACTGCAGACCGGGTAAACCATTTTTTCATAAAAAGTTTTTTATAACAGGGGATTCAATCCTTTTTAACTGCCAGACGGCTCTTTTATTGTGTTCGTTGGGCGATTAAAGTGGAAAGTTAGTGCTCATTTGCACTCAAATCGCTTTTTATGAGCCTTTTATCTACTGAAGCCGTCATTGGCATTGGCTTTGTTTGTATTTTGCGTCCCTGTCAGGTTTTCCTATCCGAAGACGAAATTATAAATAAGCATAAATTCCAAGTATGGTTCTTACAGCCGATGATATCCGTCAGTTAAATGACAAGATCCAGTATCAAAGTGTTTTCATTGACCGTCTCCGTGATGAGGTGGGAAGGGTGATAGTAGGTCAGCATGGCATGCTTGATCGCCTGCTGATCGGACTGCTGAGTAATGGACACGTGTTGCTTGAAGGGGTACCGGGACTTGCGAAAACACTGGCAATAAAATCACTGGCCCAGGCGATCCACGCTAAGTTCAGCCGGATCCAGTTCACTCCTGATCTTTTACCTGCGGATGTGATAGGAACAATGATCTATAATCAATCAAAAAACGAATTTATCGTTCGGCAGGGTCCTATTTTTGCCAATTTTATCCTCGCGGATGAAATTAACCGGGCACCGGCGAAGGTCCAGAGTGCTTTACTTGAGGCAATGCAGGAAAGGCAGGTTACCATCGGCGAAAGAACCTACAAACTGGACGAACCTTTCCTGGTCCTGGCCACACAGAACCCACTTGAGCAGGAAGGCACATATCCGTTACCTGAGGCACAGCAAGACAGGTTTATCATGAAAGTGATAGTGGATTATCCGTCCAAACTGGAAGAGCAAATGATTATCCGGCAAAATGTGCAGGGCATCAGAGGACCGGAGGTTGGCCAGGTTGTTTCGGTCCAGGAAATAAACCAGGCGAAAGAATTGGTGAGAGCCGTGTATATGGATGAAAAAGTTGAAAATTATATTCTCGACATTGTTTTCGCGACAAGATACCCGGAGAAATACAAGCTGGAGAAACTAAAGCCCCTGATCAGTTATGGTGGCTCGCCTCGTGCAAGCATCAACCTTGCACTGGCGGCCAAAGCGCAGGCGTTCCTGAATAAGAGAGGATTTGTTATCCCTGAAGATGTAAGAAGTATCTCGAAAGAAGTTCTTCGTCATCGCCTTGGACTTACCTATGAAGCCGAAGCTGAAAATGTAAGCGTTGAAAATGTGATCGATGAGATTCTAAAGGTTATCCAGGTTCCATAAACGACAATGATGAAATCGGTAACGCGATGTAAAAAAATGCAGACTACCGGATTTAATAGCAACAGACGACCTGATATACCAGAAATGCACACTATCGGGTTTACCAGAAATGCTGATTACCGGATTACTAAAAATACTGACTATCGGATTTACCAATAATGCTGACAACCGCTGAAATATTAAAAAAAGTTCGTGAGCTTGAAATAAAAAGCAAAAAACTTACGCGTCATATATTTACGGGTGAGTATCACAGCGCTTTTAAGGGCCGGGGTATGTTGTTTAAGGAAGTCAGGGAATACCATCATGGTGATGACATCAGGTTTATTGACTGGAACGTGTCTGCAAGGTTCAATCATCCCTTCAGCAAGGTATTTGAAGAAGAAAGAGAATTAACCGTAATGCTGCTCGTAGATGTTAGTGCCAGCTCCATGTTTGGTACAACCCATGCGAGGAAAAAGGACCTGGTTACAGAAATTGGCGCAGTGCTGGCATTTTCCGCGATCAGTAACAATGACAAAGTAGGAGTTATTCTTTTCACTGATAAAGTTGAATTGTTTATACCTCCAAAAAAAGGACGTGATCATGTTTTGTATATGGTAAGGTCGATGCTAACTTCCATGCCTAAACGAAAAGGTACAAGCCTTGGTGAGGCGTTGCGTCGTTTTAATAATTCAACGCGTGAGCGGTCAATCACCTTTGTTTTAAGTGATTTCCTGGATAGCAGTTTTGAAGATGCCCTGAAGGTTGCCGGCAAGAAGCATGATATCGTCGGAATAAAAGTATATGACAAAATGGAAATGCGCCTTCCTGACATAGGACTGGTAGAGGTTCAGGATGCAGAAACGGGAAAAACGGCGTTTGTTGACACCAGCGATGCTTCGGTGCGCCAACAGTATCAATCCGCTTTCTTTCAACATACCGAATACTGCAAAACTGTTTTTCTGAAATCCGGATCGGATCTGTTACATATAGCGACGGACGAAGACTATGTGAAAGTGTTAAAGAAGTTTTTTATCGGCAGGAATAAGTAGTACATGAATTTTTCCCTCAAACATATAATAACAGTTTCGTTATTGTTCTTTACGGTCTTCTCCACCTATAGCCAGGTAAGTGTTAAGGCTTCGGTGGACCGTGATAAGATATTGATAGGGGAACCTATCACTTTGACCCTGCAGGCTTATGCTCCGCTTGGTGAACCAGTAACCTGGTTTGCCCTTGATACCATTCCACGCTTTGAGTTCATTAGTAAAGGAAAACTGGACACTATCGAGAATGTTGATAACAAGAAGCTGGAGCAGACTGTTGTTATCACCAGCTTTGACTCAGGCAGCGTTTTGTTTCCGCCTCTTGAGATGAAGGTAGGAGACAGGATTTATCTTACTGACAGTCTCATCATAGATGTTGCCTATAAAAACTTTGATCCTGCAGCGGAATATAAAGACATCAAAGCCATAGAAGAGGTAGAGAACAACAGCACTGACCTTGTGCCCTGGATCATCGGGGCGATAACATTATTAGCGATTGCAGTGATCATCTGGTTGATGCGAAAGAAAAAAACAAGTGAAGCAGGCAAAATTACTGCGACTCCTCTGTTACCGCCCTACGAGCAGGCTATGGATGCTTTGGCAAAACTTAAACAAATGGACTGGAGCCAGCCAGCCGCGGTAAAAAATTATTACACTGAACTGAATGACATCTTCCGTGTGTACGTAAATCGTACCATGGATATCACATCACTTGAAAAAACCAATAATGAGCTGATACTTCAATTGAGGCAGTCCGGGATGAGTAAGGAGCGCTTCAATGAGCTTGCCCAAACCCTGAGGATGAGTGATTTTGTGAAGTTTGCAAGGTATCAGCCGGCACAATCCGATAACGAACAAAACTGGGAAGTGATCAATACATCAATTAAAACCCTGAACAATTTAAACGCTCCCGTCAACGCTTCAGCCGGAACAAGTAAAGATTCCCCTGAAAAAAATAAGCCAAGGGCGATTGCATGATGATGTCCGGGAATAAAGGTTTAATGACAACGGGATTCATAATAACCAATAACCCCGGATTTAATATCCGGAGATAATAAAAAACATTTTGGTATACGACTGGTTTAAAAATATAGAGTTTGCTTATCCCTATTTATTTGGGTTGCTGTTGTTATTGCCATTGATGATCTACTGGTACCTTGTCAAAACAAGTGGGTTACAGGCGAAACTAAGGGTGTCATCATTACAGTCATTTCGGGATAACAGGTCATGGAAAAACTTCCTGCGACATGCTCCTTTTGTTTTGAGAATGCTTGCACTGATTTGCCTGGTCGTTGCATTGGCAAGGCCGCAAACACGTAATGATGAGGAATTGAAGAGCGGTGAGGGAATCGATATTGTACTGTGCATGGATGTGAGTGGTTCCATGCTGGCGCAGGATTTTTCGCCGAACCGCCTGGAAGCCTCGAAACAGGTTGCCGCGGAATTTGTAGAGAATAGGGCGACAGATCGCATCGGACTGGTGATCTTCGCAGGAGAAAGCTTTACCGTTTCACCGATTACCACCGATAAGGCCATACTTAAAAATCAAATTTTCAGTGCTCAAAGCAGCATCCTGGCAGATGGTACGGCTATCGGTGATGGAATCACCACCAGTGTAGAAAGACTGAAAGGCAGTGCAAACAAATCGAAGATTATCATATTGCTCACGGATGGAGATAACCAGGGTGGCCTGATAGACCCGACTGCTGCCCGGGAAATCGCAAAATCTTATGGTATCAAGGTTTACACCATTGGTGTAGGAGGTGATGGGTATGCCCAGACTCCTGTACAGGGTAGCGGAGGCACTGTTGTAGTGCAACGGCAAAAAGTAACGATTAATGAACCTTTGCTGAGGGATATCGCTGAACAAACCGGTGGCTTATATTTCAGGGCACGTGACAACTCGAGCCTGCGGAATATTTACCAGGAGATAGATAAGCTCGAGAAATCAAAGGTTGAAATTACAGCGCTTAGAAGATTTACAGAGCGCTTCTACCCGTTTGCGCTGGCTGCGATATTTTTGCTGGTGCTGGAAATGGTGTTGAGGCTTACAGTTCTGAAGAAATTTCCATGACATGTTCAAATTTACGGGTAGGGTGAGAGCAACAAAAACGAGTGATGAAAGCAACGATATATAAATCAACCGGAAGCTGGTATGTAACCAAGACCGAAGATGGTAAGATTTTCAATGCCAGGATGAAGGGAGTTTTCAAGCTCGATGGAATAACATCCACGAACCCGATTGCTGTGGGGGATAAAATCAACATTGAGATGGAGAATGAACTGGAACATTCGGTCACCATCACGGAGATCCTTCCACGAAAAAATTATATCAACCGCCAGTCACCACATAATAAGTATCAGCATCATATTGTTGCTGCCAACCTTGATCAGTCAATTCTTTTCGCAACATTGAAAGATCCGAAAACATCGCAGGGATTTATAGATCGTTTCCTGGTGACCTGTGAAGCCTATCATGTGCCGGCCATCATCATCTTCAATAAGGCAGACCTGTACCGGAAAAAAGAAATGGAAAGATTTGAACAGCTTCAGTCTATTTATGAATCGGTAGGATATAAAGTGATACTGATGTCAATACCCAACAACATAGGAACCGACGAAGCCCGCGCGGCGCTTGCAGGAAAAGTCACGCTTATGAGTGGCCATTCCGGGGTAGGTAAGTCGTCCTTTATTAATACCATCTTCCCGGAACTCGGACTTAAGACCAGGGAGGTGAGCGACTGGAGTGGAAAGGGGATGCACACAACCACTTTCGCAGAGATGTTTGATATCCCGGTGGGTGGAAAAATCATCGACACCCCCGGATTGCGTGAATTTGGGATCGTCGATATCTCTAAACAGGAATTGTCGCATTACTACCCCGAAATGCGGGTGCTTATCGGCGACTGCCAGTTTAATAACTGCCTTCACACTGATGAACCTGGTTGTGCAATAAAAAAGGCCCTGGAAGAGGGCCGTATTTCCGAAGAAAGATATGTAAGCTATTATAACATTCTCGAATCCATTGATGAGAAAGGCTACTAGTCTCTTATTGCCGATACGTTATGAGGCATAACGGCGAAGAGAATGTACCATCAGCTTGTTCTCAAGAAAGTTTGCAACTTCAATTACAGCGTCATTTTCTCTCCGGGGTGCCTCGCGGAATTTGCGTGGGTAAAGAGAGATGCCCGTGTAAATGTTGTAATGTAAGGTAAGCGTCGATCCTTTAAAGTGAAAGTCCCAGGTGAGGGTGTCAAAGTCGTCTTCTTTGTTTTGGAATTTGATCTCGAGATCATCAGAAAGAATGTTGGCAACTTCGTAAAATCTTTTAAGGCCGCAATCATCATCGATAATGGCTTCCGTGCAACCAAAATCGGTACGGAGGGTTAGGCTCATAATGGTAGGATTTAGGGTGATTATAAAGGGGTGTGATTTCTTTTTGGGGAGGGAGTTTGATGGGTTAAGCCTTGAATTTTTTTTGCTTTTTGACCTTTTCGCCACTTAAAAGTTGTTCTGCGCCAACAGCGCCACTGGGACAACCATATTTCGGACTACAGGAAGACCCGAAAATCAACACAACTGCAAAAACGATGAAAAAGAGGGTCAGGCCGGTTGTTTTCATAAATTGTCTTTGAGATTAGCGACAGATAAAACTATAAAGATTAATTGGAAGTTACAAGTGTTCACTGTTAACCTGGTCGCGGAACCAGTCTGAATACCGGAGGTAATTTTCAGCTATCCTGTTGATTTCGCCACTGATATGCGCTTCCGAAACATCTTTAACTTTTTTTGCGGGAACCCCGGCATATATACTTCCCGGTTCAACAATTGTACCCTCCAGCACGACGGCACCGGCCGCTATAATGGAATTACTGCCTATCTGTGCATTATCCATAACGATGGCTCCCATACCGATCAACACATTGTCTGCCACGATACAACCATGGACAATAGCGTTATGACCAATTGAAACATTGTTCCCGATGATCGCCTGCGTTTTTTTAAATGTACAGTGAATGACCGCGCCGTCCTGGATATTTACCTTGTTGCCAATCCTGATGCTGTTAACATCTCCCCTTACCACTGCGTTGAACCAGATGCTGCAATCGTCACCAGTAACTACATCGCCCACTATGGTTGCGTTCGGAGCAAGAAAACAGTTCGAGCCAAATTGAGGATAAACATTTTCGACATGAAGTATTGTGGCCATCCGGGAAATGAGTTTACTTGAAAAGCAAATATCTGATAAAATCGGGCCATGACCTGAACGAAGAGAAAATTAAAGCAGCGCTTTAAACATCTTTGCGGAAATTTGACGGCCGGGCAGGCGTACGAAGGTTCGGGCCACAAGGGAAAACTAAAACAGAACGGATGAATCAAAGAGAATTATTTCTAAAGCACGTAGCGCAGACTTCACCGGCGCCAATCGGCCTGGAAATCGTGAAGGCAAAAGGTAGTTTGATGTGGGATGCCGATGGAAATAAATATATAGATCTGATAGCCGGAATAAGTGTTTGCAATGTCGGGCACCGCCATCCGAAGGTAACAAAGGCCATAAAAAAACAGGTTGATGCATACCTGCATTTATTAGTTTATGGGGAAATGATTGAAAGTCCGCAGGTCCGGTATGCGAAGCTCTTAACGGACCACCTGCCATTAAGCCTGAATGCAGTGTATTTCACAAACTCGGGGGCGGAAGCAACAGAAGGAGCCATGAAACTTGCCAAGCGGGTAACGGGGCGCACGCAGATCGTGGCTTTCAATCAAAGCTATCATGGCTCCACTCAGGGCGCGCTGAGCATAATCGGCGATGAATACTGGCGGAATGCATACAGGCCATTACTACCCGGAATATTACACGAAGAATATAACGCGGGATCCGCTATTGAATCAATTACAACTTCCACAGCCTGCGTAATCCTCGAAACTGTCCAGGCAGAAAAAGGAGTTATTGAACCCGAAATAAACTGGCTCAAAGCCATCCGGGAAAAATGTAATCAGACAGGTGCATTGATGATCATGGATGAGATCCAGACAGGTTTTGGAAGAACCGGAACGGTCTGGGGTTTTGAAAAATATGGTGTTATTCCTGATGTGATTTTATTGGGTAAAGCACTTGGCGGAGGCATGCCATTAGGCGCCGTGATTGCAGATAAAAAGCTGATGGACCATTTCACACTTAATCCGGTGCTCGGGCATATCACCACTTTTGGCGGTCATCCCGTAAGTTGTGCGGCGGGCCTGGCAGCTTTCGGAGTATTGTCAGACAAGGAACTTGTAAAAAAAATTGAAAGCAAGCGTTCCCTGTTTCACAAACTGATTGGTAATCTCGAAGGATGCACATTGCGGTCCGCCGGATTACTGATGGCACTGGAATTCGATAGCTTTGAAACAAACAAAAAGGTGATCGACACCTGTATTGCAAATGGCGTGTTGACGGATTGGTTTCTGTTTGCACCAAATTGTATGCGCATCGCGCCTCCGCTCACGATCTCCAAAAAAGAAATAAGAAAAGCCTGTGGCGTAATACAGGAAGGGGTAAGGAAGTTATGAGTGATGGGTTATGAGTTATGAGTGAGTTATGAGTTGAAATAAGAAAGCTGCTATGAAGGCGCCGACTATTGGTGCCACGACGGGTATCCAGGCATAGGCCCAGTCGCTGTCTCTTTTACCACGGATCGGAAGAATAAAATGTGCAAGCCTTGGAGAAAAATCACGGGCAGGATTGATTGCATAACCCGTGGGCCCACCGAGTGACAATCCAATACCTATTACCAACAAGGCAACGGGAAGGGCATCCAATGTTCCCAGTTTAGTTTCGGGTTTGATCAGCAACAAAGCCCCCAGGACCAGCACAAAAGTGCCCACAACTTCACTTACGATGTTGTTTAAAGTGTTTCTTATTGAAGGTGAAGTACAGAATACTCCCAGTTTAGTATCCGCATTCGTGGTGGCATCAAAATGTTGACGGTAACTTGCCCAAACGATCACAGCGCCAACAAAGGCACCGAGGAACTGTCCCCCGAGATAGGGCATTACAAGCGATGAGTCAAGCTTGCCCAGGTAAGCCATGGAAAGCGTCACCGCCGGATTTAAATGACCCCCGCCGCCAAGGTTAACAGAAGTAAAGACGCCAACAAACACTGCCATTCCCCAACCAAAAGTAATGGACATCAAACCTCCATTATAACCTTTTGTTTTGTCAAGGATAACATTTGCAACAACGCCATCTCCAAGAATGATCAATAACATAGTTCCAATGAATTCTCCGAGAAAGGGACTCATAAGCAAGTTTTTATTTTTCGTATAGCAAGTAAATTTCTGTGCGGAAATTATATAACAAATATGGAAACTTCGAATTTAATAAGCAATACTTAATGTAACAGGATCGAAACTATCGGCCCAGCACGGAACCTAAACGAACAGTATCGACTTACCGGCCCAGCACGGAACCTAAACGAACAGTATCGACTTACCGGCACAGCACGGAACCGAAACGAACAGTATCGACTTACCGGCACAGCACGGAACCTAAACGAACAGTATCGAACTTACCGGCACAGCACGAAACTTACGCGAACAACATCGAACACAATGGCACAGCACCGAACTTAAACGTATAACATCGAACTCAACGGCACAGAACGGACAAGCTCGCTGAACATCAACTCATTTTTTCGGGAGATAAGAGGCTGCAATCTCCTTGAACTCCCGCAACTGCTTATCAATCCATGCCTGGTCATAATTCATTTCAGCAGCCATGAGTGCTGCAACCACAGGTGCTGCCTCAACCGCCGCCGCTGCATCTAATAATAATGCCCTGGTCCTACGACTCAAAGCATCTTCCACGGTCATACACATTTCTTTTCTTACCGCCCATATAATCTCCGCTTTCCGGTATGGAAGCCGCTCATGTATCAGCGATCGTAGTGATTCGTCCTGCACCATAAGTTCTTCTATCAGGGGGATATCAGCGCCGTAATAGTAATTTGAACCCGTTTCTGTGCTGTGACTTTGGCCGCCATGTATGCTTAAATCTGTAGTCACGCAATCTTTGTATGGAAGCCTCGCCTGGACCGCTGCGGTGTTTACTGTGTCTTCAGCCATCTTTCGGTAAGTGGTCCATTTACCGCCAACGATACTAACAAGACCGGAGTCAGAAATAATGATAGAGTGATCACGTGAAATCTCGGCTGTTTTTTTTGCTGTATTTTTTACAAGTGGACGCAGACCCGAATAGATGCTTCTTACATCATCTATAGAAGGATCTTTAGTAAGATATCTTGCCGCGTGAGTGATCAGGAATTCAATCTCTTCATCCCTTGCCAAAGGCTCACTCAGAATATCATCAACCAGTGTGTCCGTAGTACCGACGATTATTTTCTGGTGCCATGGAACGGCGAACAGCACGCGTCCATCATCTGTGTTTGGAATCATGATTGCCGAAGTTCCGGGCAGGAAATTTTTGTCAAGCACAATATGAATTCCCTGGCTGGGTGTTATGGTTGATTCCTTCCCAGGTTCATCCAGTTGCTGAATACTATCCGAAAAAACACCGGTCGCATTGACAACTACCTTTGCTTTTATTTCATACGACCTGTTACCAATTACATCATTGGCAACTACGCCTGCAATATCAGTTCCGGATTTTATAAAGGAGGTGACATCAAAATAATTGAGGACAACCGCTCCCTGTTCAACAGCAGTCTGGGCAAGATTAAGCGCCAGTCTTGAATCGTCAAACTGGCCGTCGTGATACATTACTCCACCTCTCAATCCGTCAGGATCGAGCGTGGGAGCATGTTGCAGCACCTCTTCAGTAGAAAGCCATTCTGATGCCCCAAGGCCAAGACTTCCACTCATCCAGTCATAAACCTTAAGACCAAGGCCATAATACGGGCCTTCCCACCACTTGTAATTCGGGACAATAAATGACTGGTTTTTGACAAGATGCGGGGCATTCTTTTTCATCACCCCTCTTTCTTTCAGGGCATCCATTACCAGTTTTATGTTGCCTTGCTGCAGATATCTCACACCACCATGTACAAGCTTGGTTGAACGGGAAGAAGTTCCTTTTGCAAAATCAAACTTTTCGAGCAGAATGGTTTTATAACCGCGCGAGGCTGCATCAACCGCGGTTCCAAGCCCTGATGCACCACCACCAATGATACAGATATCCCAGGTACCACTATATTGGTCAAGTTGTGTGATTAAATCTTCTCTTCTCATTATTAAATTAAATAACTGGTTAATTCACTACTCACAACCCGCTCATAATCCGATATACATCATTAGATGTTTATTTGTCTTCTGCCCAGGCGATACTCGCTTTAACCGCCCGCTGCCACCCTTTGATCAGCTGTTGGACTTGTTCTTCAGGCATAGCCGGTATAAATGCTTTATCCTCCTGCCATTGCTTCTGGATCTCGGGGATACTGTCCCAGTAACCTATCGCAAGACCAGCGAGGTAAGCTGCACCGAGTGCTGTTGTCTCGGTTATTTTGGGCCGTATCACCGGAACCCGAAGAATGTCTGATTGAAATTGCATCAGGAGGTTATTGATTGTTGCACCTCCATCAACCCTTAATTCTTTGATAGAAATTCCAGAGTCGGCTTCCATTGCTTTTAAAACATCCATGGTCTGGTAGGCTATGCTTTCGAGGGCAGCCAATGCTATATGATTTTTTGATGTACCGCGCGTCAACCCAAACACAGCACCCCTTGCATGCTGATTCCAGTGAGGAGCGCCAAGCCCTGCAAACGCAGGAACAAAATAGATTCCATCGTTGTCTTTCGCTTCTGAAGCCAATGCTTCAATTTCTGCCGCAGAGCGGAGTACCTGCAATTCATCGCGTAACCATTGTACTACCGCGCCGGCTATAAAGATGCTTCCCTCCAGCGCATACTCTACCTTGTTATGAAGTTTCCAGGCAACTGTTGTCAAGAGATTGTTTTTCGAAGCAACAGCTTTTTCCCCCGTATGCATCAGCATAAAGCAACCAGTGCCATATGTATTTTTGACCATCCCCGGATTTGTACACATCTGGCCAAATAAAGCAGCCTGCTGATCACCCGCGATACCGGAGATCGGAATGTTGGCATTGTTAACAACGGCATCCGTTACTCCGTAGGTTTTGCTGGATGGCTTCACTTCAGGTAACATTTTGACCGGGATGTTGAAAAGCTTCAGCAACTCATGGTCCCATTCACAGGTATGAATATTCAGCAACATAGTGCGGGAGGCATTGCTGACATCAGTAACATGAACTTTTCGCCCGGTTAACTTCCAAACGAGCCAGCTATCTACTGTGCCAAAAAGGAGATCACCATTTTCTGCTTTTGCCCTGGCACCACTTACATTATCCAGTATCCATCTAAGCTTTGTCGCCGAAAAATAGGCATCTGTAACAAGACCGGTTTTTTGCTGGATCATGGGAGAGTGCCCACTCGCTTTTAACTCATCACAGTAAGCTGCGGTTCGCCTGTCCTGCCACACAATAGCGTTATAGACGGCATGACCGGTATGCCGGTCCCACACGATTGTGGTTTCGCGTTGGTTCGTAATTCCAATGGCTGCAACGCCATCTGTCTTGATCCCGGCCTTAGCCATTACTTCTGCCATCACGCTGAATTGCGTTGACCAGATTTCCTCCGGATCATGTTCTACCCAGCCGGGTTGCGGATAATGCTGAGTAAATTCTTTCTGAGCAACTGCTACAATATTACCTGAATGGTCAAACAATATTGCCCTCGAACTTGTGGTTCCCTGGTCCAGGGACATTATATACTTTGAAGACATGCAACCGGATTTTGATTGCAAAAGGTAATTAAAAAAGATAATTAAAACGCAAACCGGAAACTGCCGAAAATTCCAAAACGTTTTGCCTTCTCTTCAGGTAAGGGTGTTGGTGATAAGCGCCAGATAAAATCAACCCTGAAAAACCGGAAGATATTGTCAACACCGGTTCCCAATTCGAGATAGACTTTTCCATTCAGTGATTCAAAAGGAGGGTATATACCACTAAGGTCCTTATTGTATTCTTCGTTTTCTGCGCTTAGTTTGCCCATCAGTGCTTTGGCACTCCAGAACTGGCGCCATTTAAGCTTACGCATAAAGGGTGCAAACCTGAATATTCCATTGCCAAAATTATGTTCGATATTCACGCCTACATAACGGTCTTGTATATACTCATACCTGTTCATCAGGTTGAATGCATATTTGTTGTAATAATAGATCTCATTACCTGGTGCAACATCCAATAACATATATGGTAGCTTGCCAAAAGTTTTTCCCGCAAAAACATTGTAATACAAACTACCAAACGGAGCAATATCCGAGTAATCAGAAACACTTCCGCTGATCTTATGGTAGTTATAACTACTACCCAATATGTCCTTGATGCCCCGTGTGTATTTGAGGTCGACTATAGGCAACGGACTTCCGAGACTATACCTGTAAAATGTACTTTCCAGATATCTTTCAAGATAAGCATACCTGAGCTTTACTGAAAATTCAGTGGTTATCAGGTCATCTTCAAAATTGGTCTTGGGCGGCAGATTTTGCAGGGGTTCAAACGTTTTGTGCATACCCTCCACCAGCACCGAAAAGCCGGATTTCCATTCTTTGAAAACGTTGATCTTTTGTTCATTGGTCATCATGAACTTAATAGGAACACCACTCTTCCTTATCGCCAGCGCAAATATGTTATCCTGCGTAAACTGGTCATAGTAGAACTGGCCGTAATCAATATCATTTTTCCACGAAGCATAAATATATGTTCTCGGGCTGCGTTTCAACATATACATTCCATCCACCTGGAATTTAAATTTCTGATCATAAAATCCGTAAGCGAGATAACTATGCAGTAAGATCTTTTTACTGAAATGTTTATTGGTACCGAGGTCAAAACGTACCCTTGTACCCTCCTGGACATTGTAGGATATCCAATTGAACCATGGGCCGATCTGGTAGTTACCGATATTCAGGTATCCTGTAGTGAGGAAATTCACTTTTTTTGTAAGGGTTTGGAATTCGGGCATCTTAAGCAGTGTGTCGATGGTATTGTACAGCGCTTTCTCACTTGTTGTGAGATCTTCGTGCCGCGATTGAACCCAGAATGAATCAGACACGAACCTTGCCGAATCAGGCAGTATCGTTTCTTCTATCCTGGTATTCTTATCCAGTTCGGCGACTACGGCCGGGCTGTTGACAACAACTTTTTCATATGTAGTTGTTTTCCGCCCAATCGCAGACAAACTTTTCTCTCCCAGTGCAGAGAGATCTGCCACGAATTTATCCCTTGAAAGAAACCAGATCGAGTCATTGATCAGTTTATATTCCTGGATCAGGCTTAGCTTGTCAACGTAATTGATATTCGCATTCTTCGAAAGCCGCAGGTTCATCTTCTGAACGGCAAAGGTTGTATCATGTATCCAGCAATCCCCTTCAAAAGTATTTTCTCCTTGTCGTTTGGCAGTGAAAGTGAAATGTATCAGCCGCCGCCCGGCCACGATCTGCGTATCCAGCACCTTGTAACGATAATAATTATCACCGTTATCACTGATCGGGCTGATAAACTTTTTATCCATCACGGGGATAAAATTGTTGTAGAAATTTATGTTCTGATCCATACCACCCAGGAGCTTGGACACACTTTCATTGTTTACGCCCAGAGTTTTCGTGCCTTTGAACACCTCTCTTCTGCGCTGAGGGGAACGCTGGTAATAATAGTCGGAAATTGCTTCGGTAAGATAGATCGGGAGATAAGGATTGCCCTCTTCTGTTGTATCTATATTATTGAAGACAAAATTGAATTTTTTGAGGTTCAGCAAAGGGATATTCTCAAGATTTTTGGGCTTGAGGTTCTTGATGTCGACTTCGAGCTTATTATACAGTTCGTATCCAAAATTTTCAAAACGATAGCGGTCATTGAAAGGTTTTCTTCTGACAATTCTCTTCCACATGAGGTATCCACGATCAATCGTTTTCCTGACCACTACTTCCGCCGCATATTTCCCCCGCTCAAGCTGGATGGTTATATCTATAATATTATTCTTCGCATTTTTAACAAGATTAGAATCGATCGGCAGCAGGAAATCCTGGTAACCGACATAAGTAACCAGGACGGTATCTTTTGGCCATTCGTTAAAACGGAACTCAAAGGCACCCGCTGAATCGCTGAGTTTACCGGTAGAAGTTTTTTTAAATTCTATGGATGCAAAGGGGACAGGCTCCAGGCTATGCACATCTTTAATGACACCCCTTAAAATTTTAACCTGTGCCGAAACATTTATGCCAACGATCAAGAGAATGAAAACTGCAAAAAATCTGAACATCTGTCTGACACGAACGATCATACTTCAAAAATACGCTATGGTTGTTAATCCTATTTACAAATCGCCCGTTAAAGAGCCTTTTCAGCCCGAGGAGCATCATTCCTGACGGATCGCTGCACAGCGGATTGTTAATGTTAGGTATACGGCACTTCATCTTTCAGGGTATGCACCCTGAAGCGCTTTAATGCTATGTTAACAATCCCACTGTGCCTTTGTTCTGACGATCATTACCGAAAGAAATTGTAAATCTGTTTGGAATCACCAATAAAAAGCTTGTACTTTGCAGTACAAAGCACTCTATATGGAAGCAAATCAGCAGCTGGATACCCTTCAGGACATAAAAAGAATGATGGAACGATCATCCCGTTTCATTTCTTTGAGTGGCTTTAGTGGGATTGCCGCCGGCATTTGCGCTTTGGTGGGGGCCTGGCTGGGATGGAGGGAGATCAATGATTTTAACGCAGGTACGGGGTCTTATGCAGATAACAGCTCGGTTCTTGAACTGGAAAAATCCCTGATGACAATCGCGGGAGGAGTGTTTGTGGGTGCGCTGGTGCTGGCTTTCGCTTTCACTTATCGCCGTGCCAGGAGAAACAACCTGTCCGTCTGGGACCTGACCGCAAGGAGATTGATGATAAACACTATGATTCCCCTGGCGGCCGGGGGTATATTTATCATGGGTCTTATGTATCATGGTGCAACTGTTTTCGTGGCACCGGCCTGTCTTGTTTTTTATGGGCTCGCGCTGGTAAACGGCAGCAAATATACTTTGGGCGAAATCAGGTATCTCGGGTATGGTGAGATAATTCTCGGGCTGATCAATCTGTGGGTGCCTGGATATAGCCTCATTTTCTGGACAATTGGGTTTGGGTTTTTACATATATTTTATGGAGTGATCATGTGGTGGAAATATGACCGGAAATAGCAGCCAGCATCCACCAGTACTAATAAAACTTAAGTTTTGAAGAACCCGATCGAACATCTGAACAAAATTTTTGAAAGTCGCATCCGCATGGGTGTGATGAGCATACTCATGGTGAACCCTGAAATCAGTTTTAACGATTTGAAACAGATGATGGAGGTGACCGATGGGAACCTGGCTTCTCATATGGTAAACCTTGAGGAAAACGGTTATATAAAGGTGCACAAGGGTTTTATCGGGCGGAAAACCAATACCACCTATTCGATTACCCGGGCCGGGGAAAAAGCTTTCCGCGACCATATCGAAGCGCTTGAAAACATGATTCGAGGCATGAAGTAAATTTTTTTGCCTTTATACTTTGCAAGTCAAAGCGCTTTCTGGCGTCGTAGGGTGTTATGATTGAACTTTGCCTGGGGCGTGTAGGACAGAAAACTAAACGAACAATATGAATGATGAAAAATTTTCCTTCCGGTCAAGGATCCGGAGCTTCAAATTTTCCTTTGATGGCCTCGCGGCCTTTTTCAAAAAGGAACACAACTCGTGGATACATTTTGTTGCTACGATCGTAGTGCTGGTTTTTTCAGCCTGGATAGGGGTTACTAAAACTGAGCTGCTTGCAATAGTGTTTGCTATCGGCTTTGTTTGGGTTGCTGAGATATTCAATACCTGTATTGAAAGAGTAATGGATTATATCAGTCTCGAACGCCATCCCGATATCAGGTTCATCAAAGATCTTGCATCCGGGGCGGTATTGATTGCTGCAATCACAGCGGTAGCGGTCGCCCTCATTATTTTTATTCCCAAATTTTTATAAGTTGAAAACGTTAAACATCCTCCTGTATATTACGCGGCTAAATTTTATCAAATCTGAAATTGACCGGCTGCTCGGCTACGCTATCTTGTTTAGTTTGTCTTTGGTTATCTTCAGGGTCTGGTACACCGGTGAACCTGTTTTCATCTTCATGCCCTGGAATCTTTTCCTGGCATATCTGCCATACCAGCTCCTGAAAATATTTAGTCCATCCGCGCATGATGTGAAAGGCAAGCCTGGGTTTGCAGTGTTGTTTATTGTGTGGCTTCTTCTAATACCCAATGCTTTTTACATGATCACTGATTTATTTCACCTCTTCCAACGTGAAGGCATACCCTTGTGGTTTGACCTGGTTCTCCTCATGTCTTTTGCCTGGAATGGAATGATACTTGGCTTTTTATCGGTCAGGCAAATGGAAAAAAATCTATCGTTGATAGTTCCCGGGCTTCGTGAAGGACTGTTTGCCGGTGGAATAATGTTTCTCAATTCGTTTGGCGTGTATCTTGGTCGTTATCTACGTTTCAACAGCTGGGACATTATTTCTAATCCATTCAGCCTGGTGGAAAACATCTGGCTGCTGGTGCTAAATCCCATCGATAACCGGGCTGCATGGGCAATGATTTTTGCCTTTACAATCATGATGACCATTATATATAAAATGCTCAAAAAACTTAGCCGGCAACTGATATGATTGAGGGTACGTTTGCTCATTATTGGTTATTTTTAGCGTTACCAAAACAAAAACTGCTATGGCATTGATCAGGTCCTCCGGATTGTTAGTCGCGGCTACGATTGCTGCGAACTTCGCTTATTCTCAAAACATTAGTCCCTCAATCAGTGGTTCTGGAACCGGCAATTCTTTGTCGGGCACATCAGCTAAGCACTCATTAAAAGATAACCTGTCTACCAGTAATGCGACAGTCTTTCAACAAATAAATAATGAGGTGCTCGCCAATTCCACCGCTTATGAAAAGTTGAGTGGGGCGAGTAAAAAGATCGGCCATCGCCTAACTGGTTCTGCAAATGGTAAAAAAGCGGAACAGTACTCATATGATCTGCTTAAAGCGTATGGATATAATAATGTGAGATTTCAACCCTTTGAAGTTGAAAGTTGGAGCAGGGGTACAGTCAGGCTTCAGTTAACTGATGCTTCTAAAAATGCAACTTCGGAGATCAAATGTGTAGCGCTTGCGCATTCTCCTGTCAAAGTAAATATCAGCTCAGAGTTGGCAGACATGGGCAATGGCCTGGAAGCTGAATATCTTGCCGATCCGGGGAAGGCGAAAGGTAAAATCGTTTTTGCTTCTTTGGGATTGTTGCCTGGCTCTCCAGCAGGATTGGTAAATCTGCATCGTTCAGAAAAAACGGCGCTGGCTATAAAATATGGTGCAACGGGAGTGATCTTATTTAATGGCGTAAAAGGAGGCATTCTGTTAACCGGTACTGCTTCAGTCACGGGCAAGCTAAATCCAATCCCGGCCGTTTGTATCAGTTTTGAGGAAGGTATGCGTATTAAGGAAGCGATGAAGGCCGGAACATTTTCGGCGAAAATTGAGATGAGCAATTTCAGCGGGAAGATCAAGGCAAGGAATGTTATTGCTTCAATACCCGGAAAGAAATTTCCTAACGAAAAGATTGTGATCTGTGGGCATCTTGATAGCTGGGACCTTGCTACAGGTGCAGCTGATAATGGCATCGGATCTTTTTCGATTATAGATATGGCCCGCACATTTAAAAAGCTGAACCTGCAATGCGATCGCACAATTGAGTTTGTATTATTTATGGGAGAAGAGCAGGGCTTACTCGGTTCCAATGCTTATGTGGACCAGGCAAAAAAAACCAATACATTACAACAGGTCGGTTATGTCTTCAATTTTGATATGGCAGGCAATGCCAATGGTTTTACGGCGGGCGGAAGAAAGGAAGCTGAAGCCTTTTTCAAACAAACAGGCGAAGAAATAAAAGCCGTTGATACTTCATTCAGGAACCGCAGTGGTGCCGGAAGGGCCGGGCTTCATAGCGACCACGAACCATTTATGTTACAGGGCATACCGACTGCCACGTCAACCGGTGAACTTAGCGAAGACATCGGCCGTTGCTATCATGCAGATTGTGATGGTATTGACATCATCGAGAAAAAGTGGATGGTGAACCAGGTTAGATTCAGTTCAATGATGATCTATGCGATGGGAAATGCGCCCAGCTTACCGGCAGCTCAATTCAATGATGAACAAACAAAACAATTTCTCCTTGATAACAATCTGAAGGAAGCACTTACAATCGCGGGTGACTGGAGGTGGTAAGTGGAGTCAAAGTTGTTGCTGATGTTAGCAGTGGGTTTTATAATTATTGGCAGGTGATTGTTATTTGCCGGGATATTTAATATGTGAAGGCTGATATTTTCGTAGGTAATTGTATAAATGAAAAGCGGCTGACAGTTTGAGAACTGGCAGCCGCTTTTTATGTTTGGTTATAGTGTTTTAATCCTTTCAGGAAGTTTGATGCGTTGATTAGAAATCTATTCCCATACCAAAATACAGAATTGGTTTTCCTTTAAAGAATCCATTCATTTCCCAGGCCAGGTCAAGCTTCAGGAAATAGCCGAGGATGGTACTCCTCGCACCAAACCCATAACCGCCAACCAGTGGTCCGATACCGCCGGCCTTCAATTTGACAAGCACCGTTCCATCGTCGTTAGGATAAATTATGGAAGGGCGTGCGATGTTTTTAACCGGCCCTGTCCATGCAGTTCCCAGGTCAAAAAACTGTGTCAACTGGAAGTTTCTGAGAAAAGCATTATTGATCGGTTTATTAAAAAGCGATGAAAACACCGGTAACCTGAATTCGCTGTTAAACACGAATGAATTATTGCCATTGGCAACATTCTGGTTGAACCCTCTCATATTAACAGCCAGCGACTGGTAGAGATAGTCATTATTCTCCGATGGCCTTGGCTCTACATTGTACTTTGGAAACATCCATCCATCAATGCCCCCGAGATAGTACAGCGTCTTTTGATTGCCCCATGAGAAATCTCCTGCTGCCCTTCCCGCCCAGATGAAATTGCGGAAGATCTGGTGGTAATAACGGCCATCAAATCCGACGTTCCAATTCATACGGCCCGGCTTAAGCAAGCCTTCCGATGGTTTATTGATTTGGACATTCAAGTCACTATAAATCTTATAACGCAGACCATTGATAATGTTTGTTGCCTTCATTATCGTGTTGTCATATACATATTCAAGACGGGTGACTACAAAATTCTGTTTATTTAAAGTAGGAGATTTCAGTGAGGATGAATCGAAGTTAGTAGCTCTCACCACTACCTTATCTGTTCTGAGACCCGCAGATAGGCGAAGACTTCTGACCCTGTCGAATGGGTAACGGATAACTCCCTGGAAGAGGTTAGTGAATTGTTTGCCTTCAAAAACCTGGTTTGTACCATTCACACCAATCACACCACCGATTTCAGTTTTACGGTAATAAATCACGGAGTAATCGAGTCGGTGTTTGAGATAATCAATCCTGGCGAACCACTCACCGCCCCCGTCAAACAATGACTGGTTTACCGGTATAAAAGCAGCACTGCCTGAAGTACCAACTGATGCGCCGCTACCCACGCCGCTGATCAGCGGTAACCGGAGGGCGCCCGTAAAACGAATGTCTTCAAACAAATCGAAAACCGAAGCTTTCAGCATACCGTTGAATGCTCCGCCGCTTTGAAGAACGACGGGTAGTGAGCCGGTATAAGGCTCATAACGGTTGATAAGAATGTCGTTATTGAAAGAGCCGGAAAAGTTATCGGCAGAAAATTTCAGTTTATAGTCGAATAGTTTTGCCCTTTTCAGCACAGACTCGATTTCGGGTTCCACCGGCTGCGTTACTGCGGGTTCTGCCGGCCGCGTCGAATCCGTTGCTTCTTTTTCAAATTCAGATTCAAAAGCATTTTGCTTACCCGTTGTATCTGCGGAGGGTTGGTCGAACTGAATCGCCCTGCCGCCTGACATAACATCTTCGGTGATGGTCCGCTTGCGGTAATCGGTAGGCTTCGGATTCACATTCCTTTTTCGGAGGGCTGCTTCATCGACCTTCAGTTTATAGAGAAATTTCAGGTTGCCCTGTTGCCTTGTTTCACTTACGAGGCCTGCATCTCCGGCAATTTTTGTCTCCAGCAGGGCGCTTTGATAATTGGTTATAGGAAAAACGTAAGCAGAATCCTGCGTCACTGAAAACGAAAAAATAGAGTCTGGTTTGCTCTTACCATACACTTCCAGCGTCGAATCCAACTCCCGCTGCTCAGGGTTACGAAGTACCTGGTCGGCAACCAGGTAAACGGTGTCAAGCCCCGCCCTGCGGGTTGAGAAAAAGCCTGCGAAACGATTGGCAACTCCAAAGTCATCACTGATAAATGTGAAGTGAGTAGTGTTGTATGGAGTCGGGTACCTGGCCGTTCCATATCGCATATTTGTGAGCTGGGAGATCTGTTTGAATTCGCTCCTGTTCCAGTTATCTATTAGGAAAATGTTGTAGCGCTGAAGCGGTACGGCAGTATCTCCTCCCCGGATGTTACCGTTGGGGCGGTTTGAAGAGAACAATATTCCTGTCCTGTTTGGAAACGCGACAAAAGTAGGATCAAGATCAGCATAAGAATCATTCGTTATCTGCTCAAATGTGCCCTTTTCAGTCTTGTAGACAAAGATATCAGACTGACCTTTGCGCACGGCACTGAGCAACAGGGTATTGTTGTCCAGCATGTACTTCATATCCTGTATCTGTTCAAAATCCTCAAGAACCTGGTTCTTGACTGGTTTATACTTCTGAACCATGTCATAAACAAATAACCTGGACTTGCCTTCTGACCAATATATACAGGAGAGCCTTGTCCCCTTGGGATCCCAGGCGAGCAGGGGATAGTTAGGATTAACCTCATTGTCATTTACCCTGACACCGGTTCTCAGCAAAACTTTCCGGTCAACCATATTTTCATACAAAACAACACAGTACTGCCCCTTTACATACTCAACCACGGCATAAGTCTGGCTTCTTGGCGCAGGGTTCGGAGTGAATCGGATAAAGTCCCGGTTGTTTTTCAGTTCCTCAACAATGGAAACTGTCCCTTTCGGGATATCTCTCCTGCCACGGATATCGAGGTAATACTTTTCTTCAGTCTCTGCCATGAAATCCTTGACGAGGTCCTTGAACTTCTTTTTTGCGATCCGGTTGGAAGCGCTATTCAGATTTCTATAAACCCGGGCGAGATAAAGGAAATAGGTGACATTTTCCTTTTTGTATTTTTCAGCTATATAATTCCAGAAGGCATGGCCGGCCAGCAATGGTTTGGCATACGCAAACTGGTAAACATTTTTATAGCTACCCGATAAAACGGCAGATTTCAGCTGGTCGTCCAATTCTGTGTTCCATTCCAGCGCCACGTAGTTGACATATCCATCTACGAGCCATTTTGGGAGATCGAGCAGGGCCTGGTTTGTAGCAAATTCACCCAGGTCATCCCCAAAAAGAATATTATCAACCAGCACCCGCGCTATCCCCTGGCGCACCTGGCGACGAAGATGTTCGTGATCACTGTTAAAGTAAACGATCATCTTGTTATTCACCAGTTTCGTAATGCCGCCCGTGGTTTGCCAATCGAGGTTGAGACCAATATTTGACTGCTCCAGTTCGTTGAAGTGATTGTAAATTACGATGTTGGTCCGGCGCTGCAGGCCATATTCGACAAACTGCTCTATTTGTGGAAGTTCAGTTTCAGCGATCTGTGTGACGTAGTTTGCGATGGTCTGGCCGTTTTCATAGAAGTAGGTATTGAAATTCGGCGTCTGGTAATATTGCCATTTGAACTTTCTGTATTGTACGCGGTTTTTCCCAAATTCTACGGTATTAACCTGAGCAAGTGATTCAAAATGAAAACATAGGACAACTAAAGCAAAAACAAATAAATCTTTCCTCTTTCCCATAAACTGTTGAAATTGCATACCCAATCTTTAATTGTTTTAAAGTTATAACAATCCGGACTACCGGTAAAATCTGAAATTAGCTTAAAAAAGGTTACGAATATGTTGACAGTGAAGCAGTTTACCTTCAATCCCATACAGGAAAATACATACGTAGTTTATAACGGAGAGGGTGAGTGCGTCATTGTTGATCCCGGTTGTTATTTTCCTGCAGAACATAATGAGTTGAAAGCTTTTATACAGAAAAATGGCCTTCTTCCTAAATATTTGTTAAACACCCACTGTCATCTCGATCATGTATTTGGTAACAAGTTCGTTTTTGAAACCTGGGGTCTCGAACTGTACATGAACGAACTTGAGAAGCCGGTGCTCGAATATGCACCGGTGTCGGGTAAAAGCTGGGGCATTCCATTTGACAACTACACTGGCCCCTTGCATTGGTTGAAAGCCGGTGATGAGATCATGATCGGGAAGGACCGGCTTAAGGTTTTATTCACGCCGGGACATTCTCCGGGCCATCTCAGTTTTTACTCCCCCGATGACGAATTTGTATTGAGTGGTGACGTGCTGTTCCAGCGAAGTATAGGCCGGACCGACTTGCCGGGAGGTGACTTTAATACTTTGATCAGGAGCATCCGCGAGCAGCTGTTGACTTTGCCGGATCATACCAAAGTGTATAGCGGACACGGTGATGTCACGTTTATCGGGGTAGAGAAAAGGGAGAATCCTTATCTGAGGGTGTGACATTCAACGCTCCTGCCAGGAACCGGACTTCTCATGTCAGCTGGCTTTTAAAATAGCCCGTATTTATATGGCCGGCTATTTATTTTTTTTTGGACATTAGCGCTGTAATTCCTCCATTTGCCGATTCCCTTCGATGCGCGGCATTTACATTACCCTTCAAACAACTTAAATGCTGAATCTTGCGAACATTGCATGCGTTGCATTGATATTAACGGCCCCTGATGTCGTTTGTAGGAATGGGTTGGACCTTTAACAACTGGATATCTTTTTTATTGATAGTTGTAGCAATTTCCATTGTGTTGATCAAACGGATAAACATTGAGGAGAAGGTTTTGATCCGTCATTTTGGATCAGAATATTTAGACTATAAAAACAAAACTTATAGACTTATTCCATTTATTTATTAATGATCCTCCCGGTTGCTGTCCCTTGTTGCACAGGTAATCAGGATTTAATTTTAAAGGAAAGATATCGCTGGCTTGAATGCTCAATTCGTATCATTTAAATATCGACTTTTAATAAATTACACTGAACTTGTTCCCATAATAAAGAATATGTAAATTTCACATGCCGGACCGTTCGCGGGGATTAAACACAAAAAAATTGATTCATTATGAATGTTGAAGACGTGCAGAATATTTGCCGGGGGATGACGGGTGTAACCGAAGACATCAAATGGGAGCATGATCTTGTGTTTTCAATTGGTGGGAAAATGTTTTGCGTTGTTGGGCTGGATCAGACTCCCACATCTGCTTCGTTTAAAGTGAATGACGAAGAGTTTGAGGAGATGTGTAGTTTGCCCGGTTTCAAACCTGCTCCTTATGTCGCTAAATATAAATGGGTATTGATTGACGATATCAATAAAATGAATAAAACTGATTGGAAGCGCTACCTGAAACAGTCATATGATCTCGTTAAGGATAAGCTGTCCGCTAAAATAAAAAAGCAGTTAGGCTTATCTTGAAACACAGGCTGCGGCAAAATAAAAACCGGATCTGTCAATCTTTTTTGTTAAATTCAATACCACGAATTTTAGCGATCAGACAAGCTGAATTCAGATAATTCTTCGACTCCCGATTAGTTGCTTCCTGGTACTTTTTGTAATTCTGCTTCTACCCGTATGCCTGCGAAATACCGGCTCAATATCGTTAACGTTTAACTCAACAAACAATGATGATGAATGGATAGCAGCAATGGAACAAATGGGATTGCCTGTGGGAGCTTACGTGAGGCAAGATGAATTTCCTCAAATCAATAAGCAGGCCCTGAGCCCCCATGGGGTTTGATTTTTTTTCGGCGAATACTTTGTAGCTTAAATGAAACCATCAATTCAAAAGGCAATAAAAATTCATAAGCTAATAATTGGCCTATTTACTGGTATGCTGTTATTTTTTGGCTGCAGAGATAAGCCGGGCAACAGTACACCAGAACCTCAGGTAAACGCACAACAAATGACCGTTACTGTCGACACGATGAAAAAAGTTCTTGACGCCTTCAACAGGCATGATCTTGATGCGATAATGGAATTTTTTTCAGAGGACTGCATCCTGGATATGCCCCGCGGACCTGATCCGATAGGTAAACGTTACGCAGGCAAGGAACAGGTGCGTGAAGCACTGGCAGGCCGGTTCAAAGGCATTCCGGACGTTCACTATGGCGAGGATATTCATTGGGTGGCGGGAGACCGCGGAGTTTCTGAATGGACACTAACCGGCACGACAACAGCCGGAGTTAGTGTGAATGTCCGGGGCTGCGACCTTTGGCAGTTTCGTGATGGCAAAATTATCAGCAAAAACTCCTTTTGGAAGATAGTAGAAAAATAGGTAAACTGAATATAAACCGGACCAACAAACAATAGTCTTTCAATCATTAAACTTTATTTTATGCGTAACCTGCAAACAACTCTACTTTACAGATGGTTTGATGAAGTTTGGAATAAGGATGATGAAAATGCAATTGACAGATTGTTAAGCCCAACTGCAACTGCCAACGGTATTGTTCCTGAAAGTCAGCCCAAGGGCCCGAATGGGTTCAAGATTTTTTTTAATGAATTTCGTAGTCAGTTTCATAATGTAAATGTAAAGGTTGAAGACGCGATAGCCCAGGACGATATTGAATCAGGCCGCACAACAGTGACGGCTATACACACAGAAAGCGGAAAGCCTGTTACATTTTCCGGGATGTGTATGATTAGGGTCTCAGATGGTAAAATTGCCGAGGCCTGGAACAGCTATGATTTCTTAGATCTCTATCAACAATTGGGGCAGAAGTTGGCGCCCGTAGTGTAATAACTATACAAAAAACCGCAGTGATGACTGCGGTTTTTGCGGTTCACAAATATGTAGTGGAAAGCCAGTTTTTTGATCTGTCGTTAAACACAGATTAGCCGCCTTCATAATCTCCTGTTAGTGTGTTGGAGGGTCGGATTTGTGCTTAGCCGGGTCGAAATCTTCCTGCGTGCTTTTTTCTGATTTCTTTGAGTGTTCGGGTCCTTCACTCCTGCTTTCTATATCCTGCGCTTTATTCAGTTTATCGGTTTCGGGATTATGATCACTCGGGTTTTCGCCAAGTTGCTTCAGCCTATTCAACTGTTCATCTATTTCCTTTTTTAACTCGTCGCCCGGCCTGGGATTTTCCCAGGTTTGTTGATTCGGGCCAAGAGGTTTTGGCCCTTTACCCGTTATCGGGCTTTCGTCTTTTATCTCTGGCTCTCCCTCAGCTTTTGATTGTGGCGCCTGATCTTCAGCACTCTCACCAGACTCCAAACCTTCGGTTTTCGTTTCGGGTCGTGCTGCTTGCCCTCCTTCCGGTGATATCTGGTTTTCCTCTCCTGGTTCTTGCTGGAGCTCTGCAGCTTCATTTTTTAGTTGCTCACCCGGAGCGCTATTCCCGGCATCAAATACTTTTTCGCCAGGAACATGAAACTCCTTTGTAGGCTCCACGACGATTGAATTATTGTTGTCTGCCATAACTGCGTTTTACATAGAGAACAAAAGAATCGTGCCGCCAGTGTAAAAACAGGAAGATCATAAGTGTTGATTTCACACGGTTATATAGAATATCCGGCGGACGCCCCGGCCTCTGTGTTGGTGACCACTGTGATTGTGATTATCTTTCATCGACAAGTATGAAAACGATCCTGATAGTTTTGATTTTTTTGTTGCTGACTATTATTACACAGATAGGTGGTGTCATCTTCCTGCTGTCTTTGCTCTGCCACAAATTTTTCAATAGATTGACTGGTAAGAGGGCTTATCAACGGATACTGAAAGTGGGTTCATTCCTGGCAATCTACCTGTTAACAACCATTTTCATTGTGCCCTTCATTGCAAAACCTTTTGGCCGTGTTGCCCTTCCACTTAAGGCGACAGATAACCTCCAGCCCCTGAATATCGTCACCTGTTTACTGAACCGCAATTATGTCAAAGAGGAACTAAGTAAAACAGCCTATGAAGTAGCCAGGCAGATGAATGAAAGATTTCCTGGTACAAAATTGAATTACCTGGATGCTAACTTTCCGTTCATGAATAAGTTTCCGCTATTTCCCCATTTGAGCCATAACGATGGCAAAAAGCTCGACTTGGCTTTTTGTTACACGGACAACAAAAATGATCAGCAAACAAATGAGTGCCCCTCACTTATCGGTTATGGAATTTGCGAAGAACCTGCGATCGGTGAAGATAATACAGCTGCATTCTGTGAAGAACAAGGGTACTGGCAATACAGTGTAATGAAAAAAATAATGCCACAGGGTAATGACATCGATTATACATTTGATGGAAGGAGAACCCGGGCACTGGTAAATTTTTTCGCCGATCAGAAGACCATTGGAAAAATTTTTATCGAGCCACATTTGCAGGCAAGGTTAAATCTAAAGTCAGAAAAAATTCGCTTTCATGGTTGCCAGGCTGTGAGACATGATGATCATATTCATATCCAACTGAGATAAGGAGAACGGCGTGCACAACTTTGTCAGTTTAATTATTTGAAAACAACAGCAATAACTGGTAGTGCGTTTCTAATTTAAAATCAGACTCATGGCAAGATCACTGACGGCAATTATTTTCATCATTTCAGCGCTACGGGTGTTTGCACAACCGGATCCAGATGCCCTCGCGAGTATCCAAAAAGCATCTGATGCTGATTCCCATGTGATGAGAATCATTAGCCAGCTCACCGATGTATATGGGCCAAGGTTGATGGGAACGCCAAACTATTATGCTTCCGTATTATGGATTGAAGAGGAATTAAGAAAGTCTGGGATAACCAACATTCAAAAGCAGTCTTTCGATGATGGACACCTGGGCTGGGAGTTGGTTAGTTATAAAATGGAGTTGACAGACCCTGTGACTAGCCCTATCCACGCATATCCCTTGGCATATACTTCATCCACCCGGGGAGAAGCAACCGGTGAGGTTATCTACCTGAAGAACCTTGATAGCGTGTATAGTTTAAAAGGTCAACTAAATAATAAGATATTGCTATTGGGTTCTTCTTATCAGCAAGTTACCAACTTCTCTCAACCCTTCTCTGAGCGTTTAACAGCTGCCACCTTGAAGCAAGCGGAGGAAAACCCTGATCCCAACGATCTTATCGTCGGGTATCATAGCAGGCGATCAACAAAAGCAATGTATGCTGGCCAGCTTTCAAGAAGAAAGCAAAAGGAACCGTTCTTCAATTTTTGCAGGGAACAGGGCGTGTTGGCTTTAGTGGAACCCAGCGATTTTCCCTATGGCATTTTGCATGCTGATGGCAACAGTAACATCCCTTCCTATATGAAGAAAAGTGACATCCGGCCGATTGCATCATTCGTGATGGCAAATGAACATTTTGGCCGTATAGTAAGGCTTTTCAATCTTGGATTTAAACCGAGATTAAAAGTAAACCTGGAAGTTAAATTCCATTCCGAGCCCAAATACAACGTTAACCTCATTGCTGACATTGCAGGTTCGGACCCGAAACTGAAAAATGAACTGGTAATCATCGGAGCGCATCTCGATAGTTGGCACGGAGGTACGGGTGCTGCTGATAATGCAGCCGGTAGCGCAGCAATGATTGAAGCCATGAGGCTTATCAGACTATCTGGTCTGAAGCCCAGGAGAACGATCCGGTTGGCACTTTGGGGAGGAGAGGAACAGGTTTTCGCAGGATCTTCATCCTATGTTTCTCAAAATGTTGGCGATATCATAACCGCTGTACCAAAAGGTGAAAAAGAAAAGATTTCTGCGTACTTCAACCTGGATAACGGGGCAGGAAAGATCAGGGGACTCTACCTGATGGGTAATGAAAAAGCCAAACCGGTCTTCAAAGGGTTACTCGGAGTTTTTCCGGAAAATAACACCTTAACGATACAAAATGCAAATCAAACGGACCACGAAATATTCGACGTTCACAATATACCTGCTTTTCAATTTATACAGGATCCACTTGACCTCATGAATGCATTGCATCATACCAACATGGATGTTTACGAATACGTGCCACCCACAGATCAACAGTTCAATGCCGTTTATATTGCGCACATGGCTTATGCAGTCGCCCAACTTGATCATTTGTTACCGAGAAAAAATTTCAATTCCCCGGTTCCGATTATGAACGGCAACACGAAGTTTGAGCTTAAAGGGTTCAGTCAGGCATCGGAAGTACACCTTGTTGGTGATTTCAACAACTGGAACATGTTCGGAACGCCCCTTATGAAAACAAAAGATGGTTGGGAATGTAAGATCGAATTGCCGAAGGGTACCTATCTGTATAAGTATATCATAGACGGGATGTGGACAGCTGACCCTTCCACGCCGGAAAGTCAATTAAAGAAAGATGGGAAAGGACATGCGGGGCTGACAGAAATAACAGTAAAATGATTGTAACCCGATCGTCAATGTGGAATCATCAAAATGTAATCATCGCTATGTAATCATCGCTATGGAACCATCGATATCGAATTATAAACATCGAATTATAGACATCCAATTATCAAGCTGAAATTACTATGAGCAATATTTCATTTCAAAAAATTGATTGGAGCAGTGTAGCAAAAACTGAACACATCGGTGAAAGTGGTGTTGCGATATGGCAGACGATGCAGTTCCCCGGGCTACGTATACGTTTAGTCGAATATTCTACGGGGTACGTGGCCGATCATTGGTGCCAGAAGGGTCACATCGTGCACTGCCTGCAAGGAAGATTTGTAAGCGAGTTAAGCACCGGTGAGTCATTGGAACTATCAGCCGGGGATAGTTATGTGGTATCAGATGAACTTAGTTCACATCGTTCAATATCTGAAGAGGGTGTGAACTTGCTGATTATCGACGGCGATTTTCTGAAATACAAGCCTTAGATAAGTTGTTTAGAATAGGGGCAACATGACTAACCTGACAACATGATGATTAGCACATAGAAGGGGATAGACAATGTTTTTATAATGATTGATGTCCGTTGTTTGATAAGGTTAATTTTATGAAATGAGATTTCTCCTGGTGACGATTTTTACCGGTTGTTTATTCGCAACATCAGCACAGACATTACGTACCCGTACTGTACAACTGATGGGTGCACCGTTCGACATATCGATTGTTGCAAAAGACTCTCTAACTGCCGAACAAAACATCGATAGCTGTATCAATGAAATCAGGAGGATCGAATACCTGATCTCAGATTGGATTGATACTACACAGGTTGGGAGAATAAATAGCAATGCAGGGGTAAAGCCGGTTTTTGTTGACAAGGAGTTGTTGCAATTAACACAAAGAGCAATAAAATTTTCTGAAGTAACTGATGGAGCATTCGATATCAGCTTTGCTGCTATGGAGAAGATCTGGATTTTTGATGGAAGCATGACACAGTTACCAACAAGGGAACAGGTGCTCAAAGCAAAGGAAAAGGTTGGATACCGGAAAATTGTTGTCGACACGGTTAATTCAACCATATTCCTCACCGAAAAAGGAATGAAGATTGGTTTTGGTGCACTGGGAGAAGGTTATGCTGCTGACCGGTGCCGGGAGATGATGACTAAAAAAGGTATCATGGCTGGTATCGTGAACGGATCAGGGGATATGAATACCTGGGGAACTCAACCCGATGGGTCCCCATGGAATATTGGCATTACCAATCCTTTCAGGACAAGCAAACTTTACGCAGTTGTTCCGCTAACAGAAGGAGCCGTAGTAACATCAGGAAATTATGAGAAATATGCTGAGATCAATGGCAAACGCTATTCGCATATCATCAATCCGAAAACCGGTTACCCCGCAACGGGTTTGATCAGTGTTACCGTTTTCGGTCCAGGCGCAGAAATGGCAAATGGGTTCAGTACTTCCTTGATGGTACTTGGAAAACGTCGCGGTAAGAAGTTGCTTAAACGTTTCCGTGAATACAGTTACATAATGATTACAGAAAAGGGAAAATTCTTAACATCAAAAAATTTCAACCTCGCGAAATATAAAATACAGGACTAAGAGAGTGAGTACAGAAGGGTATGAGGGAATGACGATGAGCCGAAGCAGATAAAGAATAGCGAGAGAGAATGATGATCAGCAAGGGCAGATAAAGAATAGCCAGGGTGAATGATGATCAGCAAGAGCAGATAAAGAATAGGGAGAGGGCATCAAGATCAGCAAGAGTAGATTACGAATGGCGAGAGGAATGCTCAATAACAGTCTGTAAGGATCTTTCCATTCAAATGCAGCTCGTCGACATCCAGCGCGTGCATCTTGCATATACCTGCCAATACCTCCAGCACGTCTTTTTGCATGGCCAGTGAGCCGCAGATCATAACAATACTATCATTCACCAGTAGCTGACCAATCCCGGCAGCATTGGCTGACAAAAGATTCATCACATATTCCCGGCCACCTTCGCGCGACAATGCCAAATGCAATGACGTCATTTTACCGCTTGCTTTTTGTTGCAGCAGGAACTCTTCATACAATTCAAATGACCGGCGAAACCTGAAGCCACAAAACAAATGTACCGGGGTCTTCATAACGTTGTCACTGATCATTCCCAGGAAAGGGGCGATACCTGTCCCATTAGATATCATGATCACAGAAGATGCCTTTGCCGGGAAATGAAAATGTTCATTTTTTACAATCCGCCCTTGTATAATGCTACCTGCAGTGAGGGCGTCCAGGAACCTGGAGCCCAGTCCGTCCGGGTAATACTTCACGCTTAGTTGAATATCTTTTTCAATTGTGCCAATAGAGTATAAACGTTCGCGGTGATCATTGGCCGGATAGACAGCAAGCAGATCACCTGACCTTACCGTTGTCTTTTTTTCCGGAGAAAAGCGTATCAGGAAAGTATCATCACTGTCCGTAATCAGCGTCTTTTGTTTTACGATCAGCTTGCGCATATCCCTGTGGTGGTCCGTGCCAATCAATTCCGGTGCAACACTAACGGTCATGCCTGTGTGCAATGACCATGCGCTGCACCACGCTCCAAAATCCTCCGGTGAACGATCGTTGACCGTGAAAACCTCTGTTCGCCGGTCCGCCCCTTCCTTATGGGCCAATATCAGGTCAGCTTCCAATCCAAATTTGCAATAATCGGCATAAGTACGTGATCCAAATGCTACTACCGAAAAGCCGAATACGTGATCCTGTGGAAATCTGGACAATCTTGAAGGGAAGTGATGTGCATTGGAAGGCGGATCTCCCAGGCCATAAGTACTGGTCATCACAATCAATTCTTTCATTGACGGAAAAATCCGGTAGTTATCCATATCAGTGAGGTAGACACTTTTTCCCTGCGCAACGAGTTGTTGATATACTGTCCTTGCAAATCGCATCGTCGTGCCGTTTTCGGAACCCACGAGAATGATGATCTCACTTTCTTCAGCAGAAAATCTGTTTTTCAAAACATTTGCCCTGCGACGCCACATGATCACAAATCCAGAATAGATAAAGAACAATATATAGCCGGAACTTATGGCCAGTACAATCGCCCAGATGATCCCATTTCGGCCCGTGTGCCAGCGCAGGCTGAAGGCCCCGAGTTTCGCTGCAGTCGAATAATTTTTACTGGCAATAACATCACCCGTAAACTGGTTAATCATTACAACACTGTCATGCTGTTTTATTGAATAATAGTCTTCAGGAAATTCAGAAAATGGGAACTCCACGGACTGCAAGTCCCGAAGCTTCACATCGCGAAAAAGCGGGAAGTCTTTTACGTCAATCACAGGTTCCTCTGCAAGGCTATCGGTATTTGCCTGGAGCTTTGCTTCTGATGCATCTATCCATTCAAAGCGGGCGACAGAAAGGTATGTTCCTGTGATGGCGATAAACAAAATGGGAAAGAGGACGATGCGCCCGAATACGACATGGTAATACTGGGCCCAGTTGAGCCGCTCGATACGTGCAAAGAAACGGCTGATACCTTTTTGTCGCTGAATTACCAGGATGATGCCCGAGAGGCCGATCAGTATCAGCAAAAAGGAAGCAAGACCAACCAGGAAACGACCAGTTTCGTGTAAAAATAATGATCGGTGGAGCGCAGTGGCCCACTTAAAAAATCCGGACTGTTCTTTCACCTGACCTAGGATCTTGCCATCGCGAGGATCGATATATGATTTTTGCGCAAGGCCTGTCGAATCTGTCCATTCAAGTACTACGAATCCATTATCATCAATGTTTAATTTCTGAACATCCGGGAACCTCTTCTTTACTACAGGTATCACTTCTGCAAGGCTCAGATTTGCTGAACCATCAACCCGGTACTCCTGCATTTTGTATGAGACCGGTTCAAAGGCCAGCATGATTCCCGTCACAGAAGCCACGGTGAGCAATAAAAAAGAAGATACAGCCAAAAGAAGGTGGCTGTATCTCCAGACAGATATGATCATATCATTCCAGGAATATTAGTTGGCACTGAAACGGACGTAACGAATATAATTTGTGCCATCTTTTTTAGAACTCAGTCCTTCAGTGGTTAACGGGACTTCAAGATCCTTCACGTGGTATTCCTTGTCTTCAACAGCACTTTCAAAACGCAATGTATAACCTTTATTAATTTTTGCTGTTTCCAGCTCCAGGGTAACCACGCTGCGGTCTCCACCAGCTACAGATGCGCCGGTAACCGCACTTATATTAGCCGGCTTTTTCTTATACGCCTTGTGCCACTCTTTAAGGTCAGGGTACCACTCTTTATCGGTACCCATAACGGATAATGTTTTTTCGTAGGTCCCTTTTGGATCAATCAGCGATATCACGATATAGGCCTTTTCTCCAACATAATTCGTCATCTGCACCATACACTTGTATTTTGCGGTTTGTGCCGAAACAAGAAACGAGGTACAAACTGCCACCACCACCAGAACCATTCTGTTCAACTTCATATTTTTATTTTAGGAACCCGAGAGAGATGTTTTGTTTTGAAAAATTTTCGTTTTCGCTGGCCAGATCAAAGGCCGTTTCGCTGAAACTTGTTTTGATATCTTTTTTTGCACCAACAGAGATCAGGTACTTCATCACCACATCATCCTTACCCAGCATTGCAGCTTTGTGTAAAGCAGTAAAACCTTCCTTGTTGGCAGCATTCACATCAATGTTCATTGTATTGACAAGCTTCAACAGGTTTACATCATTTTTAGCTACTGCCAGGTGGTACAGTGTGTTGCCGTTAGGCTGAACAGCTGCAATGTCCAGTCCACCTTTCTTTAAGATTTCAAGTTTAGCTTCAAAGTCCTTTGGCTGGCGGGGATTGTAGGAATCAAGAAGGTATACAGCAAGATTATCGCCTTTTGCATCCTTCACGTCTGTTTTCGCACCCTTGTCAACGAGGTATTGCACAATTTCAGGGCTATTGCTACGAACAGCCAGTGTGAGTGGTGTAAGTCCGTCCTTATTGGCCCTGTTAATATCGGTGATGCCTGACCGAAGTAATTCAAGGGTAGCAATTTCACGGTTTGCAGCTGCAGCATTCATGAATACAGTATTGCCTTCCTGGTTAGCCTGGTCCACTTTAACTCCTTTGTCCAGGAAATACCGGATCAGTTTTTCCTGGCCGGGGCGACGTACGATCAGGTGCAATACATTTTCGCCTGTTTTGCTGAGTACTGTAGGTTTGATGCCTATGGTCTCCAGGTATTGGAATGCTTCTAATGGTGCGGAACCACGACGGCTGCCCTGTGCTGCCATAATCATAGCGTTATCTGTAAAGGGTACGCCTTTTTCTTTAAGCGACTTCATCAGTTCGATATTACCGGCACGTGCTGCATAGTTAAAGGCTGTGTTGCCCTGGGCATCAGTACTTTTCAGACTTAAACCCTTAGAGATAAAGTATTCAGTGATCTTGCCATCAGCATCGGAGGGCAGTGCGAGTAGCAAGGCATTTGCTCCTTCATGCGTAAGATCTTTCTTGAGATCAGCTCCGTTTTTCAGGCAGAGATCGTAAACCTTCGTATCCTTTTGCCCACCATTTGCGGCAAAATTCAGCACAGAGTAACCGTGGTTGTCCTGCTGCCCCGCAATTTTTGCTCCTTTCGAAATCAGGTACTCCATCATTTCGGTATTTCCTTTGCTGGCGGCCCAGAAAATATAAGTCCGGCCATCATGCGTAAGCTTGTTTACATCATTGCCTTTCTGATCCAGCAGGTATTTGACAGATTCATTCGGGGCTCCACCGTTAATAGCGAGAACCACCGGGTCAAAATTGCCTTGATTGTATTCGGCGGGATTGTTACCTTTTTCAATTTCCAGCTTAATGGCGTCCGGCCCCGGTTTGGTTTGCCAGAAGGCGGGATCGAGCAACACATTTTTTTGTTGTGCATGTAAGGCCAGGCTTACAAAAAGGAACAATCCTAAAATTGAAAATTTCATTTTCTGAGTTGAATTTGATTGTTAATGGTCTATGTTCATTTAACCCGGCTAAACAGGGCTAAATAGCACTTTATGCTGAAGCTTAACGCCAGAGCGCTCGCCCCGGATTCTTCAGGCTACGAAAATAATGAGGAACAGATGTTGGTAGATTACGAATGCCGGAAAATAACCGGCCAAAGATGTTAAGAATGCGTTATCATATGAAACGCTCCACGTACCTGCCCACTACCGGCAGATTCACCAGTTCGCGTCTCTCCACTTTGAGGATCAGCCATGTGAACAATCCCAGGAAGATACAGCTGGTTCCATAATAGATCCAGGGGTAGTAACCTGCATTCCGATCGATTGACCGGATGATCAATTCATGAATTATGTACATTAACGTACAGATAACCAGGTAGGTGATCAGTTTTTTTGTGGGATAGGGGATTGGGTAGTGTTTCTGTCCCTGCTTGTAACTAACGATCATCATAAAAGCATAGCAGGTAAATGTGGCCCAGGCAGCTCCCATATAACGAAACTGCGGAATCAGGATGAATAACAGGACGATGGTGATCACGGCGCCGCCAATGGTCACATAGGCACCCATCATATTTTTATTGGTGAGTTTATACCAGACTGACAGATTATAATAAATGCCGAGGAATATGCTTGCCATCGCAAGTACCGGAACTATGTTTATGCCCTCCGCATATTCCGGATGTTTCGAAGCAATAAGAAATTTCCATATATCAAGAAATAAACTAATTACCAGAAACATGAAACAGCAGGCAATCACGAAAAATTTCATCACCCTGGCATAAGTGCGTTGGGCACCTTCGTTTTTTGACTGGTTAAAGAAGAAGGGCTCGGCCGCCATCCGGAATACCTGGATAAAGATGGTTATCAGGATGGCGAGTTTATAATTTGCACCGAACACACCCAGCTCAAACTCCTCGCGGGCGGGGTCATCGTGAAGGATCTTCTGGTAAACGGCGCGGCTTAACATCTCGTTGATCATTCCACCCGTACCAACGATCAGCAAGGGATATGAATACTTCATTACCTCCCGCCATAACTTCTTGTCAAACTCGAACCTGAATGCTGCATACTCCTTCCATAGCAGCAACATCGTTGCTGCACTTGCGATTACATTAGCCAGAATAAAATAACCTATCCCGACCTTTGGATCAAAAAAGCTTCCAAGAAATGACCTGTGGTCCGCCTCATATGCAGGTTTTGCCACATAATAGAAAAACAAAACCAGGGTAATGTTCAGAATTATTCCAAAAAAGTTGATGAATGCATATTTCTGTGGCCGCTCTTCCAATCTCAGCTTAGCCATCGGTATTGCAATCAGCGTATCAAAGAAAACGATCCACAACATCCATGTTACAAACTCAGGATGTTTTTCCATCTCCATAAAACTGACCACTGAATCTTTAAACAAAAACAACAGTAAGGTCAACAGGACCGTCGAAACAATGATCGAGACATTGATGGTATTATAGAGTTTTTTCCGGTCGTGCGTTTGTGCAAAGCGGAAGTAACTGGTTTCGAGGCCGTACGTAAATAAAATTGAAAGAAAAGGAATCACCGCATACACCTGGGTGAAATAAGATGAAGCACCGGGATCATAAAGACGGAAACCCAACAGGCTGATACCAAAATTCAGAAATCTCCCGAAAATCCTTGGAACACCGTACCATAAGGTCTGGCCGGCAAGTTTTTTAATTCCGCTCAAAAAAATCTTTTTACTTGTAAGGGCTCAAAATTAAGGAAAAGGAAGTTGGTTATGGCCTGGTTTGGAGACTTATGGTTGTGCAAATCGTTTATCATTGATAAATACGGAGTCAGTCAGCGTACCCAGGAACTGGATAAGGTAATACCGGTCGTTGAACGACAAGCTGATTCCGTTAGCCAGCGATGGATCAAGCGTTGCACTTTTTTTCACGCCCGTGTTGTAGTGATCAAGCATCTGACCAATGGAGCTAAAGCGTCCGTCGTGGCCGTATGGATAAGTAAGAAAAACGTTTCTGAGGCTCGGAACTTTAAACTTCAACGAGTCCGGCGACCGGTTGGTAATACGCATTCTTCCGAGGTCCTTGAGTGTAGGGTTCAGGGGCAAACCTGTATTACGATAACTGAAATCAGTAAACATCGGTTCGGTATGACATGATGCGCATTTGACTTTGAAGATCTCGTATCCCGCCTGTTCGTTTGAATTAAAGACCGCCTCCCCGCGTTTCATCTTATCATATTTTGAATTTGATGATACCATCATACCCATGAACTGGGTAAGTGAAAGCAGCATACGTTGACTCGTAATTTCCCCATCACCAAAGGCTGCAGCAAACATCCGGCGGTATTCTGCATCTTCCTTAAGTTTTGCAACCACAGCATTTATATCTTCTGCCATTTCGTTGGTAGCAGTAATGGGAGCAAGCGGTTGCACCTCAAGGTTATTGATCCCTCCATCCCAATGCAGCTGTTTTTGCCAGACAAGGTTAAATAACCCTGGTGCGTTGCGGGTGGTGAACTGATTGTTGAACCCATGGCTCAGATCGTGATCGAGCGTTGCAAAGCCGGCAAACTGCTGGTGACAGGAAGCACATGGGAAGTTTCCGTCTTTTGACAGCCTGCCATCATAAAATAATTTTTTACCAAGGTCGAAACCCTGCTGGGTCAGCGGATTTGTACTGAAATCATAAACCGGGGCAGGAAAACCTTCAGGGATATTAAATGATAACGGTGTGGTATATGCGCCCGCGTCGCCGTTCTTTTTGCAGGCATTGACCAATACGGCCAAAAAGCAAAACGCAAAGCTCAGTAATATAGTCCAGCGAGTGGTCAAGGTTCATTTACTATGTCCACAACAGTAAACATTTTCCGGTAATTTTCCGCAATCCTTACCGCCAGGTTCCCGGGAGTCATACAAGTAGGATCGGCGGTTATCATGATATCGTGCGGGTTGTAAAACCAGGAGTTTACGTTGGCAGAAATGGACATCTCCGTTGTTTTTCCCGGTTTAAGGTCGATCTCTGACGTAAATGGAAAAAGAAGGGTTACTTTTTCTACCACGTTCTCCCCTGTCCTGAATCCGCCGATATGATATTCGAAAGCATTATTCGGGGTAGCGGCCAAAGGTGAATTTCCTTCAAGCTTAGCCATAATGTAGCCGGTGTTCCAGGTCCAGAACATTCCTTTGCCAGGATCAAGTGCATCCGTTTGGGCACCGCTCACGTTGCGTGTGCTATCCACTCCAAGGGTGAAGGCAATGCGGTTGTATTTAAAGGGCTGCACACCGATCCGGACCCTGGTGTTCGCCGGGTCGCTAAAATCCACCAGGTAATATTTGTCTTTCGGCAGTTCGAACACCTTGCCCGAATCCGTATTGATCATCTGGATGGCATGTATGTAAAATTTGAAGGCACTCACCTGGTAGGGTTCGTCAAAAAAATTCCTGTATTGTTTACCAAATACAAGCTGGGCCGTATCCACGACCGCCCTGAAATTGATCACCAGGTTGTGATCCTTCCCAGGCACATCGTCGAACCTCAATTGTTTCTGGCAGGATCCCAGCAAAACCAGGATTCCGGCAAAAGATATAACCAGCTTGATTTTTGACGATGTCATATTGATTAAGCGTTTTCAGGGGCAGACTACTAATCAAAATTATTCCGGATCTTTTTCCTGTTTTGTTTATGAACAGCATCCTTTTTCTTCGATTCCAGTCGCTTCTGCTTAGCGGCTTTTGACGGTTTCGTAGCCAGCCTCGGCTTTTTTTTGATCAGTGCCTGGCTGATAAGGTCAGTCATCTTTTCAACGACTTCCTCTTTATTTGCCAACTGAGAACGATGAATCTGGCTTTTTAGTTGCAAAACCCCATCTGAATTTATTCTGTTGGCGAGCTTTTTGTACAAAATTTCTTTTTGCTCTCCGTTGAGAACCAGGGAGTTGGCAATATGAAGTGAGCCGGCAACCATAGTTTCGACTTTATTTACATTCTGCCCTCCTGCACCCCCGCTCCGGGCAGTTGTAAAACGGATCTCTTTCGAAATATCTACCTTCATTCCTTAAAGGTAAAAAATTAGGCTAAGGGTGATCGCAGTGTTTACGGAATAAAACGGGCCAGAAGCAATCAAAAAAGTACGGATGAAAGTGGTCATTCAACGGGTGTCAAGGGCTTCAGTTACTATAGATAATAGTATACGGGGTTCGATCAATAATGGTTTGCTCGTGTTGGTAGGGATTGAAGACAATGACGGCCAGGAAGACATCGACTGGCTTTCCACTAAAATCGTGAACCTCAGGATCTTCAACGACTCCCAGGGGGTCATGAATCTTTCCGTCAAAGATTGCGGGGGAGAAATTTTGCTGGTGAGCCAGTTCACCCTCCATGCAAGCACGAAAAAGGGAAACCGTCCTTCTTATATAAAGGCATCTAAACCACCGGTAGCGGTACCGCTCTATGAAACGATGATCCGGACCTTAGAAAAAGAGCTCGGTTCTACAATTGCTACCGGCCTCTTCGGAGCCGATATGAAGGTGGAACTTATAAATGACGGGCCGGTCACAATAATCATTGATTCGAAGAACAGAGAATAACAGTGTATCCAGTTCTTTGATTGCCGGCCAGGTTTTCGGACATCTGCTTTAAGTTAAAACCCGTTTAATTATCATCTATGTCATCAACAACAAAAGAAATCACTTTAAGGCAGGCCCAGGACACAGTTGACAAATGGATAAAGGAAGTGGGGGTGCGTTATTTTTCCGAGCTTACCAATCTTGGCATCCTGATGGAGGAGGTCGGCGAGCTTTCCAGGCTAATGGTGAGAAAATTCGGTGACCAGTCGTTCAAAAACTCAGACAAGGGGAAGGAACTCGCAGATGAGATGGCCGATGTGCTTTGGGTGCTTATCTGTCTTGCCAATCAGACAGGTGTTGATCTGACCGATGCACTTGAACAGAATATCCAAAAAAAGAACGAACGGGATTCGACAAGACATCTCAATAACGATAAGTTGAAATAAGATTGAAACCACTCAAACCAAAGATTTTAAAAGCTTCATCCTATCTTTGCCGCCATTATGTCGACAGATCCAAATAAGTTCCAGGCGATTATATCTCATTGCAAAGAATACGGTTTTATTTTCCAATCCAGCGAAATTTATGACGGTCTGAGCGCCGTTTACGACTATGGTCAATGGGGCTCGGAACTCAAGAAGAATATCAAGGATCATTGGTGGAAGAGCATGACCCAGATGCATCAGAACATCGTTGGGATTGACGCGGCTATTTTTATGCATCCGACGGTTTGGAAGGCCAGCGGCCACGTGGACAATTTCAGCGATCCCATGATCGATAATAAAGACAGCCAGAAAAGATACCGGGTGGACCACCTGATCGAAGCAGCTGCTGAGAAACTTGAGCAGGAGAATAAGCCTGAAGAAGCCCAGGCTTTGCTGTCGGAAATGGATGCCTTGATTGCGGCGGATGATTTTGACGGACTCAAAAAACTTATAGAAGACCGAAAGATAAAGTGCGTGGTAAGCGGAACCGCTAACTGGACCGAAGTCCGCCAGTTTAACCTCATGTTTTCTACTTCGGTAGGATCAGTTGCAGAAGATGCGAGCGAGATTTACCTTAGACCAGAGACCGCCCAGGGAATCTTTGTAAACTTCCTGAACGTTCAGAAAACCGGACGGATGAAGATTCCTTTCGGAATTGCCCAGATAGGAAAAGCATTTCGTAATGAGATTGTTGCCAGACAATTTGTTTTCCGGATGCGCGAATTTGAGCAGATGGAGATGCAGTTTTTTATCCGCCCCGGCACTGAAAACGAATGGTACGAATACTGGAAAACCCAGAGAATGCAATGGCATCTTGACCTGGGTATACCAAAAGAAAAATACCGTTTCCATGATCATGTGAAACTGGCCCATTATGCGAAAGCTGCCTGTGATATTGAATACGAGTTTCCCATCGGATTTAAGGAGGTGGAAGGAATTCACTCCCGGGGTGATTTTGACCTGAAAAATCACCAGGAATTCAGCAAAAAGAAGATGCAGTATTTCGATAATGACATCAACCAGAATTATATTCCTTATGTAATCGAGACTTCAATCGGCCTCGATCGCACGGTTCTGCTCATTCTCAGCGAGGCTTACCACGAGGAAGATCTCAGTACAGATGATAAACCGGATAGCCGGGTGGTTCTGAGATTCCCTCCGGCCCTGGCTCCAATAAAACTTGCAGTTTTTCCGTTGACTAAAAAAGACGGGTTACCGGAAATTGCACAGGGAATATTTGATAAGTGTAAGCCGCATTTCCGGTGTTTTTATGAAGAAAAAGACGCGATTGGCAAGCGCTATCGTCGGATGGACGCCCTTGGCACACCTTTTTGTATTACTGTAGATCATCAGTCGAAGGAGGATGGTACCGTGACAATAAGATACAGGGACTCGATGAAACAGGAGCGGATCCAGGCCAATATGGTAGCCGAGATTGTCAGGAACCAGATTTTGATGAATTTGCCTGGTTAATCATTCTCGCAGTTAAAATGCCCCAAACTATGAATTACAAGCTTTAATTGTTAATTTGAGCCGTTGTCCAATATAATTTGAACCCGAAATCCCGAACCTCGTGATATCCTATAACGAAAAATACGCTCGATATGCTTGCTATCCAATTGAATGTTAACGCGCTGCTCTTAGTGGGTCTGGTAGTGGGCGCAGCTTTCCTCGGATTTATCTTTCGCAGCCGACAGATTATATCCCTCAGAAAAAAGGTGATAGAACTGGAAAATGAGATGCTTTCAAATCACTCGGAAATTCTTGATCTGCAAAGGGAAAATGCAATACTCGAACAACAAATCAAGCAAATGCATATCCCGGTAATTGCCATGAAGCCGGTAAGAGACGATAAATCGCCTGATACTCATGACCTTACAGCCAAGGTTCCAACGAGAAAAGACAATCTGAAAAATTCCGGTTCATAGTCAAACGAAATCTGCCTTATCCATATAGTTCCTGGTGAATCGACTTCCTGTCATAACCAAGGGCAGTTATCCGTTGTTTCGCTTCATCGATCATATTCTTCCACCCACATAAAAAGAAAGAGGCGGGGGTTCCGTTCGATTTCTTGCAGATCTCTTCATAAACCTGGTGCACATAACCGATCCGGACAAGATGATCATCCCCATCGGGTGTGGAGACGGGTTCTTCCCTCGAATAGGTAGGTATATACTGAAAGCCCGGCATGTCTCTGGAAAGTTCTCTTAATTCCTTCCCGTATAGGGCATCACCAAACTTGCGGCAACCAAAGATCAGGTAGATCATTTTGTGTGGCACATTGTGATTCATGATATGGTGAGCCATTGCCCTGAAGGGTGCAACCCCGGTTCCGGTGCAGATGAAGAACAGGTCTTTTTCAATGGGTTCCGGTAACACAAAAACACCCTGGGGACCGCGGAGGATGAACTCCGAGCCAACCGTGATCTGGCTGAAGATGTAATTGGTACCCAAACCACCCTCGAGCAGCACAATGATCAGTTCGAATACATTGGTCCCGTCCGGCCATGATGCAATGGAGTAACTCCGCCAGCGCTTATTGGGTTTTTCATGAATCGGTAAATCCAGTGTTACAAACTGACCCGGTTTGAAATCAAAGTTTTCGAGCTCGGGAACCTGGATCCAGTATCGCCTGGTGCTGGGTGTTTCTTCGGCTATTTTTATAACCTTTCCGATTCGCCATGGCTGTAGCATGAGTTAGCTTTTTCTAAATGTACTAAAAGGGTTATATATATGGCTCAATATTGTTGGGGAAGATGGCCCGATATTGTTACCAAAATTTAGGTGCTGATTAACAACCCTGGTGATAATCCGGCAGGTGATCTCACCAAGTATCAGTAACTTCGCGCCGCAATATGAATTTGCAAACTTTGCTCGATGGATATAAGAACAGCCCCCGCCTTTTTGAACTGGCGGACAGGTTGTCCTATGAGCAGCCGGAACATATCCATCTTAAAAACCTCCATGGCAGCTCACCCGCCTTTGTCATAAATGGCGTTTTTCAACACCCGAAATCCTCTTCATTCAATCACGTTGTGATCTGTGAGGATGCTGAATATGCCGCTTACCTGCACAATACGCTGGAAAACCTGACCAACGCACTGGACCTTTTTTACTTTCCATCATCTTTTAAAAACCGCAAAAATTTCCGTTTGCTCAATAGCAGCCATGTTATGCTCAGGGCAGAAGCGTTGATGAAATGGAGTGGCGGTGGAAACAAAAAGATCATCATTACTTATCCCGAAGCGATCTTCGAAAAGGTGATTTTGCCAAACGTGCTTTCCGGTAATATCATACAGATAAAAACCAATGAGACCATCGACATCGACGGAATGATCGAAAAGCTGGTGAACTATGGCTTCGAAAGAACCGACTTTGTTTATGAACCCGGCCAGTTTGCTTTAAGGGGTGGCATTTTTGACATCTATTCATTTGGAAACGAGAAACCGTACCGCCTTGAGCTTTTTGGGAATGATGTGGATTCTATCCGCATCTTCGATCCTGAAACCCAGTTAAGTGAACGCAAGCTGCTGCAGGTAAACATCATCCCCAATATAGAGACCCAGTTTGAAGACCAGGATAAAGTTTCTCTTTTTGACTTCTTGCCAGGCAACACGATAATATGGATGCAGGACTGGGAACTTACCCGTGACCGGATCATTACCCAGGAAGAAGACCTGCAATTGTTCCTTGAACTCCGTGATTCAGGTGGTTATGGAAAAAAGGAAGATGAAGACAAGGTCGAGAAGATAGAGGTAAGGCCTGAAGACTTTGTAAGTGCCCGGCTTATCGAAGAAAAATTACGGGAAAGACAAGTGCTCAGCTTTGGCCCGAAGCCATCAGTTTTTGGCGGGAAGAATTTTGAAACCATAGAATTTCAGACGCGTATCCAACCGGCATTTAACCGCCAGTTTGATATGCTTATCGCCGATCTGAAAAGCTGGATGGCAAAAAATTACACGCTTTATCTTTTTGCTGAGAATCCGCGGCAGCTCGAAAGACTTCATAGCATATTTGAAGATCTGCGTGCAGAGATTCAGTTTATCCCCATACCGGTTTCAGTACACGAAGGTTTTATAGATGAAAGCATAAAGGCAGTTTGTTATACGGACCACCAGATATTTCAACGCTATCACAAATACAAGGTTAAGCAGGCTTATAATAAAAACAAGGCGTTAACGCTACGGACCTTACGCGAGCTTCAGCCAGGGGATTATGTAACGCATATTGATCATGGTGTCGGACGTTACAGCGGACTTCAGAAAATTGAAGCAAACGGAAGAATACAGGAAGCAGTAAGAATCATTTATAAGGATAGCGATATCCTTTATGTGAACATCAACTCACTGCACAAGATCTCCAAATACACGGGGAAAGAGGGAACAATACCTAAAGTGAATAAACTTGGTAGTGATACCTGGTCCAAACTGAAGGAGAAAACCAAGATCAAAGTTAAGGAGATAGCGTTCGACCTGATAAAGCTTTATGCCCAGAGAAAAGCTCAGCAGGGTTTTGCTCATTCGCCTGACAATTACATGCAAACCGAGCTTGAAGCCTCCTTTATATATGAGGATACACCTGACCAGGCGAAAGCAACAGCCGATGTAAAAAAAGATATGGAATCTCCATCTCCGATGGACCGGCTTGTTTGCGGTGATGTTGGCTTTGGTAAAACGGAGATTGCCATTCGTGCAGCATTCAAAACCTGCCTTGATGGTAAGCAGGCAGCCGTTCTGGTTCCCACAACTATCCTCGCATTTCAACACTACAAAACCCTGAAGGACAGGTTGAAGGATTTCCCGGTAACAGTGGACTATATCAACCGTTTCAAATCTTCAAAGGAAAAGAAAGAAGTACTTCAGCGTTTAGAGACAGGAAAAATTGATATAATAGTAGGTACCCACGGATTACTTGGAAAAGAAGTCAAGTTCAAGGACCTGGGACTATTGGTTATTGATGAAGAACAGAAATTTGGTGTGGCTCATAAGGAAAAGATCAAAACACTGCGAACCAATGTAGATTGCCTTACCCTAACGGCGACGCCTATCCCAAGAACGCTTCAGTTCAGCCTTATGGGTGCAAGGGATCTGAGCATCATGAATACACCACCGCCAAACAGGCAGGCGATTCAAACCGAGGTTGTTGTCTTCAATGAAGATACCATCCGCGATGCGATCTATTATGAAACGGAACGTGGGGGCCAGGTGTTTTTTATACATAACCGGGTGCTCGGCCTTGCCGAAATGGCTGCGCTTATCCAGGCCCTTTGTCCTGATGTAAGCATTGGCTTTGCTCATGGCCAGCTGGAAGGTCATGAACTGGAAGAGCGGATACTTGATTTTATAGATAAGAAGTATGATGTGCTTGTTTGTACAAACATCGTGGAGAGCGGGGTGGATATTCCGAATGTCAACACCATCATTGTAAACAATGCTCATCATTTTGGACTGAGTGATCTTCACCAGTTAAGGGGTCGTGTTGGCCGCAGCAATAAAAAAGCTTTCTGTTATCTTATGGCACCGCCTATGAGTTCATTGCCGAACGACTCGAGGAAACGCTTACAAACGTTGGAACAACATAGCGAACTGGGTAGCGGATTCCAGATTGCCATGCGTGACCTGGATATCCGAGGCGCAGGAAACATGCTGGGTGGTGAACAAAGTGGCTTCATGGCTGAGATTGGTTTTGAGATGTACCAGAAAATTCTGGATGAAGCGATCCGCGAATTAAAACGTACGGAGTTCAAAGGGTTGTTTAAAGAGGAGATTACCAGGCAGGATGACTTTGTACAGGATTGTACAGTAGATACCGACCTGGAGATACTTATACCAGACAGTTATGTAGAATCAGTAACTGAGAGACTCACTCTGTATACAAGACTCGATAACTGCGAAAATGAAGAAGAGCTGCAGGCCTTTGCCACTGAACTCACCGACAGGTTCGGGCCGATGCCCAAGCAGGTAATTGATCTGTTTGATACTGTTCGTTCGAGACGCGTGGCGGTCGCGCTTGGTTTCGAGAAGATGTTGCTAAAGGATGAACAGCTGAGATGTTATTTCATCAATAAGGCGGATTCGCCTTATTTTGAGTCAGATACTTTCCAGAGTATATTAACTTACCTGCAGACACAGACCAACAAGGCTAAGCTGAAACAGGTTGGCAAATTGTTCTTACTGGTGGTTGAAGATGTGAAAAGCATGCAGCAGATCCTAGGCTTTCTGCAGAGGATGCACAACTTCGCAAATAAAGAAGAGGTAGTTTAACCGGCGCAGTAGGTTTTTCTCTCCGATCGGTGTTTTCAGTCTGTTTATATAGTTGTCAGTCTGTTTATGTCGAAGAATTCTTGTTTCTTTTCGATCTCAACCAGCTCACAAAAATCAGCACAAAAGAAAGCAGGGGAATAGCGTAAAAAATGCTTGCCCACCTGAATGTTTCGTTTACTGATTTCTCCGTATCAGCGATCACTGTTTTTCTTTCGGCTACTATGGACGCCAGCGCCGGGTCGTAACTCACTGCCATATCATAGAAGGGTAAAACTTCTGCATACAACTTATCCCTGGCAGTCAGGTCAGCAAAGTCGAGGATGAGCCTTCCTGTAATTTTATCCGGTGCCTGTACTGCCCCGGCACGATGCAAAATGCTTATCGCGAGGGCGTTTCGGATTGAGTCCAGGTCGGCGGGGAATTTATAAAGTTTGTTTTGGGTAAAGAGCCGGAAACTGTCCGAGCCGAGGCTGATGATTTTATGCAAATTTCCATCCTTATCATTATCAACTATCCTCCCCGCTATATGCATCGAAGTAAATCCCTCGCTTTTCAGATTGAGGTAACGTTGGGTCACTGCTTTTGCAGAATCATTCATTCCTGTTAGCTGATAGGCCAAAAAAAGATTGCCCTGCACATATTCTTCAGCAGGATAACGGCTTGCCAGAACCCGTATCAATGAAATTGCCTGGCTTTTATCAGATGAGATTTTAAAATTCAACCACAGGAGATCATTTATCAGTCTGAACGTTGGTCTCGGTAGCAGGGTATCCAGTGCGGCCGCGGAAATGTTTTTTCCGTTGTTGAACACTGCATCTGCTTTCATCAGTATTGCAGCGAGGGAATCCCTGTACAGCCGTTGAGCCTCGGCTGACCCTGGTTGGCTTATGGATCGCAGACTTTCCATGAACAGCCTGGTTCCCCGTTCAACTGAGTCGGGTTTGATCTGCACGGACCTGTAATATTCCTGGCCATTAACGACAAATGAATTAAAGAATAAACAACATGCAGCACAGAAATTAAGGAATCGCATCACCGGGAAATTAGTCGTGCCAGTGCTTCAGAAACTGGCTATGACCTGCAAACTTAATGCAGAAATGTTGACTCATTAAAAATATTGGTAACTTAATATAAAACTCCTTATGTCGTACGAAAACAGATCATACCTGGGTACAGAAGATACACCCCTGGTGGCTCCAACGGGCGATGATCGCACTTTTGCGGTATTATCTCATATACTTACGGTGGTTCCGGGTGTTGGCATCCTTGGTCCACTGATCATTTATCTTATTAAGAACAAGGATTCGCAGTTTGTATCCGTTCATGCGAAGGAATCACTGAACTTCCAGATAACCATCCTCATCCTTTACTTCATTTCTATTCTCCTGGTTATCCTGTTGATTGGTTTTCTTTTGCTTTGGGTGATTGGGATTGTAAACATAATCCTCGCAATAGTTGCTTCGATCCGCGCGAGCGAAGGCAAGCTGTATAGGTATCCGTTTAATATTAGAATCGTTAAATAGAGTGATGAGTGATGAGTTATGAGTTATGAGTTGTTTTCCACTCATAACTCATAACTCATCACTCATCACTAAGCTAGAGTGTCTTCGTCGGAAGATATCAGTGATTTTTCCATTGAGTAGTGCGGAATGGTTACTTCTTCAAACTTGTCGCCAACGACCTTGTACCCGAGCTTTTCATAAAAGCCCGCTGCGGTTACGCGTGCGTGCATGGTAAGTTTCTTATAGCCCAGGTCGCGGGCAATGTTTTCAGCAAACTGCATTAATGCCCGGCCTATACCTTTACCCTGGAGGTTATTCAGTACAGCCATCTGTCTTAATCTGACTGTGGAGCTACCAGATCTGACAAGCATACAACACCCAAGCATCTTTTCATCTTCAAAAGCTCCTATCAGGACCTCATCTTTTTCTTTGGCCAGCTCTTCAGGTGTAAAAGACAGACCAAGCGGCTTACGCAGAATGTCGTTTCTCAACTGTACCATCTGCTGATATTCCGGGGAGCCGTGATCGATAATTTTAAGCGCCATGAATTAAAGGGATTTTGGGAGTATGTCGGTCGCAATATAAGGATTTAGGCTGTATCAAATTTATTTTGAAACTTTAAAAGAAAATTACCGCTCTATAGATGAGAGGCTTATCTTAGCGCAAATTTTACATACTTGTAATTAATAACCACCTATTTCTTGTGGTTAACTCAAAAATTATATTTTTGCAGCCGTAACTAAACTTTACTAAAATGTCAGACATCGCAACACGAGTTAAAAAGATCATCGTTGATAAGCTAGGTGTAGAAGAAGCAGAAGTTACCAATGAGGCTTCCTTCACTAATGATTTAGGTGCAGATTCATTGGACACCGTTGAGTTAATCATGGAGTTCGAGAAGGAATTCAACATTTCCATCCCAGATGAGCAAGCTGAAACTATTACTACTGTAGGTCAGGCTGTTGCGTACTTAGAAGAACATGCTAAGTAATTAACTGATTGACTTCAGATGCAATACCCTTAAGATCCGCCTTTCTGTAGCCTGGATGTGCTGCGAAGGCGGATTTGTTACTAAATCTATATGAGCACAGCTATATGAAGTTAAAAAGAGTAGTTGTAACAGGTATTGGTGCTCTGACACCAATCGGTAATAATTTACCTGATTATTGGAACAATCTTATCGGTGGGGTTTCGGGCGCTGACAACATTACTCTTTTTGACGCATCAAAATTCAAAACACGATTTGCCTGCGAATTAAAGGGATTTGACCCGCTGAACTTCCTGGAAAAGAAGGAAGCGCGTAAAATTGATCGTTTCACGCAAACCGGCCTGGCCGTGAGTGATGAGGCCGTAAATGATGCAGGCATCTCGGGTGACGATATCGATAAAGATCGTGTTGGAGTTATATTCGCCAGCGGAATTGGCGGCATTCTCACCTTCCAGGAAGAAGTAATTAATTATGGTAAGGGTGACGGAACTCCCCGTTTTAATCCCTTCTTTATTCCAAAAATGATCCTTGATATTGCTGCAGGACAGATATCAATGCGACATGGATACCGCGGACCAAACTTCGCCGTGGTAAGTGCCTGCGCTTCTTCTACCAATGGTATCATGGAAGCTTTTAACCTGATCAGACTTGGCCAGGCAGATATCATACTTAGCGGAGGTTCTGAAAGCGTAATCAGTGAGTCAGGAGTAGGCGGTTTCAACGCGATGAAGGCCCTCAGCGAACGCAATGACGATCCCAAAACGGCCAGCCGTCCCTATGATAAAGACAGGGATGGGTTTGTTATGGGTGAGGGTGCGGGCATGCTGATCCTTGAAGATCTTGATCATGCCCTTGCCCGCGGCGCCAGGATTTATTGTGAGATAGCCGGCTGTGGTGCCACAGCCGATGCGCATCATATCACTGCCCCACATCCGCAGGGACTCGGGGCGAAAAATGTAATGTTTGCAGCCCTACGTGATGCTGGTCTCAAACCTGAGGACATAGACTACATCAACACCCATGGAACTTCCACCCCGCTTGGTGATCTTGCAGAGATCAAAGCTATCATGGATGTTTTCGGTGAGCATGCTTATAAAGTAAATATCAGCTCAACAAAATCTATGACCGGTCATTGCCTGGGTGCTGCCGGCGTAGTGGAAGCAATTGCCTGTATCATGAGCGTAGTAGATGATATGGTTCCTCCAACTATTAATCATTATGCGAATGATCCTGAACTTGATCCCAAACTCAATTTCACTTTCGACAAACCCCAGAAACGTACAGTAAGGGCGGCACTGAGTAACACCTTTGGATTCGGCGGTCATAATGCATGCGTGATCGTGAAAAAGTATGTTCCCTGATCTTACAGCAATTCCACAAGAATGCGCACTCCGTAATGAAAGAATATGTTCTGACATGCAGGTTTTTTTTGTAACTTTCGTTAGCATCCAAAATTTTTGACCTGAGGAAAAAAAACCATAAGCCTTGACTTTAGTCCGCATTCTCAACAGATTCAGAGGTAATAACAATAATGTTTCTTTTAAAAAAAGTCTAAGGAACGTACTAGGCTTTACACCAGGCAAGGTTGCATTATACAAAGCCGCTCTCACGCACAGATCGGTAAGAGATACAGCCGATGAAAACAATGAAAGACTCGAGTATCTTGGTGATGCCATTCTCAGTGGCATCGTTGCAGACTTCCTGTTCAAGAAATATCCGTATAAAGAAGAAGGGTTTCTTACAGAGATGAGAAGCAAAATGGTGAATCGGAATAAACTTAACGAGATCGCCATCAAAATGGGTATCAAGAAGGTTACCTTCTTCAACAAGTTTGACAACTCACTTAAGATGAGCCAGATCTTTGGTAACACGCTGGAAGCGCTTGTGGGCGCAGTTTACCTTGATAAGGGTTTTGACAAAACAAAAAAGTGGGTGCTTGAAGTTATTATTATACCCCACCTGTTTATGGAAGATCTTGAAAATCTTGAGATCAATAACAAGAACAAACTTTATGGCTGGGCAAATAAAAATGGCAAGAACCTTGAATTTGAAACCCTCGACGAAAAAATAGAAGGCGGCCGCAGACTCTTCACAATAGGTGCTATGGTTGACGGCGTTTGCCTTGCTGAAGGTAAAGCGTACAATAAAAAGGACGCAAGCCAGATCGCTTCCTCTATTGCTATAACAAAACTCGGGCTTAACAAGGTGATGGAAGAAGAAGGGGGAATATAGTGATGAGTGATGAGTTATGAGTTATGAGTTATCCTGGCAGAGTTCGATCAGGACGCCGCCGGTAGTACGTGGGTGAAAGAAACAAACAAGTTTGTTATCGGCGCCGGGCTTTGGCACTTCGTTGAGCAGCACAAATCCTTTTTCAACCAGTCTTTTCATTTCGGCTTCAATATCTTCCACTTCAAAGGCAATATGGTGAATGCCTTCTCCTTTTTTCTCAATAAACTTTGCAATAACACCATCCGGGTCGGTGCTCTCTAACAGCTCGATTTTCGTCTCCGCTTTCCTGAAAAAGGCGGTGATTACGTTTTCTGACGCAACTGTTTCCGTTTTATAACTTGGTGTATTCAGCAATGCCTCGTAAAGAGGAATTGCTTCTTCCAGTTTTTTCACAGCGATTCCTATATGTTCGATCTTTAGCATCCGGTGGTTTTTGCAAACCCGAAAATAGAACCATTTATAGTAGTTTTATGTTATTGCTAAAGAAATGAAATTACCAGTCTATCTCGATCATAATGCAACGACTCCCTGCGACCCCCGGGTTGTTGAAACCATGCTGCCATATTTCACCGAACATTTTGGTAATGCAGCCAGCCGGAACCACCAATACGGGTGGCAGGCCGAAGAAGCGGTGGATCTGGCGAGGGAACAGGCTGCCAGGCTGGTTGGCGCCGGTCCGAAAGAACTGGTTTTTACTTCGGGCTCCACAGAAGCCGTGAATCTTGCCATTAAGGGTGTATACGAAATGTATGCGGTGAAAGGCAATCATATCATCACTGTTACGACTGAACATAAAGCCGTCATTGACACCTGCAAGGGTCTCGAGAAAAAAGGAGCTTCCGTTACCTGGCTGCCGGTTAACCGGGAAGGCCTGATCAGCCTTACTGAACTTGAGGCTGCCATCCGGCCTGAAACTATCCTGATCGCAATCATGTATGCGAATAATGAGACAGGTACGGTCCAACCGGTACGCGAGATCGGGGAGATTGCAAAACAACATGGTATCATCTTTTTCTCTGATGCCACCCAGGCAGTGGGCAAGATCCCGGTTAATGTCATTGACGACGGAATCGACCTTTTGTGTTTCAGCGGGCACAAGTTATACGGCCCAAAAGGCGTAGGTGCCTTATATATAAGGAGAAAGGATCCCAGGGTAAGATTAGTGCCACAAATGGATGGGGGAGGTCATGAAAGGGGTATGAGAAGTGGAACACTAAATGTTCCGGCCATCGCCGGGCTGGGTAAAGCCTGCGAGATAGCCGCTCTTGAACTTCCAGATGAAGGTACCAGGCTAAAGGAACTAAGGGATACCCTCGAAAAGGGTCTTCTGGAAATACCCGGCAGCTTTGTAAACGGGAGCCGGGAGTCCAGGCTGCCCCAGGTCACCAATATTTCCTTTACCGGCGCGGAAAGCGAGGCCCTGTTGATGGCCATAAATAAAGATGTGGCGGTTTCGTCAGGATCGGCCTGTACCTCGGCGTCCATAGAACCGAGCTATGTTCTGAAAGCCCTTGGACTCAATGACGCTGAAGCACATAGCTCCCTCCGCTTTGGTGTAGGGCGTTTTACGACACCGGAAGAAATCAATTTTACTATAGAAAAGATTAAAGTTGCTGTTACCGGGATGCGGGCATTGAATCCGGCCTGAAAAATGGCTAAATTTGCAATAACAAATGGCATTTTTACGATAATAACTATACTATTATGATTTACGTTAGCGATAAAGCAAAAGAAAAAGTCGAAAAGTTGATGCAGGAAGCTCATATCGAGGGCCAGCCCGACTTTTTCCTTCGTGTTTCTGTTGTTGGAGGGGGATGTTCAGGCCTGAGTTATAAAATGGATTTCGATAATCAGAGCAAACCAAATGACCAGGTTTTTGAAGACAAGGGAGTGAAGGTTGTAACCGATCTAAAGAGTTTCTTATACCTCGTGAATACAACACTTGATTTTACTGATGGGCTAAATGGCAAAGGATTTCATTTCAGTAATCCCAACGCCTCGAGAAGTTGTGCCTGTGGCGAAAGCTTTGCGGTTTAACGACAGCCTGCCTGTTTAATACAGCATGTTTTTTGAACAATGATATAAGGTCCCTTCCAATGAAGGGATTTTTCTTAAGACTTGGTTGTTCTGTTGCGTGTAATATGATTGGTTAACCTTAAAGCCTTATTTTCGTACCCATGTGGTCTGTTTGTAAAAAAGAATTCCGGCAGTTTTTCAGCAGCCTGACCGGGTATATTGCGATTGCCGTCTTTTTATTGGTTAACGGACTTTTTCTTTTCGTCTTCCCGGATAACATACTCGACTTCGGTTACACAACACTTGACCGGTTTTTTGAACTCGCGCCGATGATCCTGTTACTACTGATTCCCGCCATCACCATGCGAAGTTTTTCAGACGAATTCCGGAGCGGCACTTATGAAATACTACAAACCAAGCCACTCAGCACCTGGCAGGTGGTTGGGGGCAAGTACCTCGGCTCATTGCTCGTTGTTATCATCGCGCTTATTCCGACTGCGATATATGCAGTCAGTCTTAATGCACTTTCATTCGAACAGGGATTGGATACAGGGGGTACGGCCGGTGCTTATATGGGATTGTTATTTCTTTCTGCTGTATTTGTAGCCATTGGCATCTGCTGCAGCAGTCTCACAAATAATGCGGTTGTTGCCTTTATAGCCGCTGCGTTTTTATGTTTTGTGATATATAACGGATTTGAGGCAATAAGCCTCATTGCCAGTGGCAGTGCGGCCTATCTCATAGCGATGCTGGGAATCGATTTTCACTACAAAAGCATCAGCCGTGGCGTGGTGGATACACGGGACCTGGTTTACTTTCTTAGCATCATACTTTTTTTCCTTGTTTTCACGAATCGTAACCTGGTAAGGAAATACAGCTGAATATATGATCTGCATCCTGGCACTCCGTAGCCAGCGCCTGCAGATATCATAACCAATAGATATGAATAAACTGTTGTCTTCAAAATACTGGTGGATTTACCTCCTTCTGATACTGATCGGCATAAATTACGTTGCTTCAGGTATTCATTACCGTTTTGACCTCACCGAAGAACGCCGCTACACATTGTCTGAGCCCACCAAAAGACTGCTCCGCAATCTCGACGACAGGGTTTCAATCACTTTTTTTCTTGATGGAGAGATGCCCGCGCCATTCAAGAAGCTGTCTGATGAATCAAAGGAATTACTTCAGGAATTCAAGGAATTGGGCAAGGCAAATATCCAGCTAAAATTCGGGCGTCCGGGTGAAGGGCTAAATGATACGGCACGCGTCAATTTTATCAACTACCTGACCGATACCCTTGGTCTTAAGCCCACGAATGTCCAGGTGCAGGCAAGCGCCGGTGAATCACAGGAGGAAAGGCTTGTTTATCCGGGGGCTGTAATTGCCTATAAAGACAACGAAATTGCTGTGAACCTGCTGGAAGGACAGAGCATGACCGGTGGATACCAAACGCTTAATAACGCCGAGGCTTTACTGGAATACAGGTTTGCCAATGCGATTCAAAAGGTCACAACGGATTCGGTTGCAGTGATTGGTTATCTTCTTGGTAACGGACAGCCCCAGACTTACAATGTTTACAACCTGATTCAGAATACGCTCAAGCCCAGTTATGGATTTGGATTTGTGCCGATCGATAGCTTCCCGGTGTTACCGCAAGATTTTGATGCACTCATGATCGTTAAGCCAACCATTGCATTCAACGACGATCAGAAATTGAAGATTGACCAGTATATAATGAACGGTGGTAAGGTGATATGGCTGATCGATAAACTGTACGCAGAGATGGACAGCCTGGTTCGTGCTCAAAGCGACTTTGTGGCCTTTGACCGCAATCTCAACATCGATGATATTCTCTTCAAATATGGGGTAAGAATCAATCCTGATCTTGTTCAGGATATAAAATGTGACAAGTTACCGCAGGTCGTTGGCAATTTTGGTGATAAACCACAGGTTGAATTGATACCATGGCCGTATTTCCCCTTGCTATCTTCCTATTCGGGGCACCCGATCTCGAAAAACCTGGATGATGTGCTCAGCGTGTTTCCTAACTCTATAGACACTATCAAAACCGAAGGGATAAAAAAGACAGTACTGCTCGCCACTTCATCCGCTTCCAGGTCATTGAGTACGCCGGCTATAGTGACGTTAAACAGTGCTAAAACCAAAGAAGAGATCAGCACCTTCAACAAAAGCAATATACCTATCGCAATGTTACTGGAAGGTAACTTCACTTCTTTATACGCTAACAGGCTGTCGAGAGCAAAAGCAGACTCGTTAAACGCAATGGGCCAGCCTTTTAAAAATCAGTCTGTTTCCAAAAATCAGATGATCGTGATTTCAGATGCCGATATCGTGAGCAATGTTTTTACCCAGAAAGACGGGCCATTGGCCATGGGCGAAAATCAATTCACAAATTATAAATATGCCAACCAGGATTTCATCCTGAACAGTATAGAGTACCTTACCAATCCATCAGGAATACTCGAAGCCAGGGCCAAAGATTTTACACTAAGATTGCTTGACCCGAAAAAAACCGACAGCTCAAAATTGCAATGGCAGATATTGAATATTCTTGTGCCTATGGCAATGATCACTATTTTCGGGTTTATTTACCAGTTTATACGTCGTCGCAAATACCAGTGATTTTTCGCTGTTTCCTATCTTTATAAAATTAATAGCCTACATGACACCCGATCAGATCACGTATTTAACTTTTGGAATTTTACTGGTTGTAGCATTGATATTCGATCTCGGTTTATTGAGTAAGAAGGGTACTCATATGACCATCAGGAAGGCACTATGGCAAACTGTGTTTTGGGTGTCTCTGGCAATGGGGTTTTTTGTTTTTATCTGGTTTGAAGATGGACAAAGGACCGCTCTTGAATATCTCAGCGCATATCTCACTGAGTGGTCGCTTAGTATCGATAATATCTTCGTGTTCATTCTTATCTTCAGTTTTTTTGGGGTTAAAGAAGATTATTATGCGCGTGTACTATTGATAGGTATCATGATGGCAATTGTGTTCAGAGTGATATTTATCACTGTCGGCATTGCATTGGTTGAACGATTCGAATGGCTGCTTTATATTTTCGGATTGGTTCTTTTATATACTGGTATTAAAATGTTTTCGGCCAAGCATGATGAACCCGCAAACCTCGCAGAAAACAAGGTTTACCGGTTCCTGAAAAGCTTCCTGCCCCTGATACCACAGGATGGAGACGGCAAGTTCACCATGATCTATAATGGCAAAAAATACTACACTTCTATTTTTGTTGTTGTGGTAATGCTGGCCACAACGGACATTGTTTTTGCACTGGACTCCATACCTGCAGTTTTTGGTATCTCTCAGAACCGGATGGTTATTTATACCTCTAATATTTTCGCTGTTCTTGGTCTCAGGTCACTCTTCTTTTTATTAAAGGGTGCAGTCAACAAGTTCACACATTTGCAGCAAGGTATCGCCGTGGTGCTTGTGTTCATCGGTCTGAAAATGTTAGCTGAGATCATACCCATTCATATCCCTGTCTATGTTTCTTTACTGGTAATACTCGTTTGTATCGTTGCTTCGATCGTTTATTCGTTATCAGTAGCTTCCAGGAACCATGTTGGCGGAACCAGTGAAACTGATTCGGGCGATGTGGATCTTCACTGATGATAACACGGCTTAGTCCATTATAAATCATGAACTACGATATTGAAAAAATCAGTCGGATCATAGGTGGAGAACTCCGGTTCGGCGGTGGCAGGAAGAAGGTTGTTCACTTGCTCACAGACAGCCGTAAGCTGATCTATCCTGCTGAAACTTTGTTTTTTGCAATTACCGGGAATCGCCGGGACGGGCACAAATTCATATCTACTTTATATGATCGCGGGGTAAGGAACTTCATCGTGAGCCGGATGCCCGGATTGGCCTTTTTTGATGATGCGAATTTTGTAGTGGTGCGTGATACTATCGACGCCTTGCAAAAACTGGCTGCATACCACCGAAGCCTCTTCGAAATTCCGGTTATCGGCATTACCGGAAGTAATGGTAAAACGATCGTTAAAGAATGGCTGAACCAGTTACTCGAACCTGATTTTAGCATCGTTCGCAGTCCCGCCAGTTATAATTCACAGATAGGTGTTCCATTAAGTGTCTGGCAGATGAATGAAAAACATCAGCTTGCCATTTTCGAGGCAGGGATCTCCACCACGAATGAGATGGAAAAGCTGGCGAAGATCATCAGGCCGACCATCGGGATCTTTACAAATCTTGGTGAAGCACATAACGAAGGGTTTGCAAGCCCGGCTGAAAAGCTGCGGGAAAAACTTTTGCTTTTCAAAACTGCCGAAGTACTTATATACCGGAACGATGACGCACGGACAGACAGAATCATAAGAGAACAATTAACGGAGGTCTTCAAATTACTAAGCTGGGGAAAAAATGACAAAGCGTTTCTCCGCGTGCATGAAATCAACACCGGTGCTTCGAAGACCGAGGTAAAGCTGGCTTTGAATGCTCATGAGCTGAAATTGCAACTTCCTTTTACGGATAATGCCTCGATAGAAAATGCAATGCACTGTGCCTGCCTGATGTTCTACCTGGGTATTAAGGAAAATGTTATTGAAGAGAGACTGGACAGACTGGCTCCTGTCGGGATGAGGCTCGAATTAAAAAGTGGAATCAATAACTCATCGGTTATAAACGACAGCTATAGCTCTGATCTGAGTTCCCTCAGGATCGCCCTGGATTTCTTATCACACCAGAAACAACATCCTGCCAAGACGGTGATCCTTTCAGACATACTTGAATCCGGTCTCGAAAGCCAGGAACTCTACCGGCAGGTTGCCGGCTTGCTGAAAGAACATGAGATCCATAAGGTAATCGCCATAGGCGAAGAAATATCTAAAAATCTCACGGCTTCCCAGTTTGATTACCCCGTTCAGATTATGCATTATCCTTCTGTATCCGCCTTCAGGAAGGACTTCAACCGGCTGAACTTCCGTGATGAAACTATCCTGATCAAAGGTGCCCGTACATTTAAGCTCGAGGGTATAGACCAGTTGCTTCAGCAAAAAGTGCATCAGACGGTACTTGAAATTGACCTGAATGCAATAGTGCATAACCTTAATGAGTACAAAAATCTGCTCTCGCCCGGTACTAAGATCATGGCGATGGTAAAGGCCTTCTCCTATGGCAGTGGTAGTTTCGAAATTGCCAACGTGCTCCAGTTTCATAACGTGGATTACCTGGCCGTTGCTTATGCCGACGAAGGCGTCGCGCTCAGGAAAGGCGGTATCATGTTGCCAATAATGGTCATGAATACTGATGCTGCTGCTTTTGATGTACTGATTGAATATAATCTTGAACCGGATCTTTACAGTCTTGAAATCTACCGGCTGTTCGAAGAATTTGTAGAATCGCGGGGACTAAAAAACATCCCTGTACACCTGGAACTTGAAACCGGGATGAACCGGCTGGGTATGTCTTTGGATGATATAGTGAGCCTTGAGATCAATCCGGCACTTCGTGTCCAGTCCGTCTATACGCATCTGGCTGCAAGTGAAAGCGTTGATTTTGACGGGTTTACTCTCGGACAAGCTTCGAAATATCATGAAATGGTTGCACTGATAGAGAAAAAACTGGATTACGAGGTAATAAAACACATTGCTAATTCCTCGGGAGCTTCCAGGCATCCTGATTTGCAGCTCGATATGGTAAGGCTTGGCATAGGATTGTACGGAATTGATTCGGGAATGCCTGAAAATTCGGAACTCCGGGAAGTTTCTACACTAAAGTCGACCATTGCCCAGGTGAAGCACGTTTCAAAAGATGACACTGTTGGATATGGGCGGAGAGGAAAACTTAGCAGGGATTCTGTAATTGCTACAGTCAGAATAGGTTACGCTGATGGATATTCACGGAAACTGGGCAACGGCATTGGCCGGATGCTGGTGCATGGTACACGGGTCCCCATCGTGGGGAGTGTGTGCATGGACATGACCATGATCGATGTGACTGACGTCCCCGGTGTACTTCCGGGGGACGAGGTTACGGTATTTGGGGAGGGAGTGCCTGTCACCGAAGTGGCGACCTGGGCTGAAACAATACCTTATGAAATACTCACCGGCGTTTCCCAGAGAGTAAAAAGGGTGTATTTTGAAGAATAACACATGTCGTTAAAAATAACATCTTTGGCAGGCTATAGGGCCTTCAAGGCTGATAAGATGGTGCTTTAAGCCTTATCTTTGACACTCAAAAAATTTTAAGTTGAAGAGCAGAACAGCGGTCTTAATAATACTTTTGATCATAGTCGCCGACCAGGCGCTTAAAATCTGGGTGAAAACTACAATGTCCTATCATGAACAGATTCCTTTAATAGGATCCTGGTTCAGGTTGTTTTTCATAGAGAATGAAGGTATGGCCTGGGGTTGGAAGTTCGGCGGCGAGTGGGGAAAAGTACTGCTGACCGTATTCCGGATGATAGCGGTAGTTTTTGGCGTATTTTATATTCGCAGCATCATTCAGAAAAAATATCATCCCGGCTTTATAATCTGTGTTTCTATGATCTTTGCCGGTGCCCTTGGAAATCTGATCGATTCGATGTTTTATGGTTTGATTTTCGAAGACAGTACAAGAGTGGCAGTAGCTAAAATATTTCCTCCTAAGGGGTATGAAAGTTTTTTACACGGACGGGTAGTAGATATGCTGTACATGCCCATCATTGAAGATAAAACGCTTCCCTCATGGATTCCGGTCTGGGGAGGCGAACGGTTTACATTTTTTTCCCCTATTTTTAACCTGGCGGACGCCTCCATTTCCATCGGCGTGATCATCATCCTCCTTTTCCAAAAAAAGTTTTTTCATAAAAAACCCAACGAAGAGAGGCACTCTACCGTTGATACTAATGCTCCGGTGAATGATACAGTGCAGGTGTTGTAAAAGGCATAGACTGCCCGGGAAGCCGGGCCAAACAAATAATACTTTATGAAACAATTGCGACACCTGGTTTTCTTTGTCTCTCTTGCGGTTTTGTTCCTTTCCTGTCAGAAAGAATTGAGTAATGAAAGCGGGAATCCGGGCAATTCCAATGCTCAGTGGGAATTCACTGAAGCAACTGCGAACTTCAAAGGGAAAATCGATACTGCTTATCTTGAGCCTTCGGGCGGTCTCCAGAGCCTGGTATTCGAAGGGACTAGCGCGGATGGCAAGGGCCAGATCTTTATGCAGGTTTTTGGCACAACACTTACCTCAACAACATTCAAGAATCCCAATGTCTTTTTTGAATATATAGAGAATGGTTCGGCAGTGTATTCGAATGTTCCGACCGACATTGATGCCTTTACCGTTGTCATTACAAGTATAAATGCTACCTCAGTGACCGGTACGTTCAGCGGCCAGGTTGAGAACGCAGCGGGTGAGCCAAAATCCATTACGAATGGCCGGTTCAGTGCAACCTTGAAAGCTGTCGAAACGCCGCCATTACTGGGCGTTTGTAAACTCAGTAACATCGGTTATATTGATCTCACTACCGGCAGGGGATACGCATCTCTTACCAATACATTCAATACAGCAAACAAGGTTAGCCGCGTGCAGTTCATCGACAGCTCATCTCTCAAGTCATTAGCAGATTTCTCACCGGTATATACGGCTACGCGTGTAAACCTGGATGCTGAGCAATATTTTGATCTCGATGCAACTGGGAGAATTAAAACTTTCACCGGGTATTTTGATGCGGTGAAAGATACAACAATAGGGAAAGTGGTGATCAACTATAAATTCGACGCGGCGGGTTATATGACAAAAGCTGAATATTCGTTGTTCAGGGCACCCACGGTCGTTTTGTATGAAGTGAACTTCACCTGGACAAACGGGAACCTTACGAGGACGGTCGGTATCCCGGTCGGAAGTCTACAGAAAACACAGTATGATTACGAGTATGACGCATCTAAAACTGCAAATGAGTTTATCTGCCTTTTTCCAAACTTCGAGGTATTCTATAATCAGTCAGCGATTAACTATGGTAAAAATAGTAAGAATGTTCCAACAAAATCCACAGCTACTGCTTATAATAGTGCTGGCACTGTTGAGGCAACCGACATGTCCACCTTTACGAATTATGTAATCGACTCCAAAAACTACGTAAAAAGCTTCGACCTGAAGGGAGAAGGCTCCTTCCTGTATTCCGATACAAAATACGTGTTGTCTTATAAGTGTTATTAGGCCTGGTCTCCTGAGGGAATTCAGGCAATCCGTATAGTGCATACGGCACTTGTCCTGTGGCTATAATATCAGCTGCCTATCGGCGTATGGTCATAACCAGCCCATTTTTTCGTATATTCAATGAAGCTTGAATAAGCTTTGGCAGCGTGTCATCAAAATGTTACTAACACGTTCCAGGCACATGATCCCTAAAAGTTTAAGTTTCAATAGAAGGAGAAATGGTATGATTTATCCTTTTGAAGCAGATATCGTCCCTTTTATTCGAAACCTGGTGCAGGGATTACAACCTTACGCTGAAGCCAATGATGTCTCTGTTTCTTTCGATACGCCTGTAACGGGAGCAGTAGTGTTGTACCAACCATATGAACTTTCCCAGTCTCTTACTTATTTGATTTGCAACATCATTAGTGTGTTGCCAGTTAAAGAGCAGATCAGCGTACGCCTGTTTTATCAGCGTGATCAGAATTTTTTAAAACTTGAAGTAGAAAACACGGGAATTAATTTGATCAGGCTAAATGAAATGGCCATTAGAAACCGATATGCGTTTGATGTTGAGCCTTTACCTGACGGTACAAAATATTCATTGTCGTTATCCGGTGGTCCACAAGAAGTCCTGATTAAAGGGTCTGCCCCGGCATGTAATCCAACCAACAATCTCCCGCGCTTTTATGCAGAAATTCAAAAAAGGCTTCGAAGTTGTTTCACACAATCCGAAAAACTGACAGCTGCGCTTGAATTGCACCGGCCACAGGAAGCACTGTTTATTAAAAAAATAAATACCGTTATCAAGGTTAACCTTGCAGACGAAGGATTTGATACAAATGCTTTGTGTAAAGCAATGTCAATGAGCAGAACTCAATTGTTCCGTCGACTGACTTCATTAGTGAGCCAGGCGCCGGCAGGCTATATCAAATCTATGAGGCTGAACAAAGCGAAAGAGCTACTTGAAACAACTGATCTTAGTGTTAGTGAAATAGCCTGCAGAACAGGCTTCCAGACCGGGAGCAACTTTACAAAGGTATTTCACCACAAGTATGGTATTCTGCCATCGCATTGTCGCAGTAGCAACAGAACCGGAACAAATGAATAACAGATTGCAACAAATGAACCATTGCTAACCTGCTTTAGGGTGTAGCTTCATAAAAATTTTATTTATGGAACAGCTACAAAAAAATAAGGAATTTATTATCCGATATTTCAATGCCGTGAGTGGTGTACTGAAACCCAGGCAAATGCTCGAGAAGTACACCAATGACGAAGTTTTGATCGAACATATTCTTTTCTTCGATTCAGCCTTTCCGGCCTATGAAATTTTTGCCGATGAAATGACAGCTGAAGGAAACCGGGTAGTCGTCCGCGCAAGGTTTAAAGGAACCCATGAAGGAGAACTAAATGGAATCTTGCCTACAGGTCGAAAAGTTGACTTTCCGTTTGTAATCAGCTATGAAATCGAAAACAATAAGATCGTCAACCATTGGCTGATTGCAGATCAGATGTCATTAATGGAACAGCTCGGTGTTGGCAACTACGCCTGATCAGCTGTATTACCGGGTAATCTGTATTACTTACTGGCTTTGCACCATTCATATTTTGCCAACCATATTCCCGGGTACTACCACTTCATCGAATTCCTGGGCAGTGACATATCCCAGTTTTACGGCCATTTCTTTGAGGGTGGTACCTTCTTTATGAGCTTTCTGCGCGATTTCAGCAGCCTTGTAATACCCGATCTTAGTGTTGAGTGCAGTAACCAGCATTAATGAATTGTCTACATGCTTTTTTATGTTAGCCTCGATTGGTTCGATACCCGTCGCACATTTTTCGTTGAAGCTATTACAGCCATCACCGATCAGCCGCGCACTGTGCAGGAAGTTATAGATCATCATCGGCTTGAAGACATTCAGTTCAAAATGACCGGTAGCTCCACCGATGTTTATTGCGACGTCATTACCCAGTACCTGGGCGGCGATCATAGTAAGCGCTTCACACTGCGTTGGGTTTACTTTGCCGGGCATTATAGAAGAACCGGGCTCATTATCAGGGATTGAAATTTCCCCGATACCCGCCCTTGGACCGGAACTCAGCATTCTCACATCGTTGGCAATCTTCATCAGGCTGACCGCCACAGTTTTCAGAGCGCCATGTGCTTCAACAATAGCATCATGGGCTGCCAGTGCTTCAAACTTATTTTCTGCAGTTACAAAGGGCAGACCCGTTAAAGCGGCAATATGTTTTGCCACATTTTTATCATAGCCTGGCGGAGTATTTATGCCCGTGCCAACCGCAGTTCCACCCAGAGCTAGTTCAGACAGATGTGACAATGTATTTTTTATGGCCTTCAGTCCATGATCTAACTGTGATACATAACCGCTGAACTCCTGTCCGAGTGTAAGCGGAGTTGCATCCATGAAGTGTGTACGACCGATCTTCACTACATTCCTGAATTGTTCACTTTTCTTCTTCAATGTATCACGAAGCCCTTCAATCGCAGGAATAGTCAGTTCCAGCAGGATCTGGTAAGCCGCAATGTGCATAGCGGTAGGGAAAGTATCATTTGACGATTGTGATTTATTCACATCATCATTAGGATGAAGAAATTTTTCCTTGTCACCCAGGCTACCCCCATTGATTACGTGACCACGATATGCAATCACTTCATTAACATTCATATTGCTTTGTGTTCCTGACCCTGTTTGCCAGACAACCAGGGGGAAAGCATCGTCCAGTTTCCCGGCCAGGATCTCGTCAGCAACTTTGCCAATGAGCTCTGATTTCTCTTTGGGCAAAACCCCTGCTTCGAAATTCGTGATGGCCGCTGCTTTTTTGAGATAGGCAAATGCCCTGATGATTTCCTTTGGCATGCGGTTGATATCCTGTGCTATTTTGAAATTTTCAATGCTCCGTTGTGTCTGTGCGCCGTAAATCGCTTCTTTGGGAACCTTTACTTCTCCCATTGTATCTTTCTCGATCCTGAATTCCATGCAATTAAATATTTAATAAAAATTGTTATATATTTCTGCCTTACTTCTAAAGAGGTTTCATTGTAAACGGAATCGCAAGGTCGGAAAATTTTTATTGAAAGCTTTGTAGTATTTTTAAAGAGTTCAAACACTTGCCATGCGATCATTTTTCTCTAAAAAATTGGTTTGGGTTGTTTCGCTTTTAGTAGGCGGTGTTTTACTATTTACCCTAAGCTCCAGCCGCAGGGCCATCGATTTCAATACGGAAGTAAAGCCCATTCTAAATGCTAAGTGTATCGCCTGTCATGGAGGAGTTAAACGGGAGTCTGGATTTAGTGTGCTCTTCAGAAGCGAAGCATTGGCGAATACTGAATCAGGTAAACCTGCAATTATTCCGGGTGACCCTGATAACAGTGAAATGATAAGACGGCTGACACTTAATGATCCCGAGGAGAGAATGCCATTCAAACATGAGCCACTCACGAAAGATCAGATCTCAACATTACGTCAATGGATCAAAGAAGGTGCGGTCTGGGGTAATCACTGGGCTTATGTTCCTGTACAACCAATCCAGGTTCCGGAACTTGATGATCCCTGGATAAAAAATGATATCGACCGTTTCATTCTCACCCGCTTACAAAAAGAAGAGCTTAAGCCGGCAGCGATTGCTGATGCACCGACTTTGTTGAGACGTGTTAGCCTCGACATAGCAGGACTCCCGATAGCATCAGCTTATTCAAAAGAATTTCTTGATAACCCGGGAGAGGCGCAATACGCTAAGCTTGTGGACTCGTTGCTGGCATCCCCCGCCTATGGTGAAAAGTGGACCTCGATGTGGCTCGATCTCGCGCGGTATGCAGATACAAAAGGATATGAAAGAGATAATAAACGGGTTATCTGGCGTTATCGCGACTGGTTGATCAAAGCGTTCAATAAGGACCTTCCCTATAATAAGTTTCTCATCGACCAGCTGGCCGGTGATATGTTGCCGGGTGCCACTGATGAAGAATTTATCGCCACCGCATTTCACAGGAACACAATGACCAACGACGAAGGGGGAACCGACAATGCGGAGTTCCGGACCGCCGCTGTTCTTGATCGTGTAAACACGACCTGGGAAACTTTAATGGGAACCAGCTTTGCCTGTGTACAATGTCATAGTCATCCTTATGACCCATTTACTCATGAAGAATACTATAAGTTCCTTGCGTTTTTTGACAACACCCGTGATGAGGATACTTACGAGGATTATCCACAACTCAGGCATTTTAATGATTCATTAAATAAGGAACTGGATATTTTCACCGACTGGCTTGGTAAGCAAACTTCTGCTGCTGAAGTCAAAACTGTTACTACGTTTTTGAAAAGCTGGCAGCCATCAATACACTCCTTAACCGCTGACCAGATGGTTAACAGCGAGCTGAACGATACCAAGTGGTTATTATTCCGGGACAATGGCACCGCACGGTTTAAGTCGGTAAACCTTCAGGATAAAGATCAATTGATCTTCAGGTACAGGGCGGGCGAAAAAAATGGTTCTATCCAGATCAGGATGGACAGCCCCGACGGACCTTTACTGACAAGTGTGTCGATCGATACTACCAGTAATCGCTGGAGAATTGCTGCTTTCAAATTTCCTCCTGCTCTTGGCGTTCACGATCTATATTTCCGGTATAAGAATCCTAACATAGCCGGGACTGAAAAAGGAGGCATTCAGTTTGACTGGCTGCATTTTGGCAAACAGCTTCCAGGCAAACAATCACCTGAGTTTGCGAAACAGGAGAAGAGATTCTGGTCGCTGCTCTCAGCGAATACACCCGTTACGCCGGTGATGATGGAGAATCCCGCTGAAATGCGCCGGAACACTTATGTTTTTGAAAGAGGCAACTGGCTGGTATCAGGCAAGCAGGTTACACCCGGTGTGCCCGCATCACTGAACCCCATGCCTGCAAACGCCCCTGCTAACCGGCTTGGGATGGCACTCTGGCTGACAGACAAGAAAAATCCATTAACCGCCCGTACCATGGTGAACCGCGTCTGGGAACAGTTATTCGGGACCGGGCTTGTTGAAACACTAGAGGACCTTGGAACCCAGGGGGCGCAACCCGAATACAAAGAATTACTGGACTGGTTATCCGGCCGGTTCATGAATGAACATAACTGGAGCGTAAAGAAATTACTGAAGGATATTGTAATGTCATCCACCTATAGGCAGGATTCGAGGGTCAATAAAGAGTTGCTCGAAAAAGATCCTTATAACAAACTCTTTGCAAGAGGTGCAAGGGTTCGTCTGAGTGCAGAACAGATCCGGGACCAGTCCCTTGTATTCAGTGGCCTGCTGGATAACACCATGTATGGTCCAAGCGTAATGCCTCATCAGCCTGATGGCATCTGGCTTTCGCCATACTCGGGAAATGAGAGATGGCAGATAAGCGATGGTTCTGCAAAATATCGCCGGGCGGTTTATACTTACTGGAAACGAACCGCTCCATATCCTGCCATGATCACGTTTGACGGCACTTCGCATGAAATATGCACTTCGAGACGAATAAAAACAAATACACCTTTGCAGGCGCTCGTAACCCTCAATGACGAATCGTTCCTGGAGATGTCAAGAAACTTTGCGTTCAGGATGCAGGATGAAGGTGGGACGGCAGTAGCAGACCGGATAAGTCATGGTTATTACCTTGCCCTGAATAAAAAAATAGCACCTGCTGCGTTAGGAGTATTGGTTAGATTGTATAATGAATCACTTGAAAGTTTTCGAAAAGATAAGGATCGCACCTGTGAGATGGTTGGAATGATGGATCATCATAATAATCCGGAAACTGCAGCGCTAGTCGTTGTTGCAAATGCTATGCTGAACCTCGATGAATTGATAACAAAAAACTGATGGAGCGATTTTAAAACCAGGGCGAATTAAATTCAGAAAGGTTGGTATCTGGCGCGAAATAACTGATAACTATTTGTACTTATAATGACCCAAAAAGAGATACATAATCAGCGCCTTTTAAATGAGGCCAATGCGAAAGCACTCAGCTTTTGGACCAGGAGACATTTCCTCAGGGAAAGTGCGATGGGACTCGGTGCTTTAGCGCTCGGTTCATTGTTTGGCGGTTGCGGCCCGGCTGATCAGCCGGCCTCAGCATTACAGTTCGATCCCGCGAATCCCCTGGCACCAAAAGCACCGCCAAGGCTGGGCAAAGCGAAGTCTGTTATCTATCTCCATATGGCCGGTGCGCCTTCTCAGTTGGAATTATTTGATTTTAAGCCTGAACTAAATAAGTTAGATGGATTGGATTGTCCGCCTTCACTGCTGGAAGGAAAACGTTTTGCTTTCATAAGAGGTGTACCTAAAATGCTGGGTCCACAGGCGGTATTCAAACAACGTGGTGAAAGTGGTGCGTGGGTGTCTGACAATCTTCCTCATTTTGCAACGGTTGCAGATGAGGTGAGTTTTATAAAAGCGATGACAACCGATCAGTTCAATCACGCCCCTGCGCAATTGATGATGCACAGCGGCACGCCGCGACTTGGCAGACCGAGTATGGGTTCATGGGTTACCTATGGACTGGGAACTGAAAATCAGAACCTGCCTGGGTTTGTTGTACTTACTTCCGGTGGAAGTTTACCTGATGCCGGCAAAAGCGTATGGGGCAGTGGCTTTCTTCCATCTGTTTACCAGGGCGTTCAATGCCGGTCAGAAGGCGATCCGGTTTTGTTTATAAAAGATCCCGCTGGTATGGACCGGGACATTCGCCGTGCTTCTATTGATGCCATTAACGAAGTGAACCGCCAGCAATACGAAGAATTTAAAGATCCTGAAATTCTCTCAAGGATAAGCCAGTACGAAATGGCTTACAAGATGCAGATGTCTGTGCCTGAAGTTATGGATATAGATAGTGAACCTGCATACATTCACGAGATGTATGGCACCAAGCCTGGTAAAGCTTGTTTTGCAAATAATATCCTGCTGGCAAGAAAACTTGTTGAAAAGGGAGTAAGGTTTGTTCAGCTGTTCGACTGGGGATGGGACAGTCATGGCACCGATAATTCAACTGCACTTGATGAAGGATTCATCAACAAATGCCGGGACACCGATAAGGCTATGACAGCACTATTGCTTGATCTGAAACAGCGTGGATTACTTGATGAAACGCTTGTTGTCTGGGGCGGAGAATTTGGCCGTACCCCGATGATGGAAAACCGCGGCGGAAAAACAAATCCGTTTAAGGGGCGTGACCATCACGTTGAAGCCTTCACCATGTGGATGGCCGGCGGGGGGATCAAACGCGGTGGTAGTTATGGTGAGACTGATGAGATCGGTTATGCACCGGTCAGTGGAAAAACGACAGCGTTCGATATACAGGCGACCATTCTTAACCAGTTGGGCTTTGATCACGAAGCATTTACTTATCATTTCCAGGGCAGGCCTTTCAGGCTGACTGATGTGGCAGGCAATGTTATTACTGATATAGTTGCCTAGCATATTTATTTTGATCCATAGTTTCCGAATGCAACATTACCGGCGTCAACTTTTCCAGAATCGTTCCTTCAGAATTTGTTATTCTGAATTCATATTGCTGAAGCTATAATTTTTTGATTTTTTTCGCGATTTTATCATCCCTTAATCCAGTAAATATATAATCATCTCATGTCAATCTCCCGTAGAGGATTTCTTGGTTTATCAGGAACAGCTTTATTAACTGCATTCGACAAAGCTTCCACCGCAAACGCCTTTATCAATCCACAGAAAAATAGTATGGATCTTAAAATACTTGCAACCAACTGGGGCTACAAGGGAAGCGTTGATGAATTTTGTGCAAGGGTTAAGCAGGAAGGATATGATGGTATTGAAATGTGGTGGCCCGGTGAAAAAAAAGGACAGGATGAACTATTCGCCGCGTTGAAAAAACACAACCTAGCAATAGGTTTTTTATGTGGCAGTGGCGAAGCTGATTTTAACAAACACCTCGGGTTGTTTAAAGATGCGGTTAATGCTGCAGCTAAGCAGCAGGTTCAAAGACCATTGTATATCAACTGCCATTCGGGACGGGATCATTTCTCTTTTGAACAAAACGGTGCATTCATTGAACATACGATTGCACTTTCCCGTGAAACAGGCATCAGGATCTGTCACGAGACACACAGATCGAGAATCATGTTTGCTGCCCATGTCACTAAACAATTTATCCGTAAATACCCGGACCTCCATCTTACGCTCGACATTTCGCATTGGTGTAATGTACATGAATCAATGCTCCAGGATCAACAGGAAGCCGTCGATCTGGCGCTGGGCCGGGCCGAGCATATCCATGCCCGCATAGGTCATCCAGAAGGTCCGCAGGTGAATGATCCCCGTGCACCCGAGTGGGAAAAGATAGTTGCGCAACACCTTCAATGGTGGGATACTATAGTAAACAGGAAGAAAAAGCAAAACACTCCCATAACATTCCTCACCGAATTCGGACCGCCGGATTATATGCCAACGGAGCCGTATACCCGAAAACCGCTGGCGGACCAATGGGCCATAAACGTGCATATGATGAAGTTACTTCGTAAACGCTATCAATCCTAAATCCAGTAGAGCCTGATGTTGAATGTTACTGAATTTCTCGGCCGCTTTCACCCTTTATTAGTTCACCTGCCAATAGGTATCCTGCTTATAGCCATTGTGTTCAGGTTTATGGCATGGAGAAATCCGGGATTACTCCTGGATAAAGCGGTCACCGTGAGTGTTGCGATCGGCAGTGTTGCTGCTGTTCTTTCATGCGTAACCGGTTACCTGTTGTCGCAGTCTGCCGATTATGATCAGGCCATTGTTTGGTGGCATCAATGGCTGGGTATCGCGGTCGCGGCGATAAGCCTGGGGTGGTGGTTTCAGCTCAGGAGGCAGACCGCTTCACACTGGACGGTTTTAACAGGCGGCCTGGTTTTTATATTACTGATGATAACCGGGCATCTTGGTGGGAGCTTAACTCATGGAGAAGACTACCTGTCTTTTGGCCCGGCAGAAGATACTTCCCAAACTATAGTACGGAAACCAATCCCAAATGTCCAGGAAGCCGTTGCCTATACCGAAGTTGTAAAACCTATTCTCTCTGCATCGTGTTACAGTTGCCATAATGAAAGGAAACAGAAAGGTAAACTAAGGCTGGATCTGCCGGAGCATATCATGAAGGGTGGAAAAAACGGGGACATTATAGACACCGCTAATCTGACCGAAAGTGAAATTGTTAAAAGATTATTATTGCCTTTATCAGACAAAAAGCACATGCCCCCAAAAGATAAAAGGCAATTGACAAAAGATGAGCTCAGCCTGCTTCATTGGTGGGTAGAGTCCGGCGCTTCATTTGATCGCAAAGTGAAGGAACTAACCCAGGCTGGTAAAATTGTGCCCATTCTTGCAGCTTTGGAAAAACCGTCCACCATAGTACAACTGCCTCCGGATGTGCCGCCTGCGCCGGTTTCCAAAGCAGACCAATCCGCACTTGATGCTTTGCGCAAAAGAGGCGTAGTGGTGGTTCCCGTATCCGCGGAAACCAATTACCTCAGCGCAAACTTTGTAAGTACAGACAACGTGAGCGATGATGACATGAAGTTATTGATACCGATAAGTAAACAACTAGTGAGCCTCAAAGCAGGGGACACAAAAATTACTGACACCGGCTTAAAATATATCGGGCAATGTACCAGCCTGAAGCGACTTCAGCTTCAAAATACAGCGATTACCGATAAGGGTCTCGCGATGTTGTCTTCATTAAAGAACCTTCGTGATATCAATCTTGTCGGCACACCGGTAACAGCAGCCGGGCTGGTAAATCTGAAATCGCTGAAGGAACTCAATACAGTCTACCTCTATAAAACCGGTGTAAATCGTTCAGACTGGCCCGTATTGAAGTCGGCTTTCCCATCTGTAAATCTTGATTCGGGTGGATATGTGCTGCCAATGTTGGAAGGAGATACTTCATTAATTAAACCGAAGCGGCGAGGGAAGTGACGCGAGGGAAGTGACGCGAGGGAAGTGATGAATTATGAGTTATGAGTGATGAGTAAGTTATGAGTTATCGCACTCATCACTCATCACTCATCACTCATCACTCCCTGATCCTACCTTCCTTTAAACTCTGGTTTCCTTTTGTTGAGAAAAGCACTTGCTCCTTCCTTCATATCCTCCGTTGCAAAACTCTCACCGAAGCCCGTCAGTTCAACGACGTATCCGTCTTTTGTTTCATTATAAACAGCATTGATGGCAGTGATCGCTTTTGCAATGGCAAGCGGTGCTTTTGTATTGATGGTTTTGAGAATAGACAGGGTCGTGTTCATTAGTTCATCGGGAGCACAAACGGTATTGACGAGACCATATTGTAATGCAGTATTCGCATCGATCAATGCTCCGGTCATGATCAGTTCCATTGCGCGGCCCTTGCCAACCAACTGGGTTAAGCGCTGTGTGCCACCATAGCCTGGGGTAAGTCCGAGGTTCACTTCCGGCTGACCGAATTTTGCATTGTCTGATGCGATGCGGAAATGACAACTCATCGCGAGTTCGCATCCGCCTCCTAAGGCAAATCCGTTCACGGCTGCAACAACAGGTTTCGGCGAATTTTCGATCTTAAAAAAAACATCCTGACCTCTTTTTGCCATAGCCATAGCTTCTTCCTTGCCCATGCCTTCGAACTCGGAGATGTCTGCCCCGGCTATAAAAGCCTTATTACCACTTCCTGTAATCATGACGGACCTGATATTATTATTACTGTAAACCTCATCCATCGCTTTGTCGAGATCAGCCATAACCGATTGGTTGATCGCATTCATTTTTTCCGGGCGGTTGATGGTTATTGTCAGGATATTGTCAGTGAGGGAAGTTGTTATTGTGGTGTATGATTGAGTCATGAGAAATGAATGATGGGTGAAGAAAAAATGGGTGACTAGTTATGGAGATAAAATTGTGTAATCAAGTATGGCAAATAAAGTTTTGAAAGAAGTATGAGGGATAATGCATGTTTGATGAATTGTCAGCAATGATTGTATTCAATGAATTATAAGCAATGAATTAAAATTAATGTCCTATAACCGACGATTTATAGTTCATGGCATCAAAAGTTTCGATGTGTTTTAACCCAATCCCTTATATAATTGGCGATGTCCTGCGTACTTGTCCCCGGTGAAAACAATTTTCCTACACCCATTTCATTAAGTGATTTCATGTCCTCCTCAGGGATAATGCCACCACCGGTAAGCAATACATCATCCATTTTTTTTTCCTGCATGAGTTTAATGATTTTGGGAAACACAGTGTTGTGAGCCCCACTTAAAATGCTTATGCCGATCGCATCCACATCTTCCTGCAGTGCTGCGTTTACGACCATCTCCGGTGTTTGCCTGAGCCCGGTATATATCACTTCCATCCCTGCATCGCGCAACGCGGTTGCGATGATCCTGGCTCCGCGGTCGTGGCCATCGAGCCCGACTTTAGCAACCAATACCCTGATGGGCCTTTCATTTGATTCTGGCATAATGATTTGTCTCTTTAAATATTCGCCCTGACTGTAAGTTCAGATCAGTAATCAAAATTTGCTTCCTCTTCAATTCAACCCCGTCTTCAGTTATGATCGCTATTTAAGTTTAGGCTTCAGAATTGATCCTGATCTATTACCTGTACAATTCCGCTTCATAAAATCGCCAGGACCGTTTTCATCCTTTTGACTGTTTCGTCATGGCCAATTGCAGCAGCTATTTCGAAAACACCGGGCCCGAATTTACCACCAACCAACATTATCCGCAAGGGCAACATAAGTTCACCCGGTTTGATGCCAGCTGCAGTGGATAGTTCTTTGAAACGCTGTTCTATATTCAGCGCGGTCCACTGAGTCTCGGCTGCCAGGCTTTCTGCAAACGCAGTAAAGAAATTTGCTTTTTCAACGGACCATTTCGGTTTAATGGATGCCGTATCTATTTCTTTCGGAGCTTCGAAAAAAAAGCCAGCCTGCGTATAAAAGTCTGTGATCAATACACAACGATCTTTCACCATGGTGATAACCTGATCAAGGTATTCATCATTCAGCGCTATCAATCCCTTCTGCATAAGTGCCACCTGCACAAGTGGCCGAAGCTTAGGTGCTTCCATATGTTTTATCCACTCATGGTTAAACCATTTGGCTTTTTCATAATCGAATTTCGCCCCGGATTTGTGAACCCGGTCCATGGTGAATTGTTGAACCAATTCTTCTATCGTAAATATTTCTTTGCCGGTTCCATCGTTCCAGCCAAGCATAGCAAGCATGTTTACAAATGCTTCGGGAATAAATCCTTTTTCTTTGAAGCCGGTGGTTGTTTCGCCTGATTTAGGGTCTTTCCAGTCCATGGCAAAAACAGGAAAACCAAGCCGGTCTCCATCGCGTTTACTCAGCTTACCGTTTCCGTCAGGCTTCAATATAAGCGGCAGATGTGCCCATTGAGGCATCTTATCTTCCCAGCCCAGGTATTTCCACAAAAGAATATGAACGGGGGCCGATGGTAACCATTCTTCACCCCGGAAGGCATGTGAAATTTGCATGGCATGATCATCCACTACAACTGCAAGATGATAGGTAGGCATGCCATCACCTTTCAGGAGAACTTTATCATCAACCTGGTTGCTGTTAAAAGACACCTCGCCCCTTATCATATCGGTGAAGGTTATGTCTTCATTAACGGGTATTTTAATACGGATAACATAGTTTGACTCTTTCAATAATGATTCTACTTCTGATCGGGGGAGAGTAAGCGAATTGCGCATCCGTTCACGGATCGCCGCATTATATTGTGGAGAAGGGTTTTCAGGTGTTTTAAATGCTGTCCGCATCTCTTCAAGTTCCGCGGGAGTATCAAAGGCATAATAAGCAAAGCCCTGTTCAACCAGTTGCTCGGCAAATTTGCGGTAATCGGCTTTTCTTTCACTCTGTCTGTATGGCCTGAAAGGTCCACCTTGTTCGGGACCCTCATCCGGGGCCAGTCCGCACCAGTTCAGGCAATCGAGGATATATTGTTCTGCACCCTCCACAAAACGTGATTGATCAGTATCTTCAATCCGGAGGATAAAGTCGCCTCCGTGGTGCCGGGCAAAGAGATAGTTGTATAACACGGTCCGGACACCTCCGAGATGCAGGCCGCCTGTGGGACTTGGTGCAAAGCGCACCCTCACTTTGTTGCTCATAGCCGCAAAGATAACTGACAATAATTTAAGTATTTAATCGTTCCGCTATTGATGGTCCGCTTGTGCCTGGTTTTGTTTGCTTTGCTCAGCATGTGTCGTGGCATGGCTCAACTCACCTACAATGAGCTGTTTGTGGACTATGACAGTTCAGTAGAATATAAAAACCTCAAAGTCATCCCCATCCGGAAAAAGCCTGGCGCAGGAACAGACAAACCTTTACTATCATTTGGAAAGGCAGTACAGTCCGGGAAGATAATTGTCAGTGAAAGAGGCACAGCTTCTACCGAGAATGTGCACTGGTTGCGTGTGAATAATAATTCCGGGCAACCAGTATTTGTCGCCTCGGGTGAAATCGTACTCGGCGGGAGGCAAGACAGGATGGTAACCAAAGACACCATCCTTCAATCATCAAAGGCAGATCAATACATTCCCGTAATGTGCGTAGAGGAGGGTAGATGGAGTGATAAAGAAAAAAAATTCACCTATGCGGCTTTTGCCAATCCGAAACTCCGCCGTGTTCTGGATCAATCAAAAAATCAAGTCCTCGTTTGGAAAGAAATTTATGCGCAGCTTGATAGCAGTAATATTAATTCTCCGACCCTTGCCTATGCTGCAAAAAGAATTGACAAAAAGCATATCCTGTTTTCGGATGAGTATCTCCGTTATTTCTCAAAAAATCTGAATGCAGGTGACACCGGTATCGTTGGTTTTGTTTGCATGACCGGGGATAAGATCATCGGTTCAGATATTTACAATGATCCTGCTTTGTTCAGGGACCAGTTTGAGCACCTGTTAAGTGGTTATATAGAACAGGCGATAAATTACGGGAGCCAAAACCGTGTCACAGATGAAGCCGTGCGAAAATATCTTGACCAGTTTTTGAAGGATGAAGAATCGCAGGGAACTTTTTTACGAAAAAATGGCAAGATCTTCAGAAACAATGGCAGGGTCTTTCACATCACGTCTTACTGAATACCCACAGCTGTTGAGAAGTTGTAAATTAGCAGTGCAAATCAATAATCAACAGGATGGGCTACTACACAATTAAAACGCCATGGCTACTCAGGAAGCTTTATTCCGGTTGTACCTGGAAGATAGACTCAAAAGAGAAGGTCATATATCTCACCTTTGATGACGGCCCTCATCCGGAGGCAACACCATATGTTTTACAAACACTTGCTGAGTATAATGCAAAGGCGACATTTTTTTGTATAGGAAAAAATGTTGTCGAATATCCTGACATATACAGAAGAATTATTTCCGAACAACATCGGGTAGGGAACCATACTTACGACCATTTAAACGGATGGAAGGTGGGCGACCAACAATATTTCGACAATATTTTACTGGCCGCCAAACATATCGATAGCCAAATTTTCAGACCGCCATATGGAAAAATCTCCGCTTTCCAGATAAGACATCTTAAAGATGAGCCGCTAAAATATAAAATAATAATGTGGGATGTACTCAGTGGTGACTTCGACATAAGCCTGACCGGGGAGCAGTGTAGCTTCAATGTAACGCGAAATGCAGGAAATGGCTCAATTGTTGTTTTTCATGACAGCGAAAAAGCATTTCCGCGTCTGAAGACAGCCTTAAATGAATGTCTCAAATTTTTTAGCGGAAAAGGATTTCGGTTTGAGTCAATACCTGTTGAATGAGACTTATGCTGCCTGGACGGCCCTAAAAAAATTTGGGCCTGGGTAGACACCCTGGCCCGTTTTTAATCCGTACCCTATGAAAACTAGTTTAAAGGTATAAACTTTTTTAATCAAAGAAAAGTAATTTATTAGAGGCGAAGTCCAGAGCGCATTTCATCAGATTGTCCTATTTGAATTATTTGTCCAAACGGGGAAGAAATTGCACGCCTTCCCGCGCTTTCAAAGTTGTATATCTGATACACAGCCTTTATGATGCCTATCCCGCCACTTATATCAATAATGCCTGGATAGTTAGCCAGCTCCAATAGATTCTTACCTATCTTATGCCGCGGCCTTTTTCCCTCCTTAAAAGATATTCCTCCGTAAAAGATATTGTTAACTAATAACGTTAAAAGCGTACTATCTGATAGGTGCAAAAGCCTAAAAGAAACATAATTTCCGCAATTTTGCGCCATGAGTACAAACTACCTTGTGGACACGCATAGCCATTTGTATGCTGAGGAATTCACAACTGATATCGCAGAAGTGGTATCCAGGGCCGGAGCTGAAAGGGTAAAGAAGATATTTTTGCCGGCGATCGACAGCAATAGTGCCGATTCGATGTTTAAACTTGAAAGTGCTTATCCCGGCAAGTGTATTGCGATGATGGGATTACATCCATGTTATGTAAAAGAGAATTACCAGCAGGAACTGGATTTCGTGAAGAGATGGCTGAATAACAGGAAATTTGCAGCTGTAGGGGAGATCGGCCTGGACTATTACTGGGACAGGAATTTTGACAAGGAGCAACTGGATGCTTTTTCATACCAGGTGGACCTGGCGCTGGAGCATGAACTGCCGATAGTCATTCATTCGAGGGATTCAATGGACGATACTATCGCAATGATCAGAGCTAAACAGGATGGAAAGCTGCGCGGTATATTTCATTGCTTTGGTGGTACTTATGAACAGGCAGTCGAGATTATTGGACTGGGGTTTCTGCTTGGAATTGGCGGAATACTGACTTACAAAAAAAGTGGCCTGGCTGCGGTCGTTGAAAAATTGCCTATGGAGTCTTTAGTGCTTGAAACTGACGCCCCGTATTTAACGCCTGTTCCATTCAGAGGTAAGCGGAATGAAAGTTCTTACCTGAAATATATAGTATCAAAGCTTGCTGAGATAAAACGGTTGCCGGAAGAAGAAATAGCCAGGATCACAACAATCAACGCTGAAGGGTTATTCGGGGCTTGAATAACTATTCATTTGTGGTTGCTGACCCTGGAATTTCTGCGCTAACTTTCTTCCTGTTCTGACAATTATTTCTATGATCTCAACAATGTCTTTTTCCGAGGTTCTGAAATTGACGATACAACTTCTCAGGCAGTACTTTTCACCGACGATAGCGTTCGATAAAAATGCTTCACCGTTGCGTTGCAATTCATTCAATAGTTGCTTATTAAGGGCATTGAGAGCTTCCAGGTAAAGATCTGCGTTTGCTTTTTGATGATCCTCTCTTTGAAATTCAAGGGGCACAAACCGGAGAGTTGTTATGCTCAGGTTTTGGGTTAATGCCTCCAGTTCCGGATGATCATTGGCTAAAGTAAACAGCAGCTTTGATAGCCTGATGTCTTCTTCAATCATTTGGATATATCCTGACCTGCCTGCCTGTTGCAGGGCCAGCCAGACTTTTAAGGCCCTGAAGCCACGGGAGTTTTGAAAACCATATTCATAGAAATTATGGGTAACATCATCATCGTGGCTATCAAAATTATAATAGACCGGGTGAAAACTATAGGTTTCCTTGAGATGATTCGGATCTTTTACCAGTGTGCATCCGGCTTCGAGGGGGCTGTACAGCCATTTGTGCGGATCGAGCGCTATCGAATCTGCATCTTCTATTCCCTGGAACATTTCTTTTAAAGAAGGTACTACGGCTGCACAGATACCATAGGCACCATCAATATGAAACCATAAATGATGCCTGCGGCTGATCGCGGCGAGACTTTTCATATCATCCACAACACCCGTACTAACACCCCCCGCTGTGCCTATGATCATAATTGGTTTGCTGCCATTTTTCAGATCATCTGCAATGGTTTGTTCCAGAAGCCCGATATCCATCCTGCCTTTCACATCCGTTTTTATCCAACGCACTGATTTTTTTCCAAGCCCGAACAAGACAGATGCTTTATCTATCCAGGTATGAGTCGCCGTTGAACAATAAATCACTAATCTGCCAACAATTGCTGAGAGCCCATCTTCCTTTATTGTTTTAGGCGTTTTTGCAGTTAACCCGGCCATAAACCCGGTGAAGTTGGCCATATTACCACCGCTTACCATTATTCCTCCATAACCGCGGGGGAGGCCAATAAACTCTGCTATCCAGGCAAGCGTTAGTTTTTCAATTTCAGTGGCAATCGGCGATAAGATCTGGGCCCCAACGTTCGCGTTAACCACAGCGGCAAGCAGATCGCCAAGCGCACCTATTGGCGCAGGAGAGGAAGTGATATAGCCATGAAATTTTGGATGCCCGTTGAATAAGGAATGATTAAACAACTTTTCTGCAGCATCGAGTAACAAGGGCTCTGCGGCTTTGCCATTTACCGGGAATGGTGTGGATTGAAGCAGTTCTTGTAACTGGCGCGATGTTTCACCACGAGTGACAGGCTTTTGTTCGATGGTTTCCAGGAATATGGAGATCTGATCAATCAATTTATAGCCGGCGGATTTGAATTCCTCGCCACTCATTGCAATTGCTGCATTTCGAATTTGTGACATGGGATGAGGGTTTATGATGGGATAAACGAACTCGATTTACGATGCACTCAGTACCGTAGGCACTAGGTATACTAAGCACTCGGGGCAACAAGCACTCCTGCAATAAGCAGCTAAGTATGATAAGCAGCTAAGTATAAAAGCACTCAGTACAATATCCACTTAAGATTCGAGCCAGGGTCAGGTATCCCCATTTACAGGATCAGGCTCGCCGGCAAAGGTCCAAAATCCCGCCGAAAAGCGATCTGATTGTTTGATCGGACAAAAAAAATCGCTACCCAGTTTCGTTTCCACCGAAAACCACCGCCGAAAAAGAAGCATTTTGAGGCCAAAAATTTATTCGGATGCTAAGACGGTATCCATTATTTTTGCGACCCTTAGTTTAGGAGAGTTGTCCGAGTGGTTGAAGGAGCACGCCTGGAAAGTGTGTATACTCGAAAGGGTATCGAGGGTTCGAATCCCTCACTCTCCGCTAGTAAATGAAAGCCGCTTCTACAGCGGTTTTTTTCGTTCGAAGAGTCCCTTTCACATCCCTTTTAAAAGAATTCCAAAATTCATAGACAAAAGTTCTCTTTTTGAGAACTTTACTACCGTTATTCGCCTGCCACTCTTATTCGCCGGTTGTTTTATAAATCAGTTCAATTGTTTTTAGTGGAGCGTCCCAATGTGGAAAATGACCACAGTTTTCAAACCAATGCAATGTGGCATCCGGAAATAGTTTCATTGCCCTGGCAGCTTGCTTTGGAAAACATACCCGGTCATTTTTACCCCATCCAATTGCCAGTGGTTTAGCCCCATCTTTATGTGGCGCTCCTTTTTGTTGCTCGCCGTATGCAAGATTTTGTAACAATTCATCAAATGACGGAGATGCTGCATATGCCTGCATTTCGTTCAATACCAGTTGTGGAGAAAGTTGCGAAGGTTTTTTGGAAAATTGGAGCAATAGCAATGATCGGCCAATAGCACTTTTAGAAATACCAGGCATAATGGGTTGCAATAGCCGCACAATCCGTATAGAGGCTGCAATGCTGTTGTAAAAAAATGGTATCTCCCACCCCTTCCAGAACCCTCCGGGATCTAGCGACACTACTGCACCCAGCACACCTCCTCTACGAAATAGCTCCAGCACTAACCTTGCGCCCATAGAACTACCAACAGTATCAATTCCGGTCATATTGCTTTCCTGTAAAAACAACGTCACGGCATCTGCAAGTGTGCGGATAGAAACTTCACCTTTTAATGCAGGTGTTTTTCCATGACCGGGCAAGTCAATAGCAATAACCTCTCTTTGAAGGGCAAGCTGATTAATAATTGGATCCCACGATTTACAACTGCCTCCGATACCGTGAATCAACAAAAGTGGCTTTCCCTGGCCAATTCGTTCGTAGTGCATTTGCATATATTTTAGTTTTATCGATCTCAGAGTTGACTATCTAGATTATTTTACACTGCAATATTGCTGCCTCTTCTAAAAAAAAGCCATGCTTCAGTCCGTGTATGCAAAATTTCCCCCCGGAATCTATGCTACAAATCAATGAAACTAACATTGGTTTGGTGAGAGAAATAAATTGGATAAAAATATCTCCCGGAAAACAAATAGCAGTCTTGAATAGTCGTTAATTGTAATTATATCGCAGGTCATTGCCTTGGTTCGTGGCACACGAAACAGAAAAACGACCCGTTCATGAAAACTAACTCTCAGATTATCCAGATGTACTTGGTCGGAGGGATACAATTCAACCATGGTGCCTCAATTTAAAAAAGTTAAGGGAGCAATTACTTTCTTTCTACAAACTGAATTTCCTAGAAATGATAAAGAATCAAATTGGCTTCCGGAACTCAACGGTCCATCCTCTATGGTTGATGCGTCGATGTTGCCAAAGGAAGAACTATTAAAAAGCACGAAGAATTAATCGATAAATGCGCACCACCTTCTATAACCTAGATTCAAAATGTATTTGGATAATAGATACAACTGTTTAATTTTACAGAGTTCTTTCTCTAGCTGGTGTACTTTTAGAGACCAAAGAAGTAAAAAATACATCCGAGTAAATATACTCCAGAGTAGATCAGCAGGTTGTAAGTGTTGTTTATAGGATTAAATACAGGGTTCATTTCCCTCACTCTACGCTACGAAACCAGTGCGTTAAAGACGCTGCGCGATCAATTGGCATTGCGATAACGAATTATTGGTTTTACAGGAGATAAGTGACGTCATATTCACTTTTTCTGCTACCAAAGTTGCTACCTGTCATATTTTCTTCTCAATAGGTGAGCTGCAAACCGCATACTTGAAAGAACGGCCAGGGTGCAACCAAACTGAACCAAATTGTCTGGTTTACCAGTTATTTGTAACAGTTAAGAAAAGTTGGATCACTAATGGTCATGTCTTTGTCCCGCCCCACTTTTGAGGATAAATTCACTGCTTATTAAATACGCACCCGATGTAACAATGATTTCTCCCAATTTAATTCCTGAAAGTATTTCAATGAAATATTTATTTTCTATGCCTGTTTTCACCATGCGTTGTTCAAATGTGGTTTCATTTTTCTGCACCCAAACTGTCTTCATTTTCTCGAGTAAAACGGCTGTTTTTGGCACGGATAAAACAGAATGTTGATTTTTCGTCGGATTTACATAGACCATCATTCCAGGGATAAGTTTGTTTTTAGTGTTGTTGACTTTTATGCGTAGCAATTGGATTTTGCGACCTTCTTCAATTCTCGGATTGTGAAACACGAGACGACCACTATAAATTTCATCTGGGGAGGTTTCGAAATAAACCTGGAACGAGCTGTTGTAGTTTGTTTCATTTGTATAAACCTGTGCTTCGACCCAAACCTGTTTTAATCCTGCTGATTTTATGAGGGGTGTGCCTTCTGACACATACATTCCCTCTTTGATCGTCAATTGTATAACATAGCCTTCTGTTTGGGAATAGAAGGTGTTAAACGGGGATGCCGCTTTGTTTTTCTCCAGTTCTGAAATTTGATTTTCACTAAGTCCCCAAAGCAAAAGTCTGTTTTTAGATGCGGCAAGCATATCATCTAAAAGTGAGTTTGGTGTATTGCTTTGTTGTTTTTTTTCGGATAACGTGATAAATTCCTTTTCTCCCGCAAATAGTTCCTCGCTATATATGCCATAAACAGGGTTGCCTCTCCTGAGATATTCCCCCGTTGTTTTAACGTAGAGTTTATCAATTCTGCCTTTTACCCGGCTGCTGATAGTGGTTACCTGTTCCTCATCGATGGCAACAGTTCCCAGGATTGTTGAAGTAGGAACGATGCTCCTAAATTTAACCGTGTCCGTTTCAACCCCTGCTAATCGCTGCTGACGTTTTTCGACGGTAATATAATTGCCTGCATGTTCCGCATGGTCGTTTTTCTTGCTCTCAATTTTTACCATCGACATCTTACACACCGGGCATAAACCTGGTGAACTTCTTTGAACGCTTAGGTGCATCGGGCACGTATACTTCGCGGCATTTTCGCCGTCTACCGGGCTTTCATATTTATTCCTGCAGCCAACAAGCACAGCCCCAAAAAACAGGAATATTATTATTGATTTCATATTAATTTTCATCTAAAAATGTTTCGCTGTCTGTTAAGTATCCCACATTTTCAGCTACTTCTTCATTTGCCGAAAGTCCACTTATAACGCTGATCATCCGGTTGGTTGCCGCACCTGTGCGAACTTTTCGCAACTGAAACATTCCTGTCCCGCTTTGTGTTATTCCGGTTTTTACCCAAACAAAGGAACTTAATCCTGTATGATAAACTGCCGAAGCAGGAATCTGAAAACTTCCATTTGTTTCAAGCGGAATTTCAGCCCTTAAAAGGGAATTCAGATTTAATTGACCATTGTGATTGGGTAGTTCAACTCTTACCCTGACAAATCGCTGATTGTTTTCTTCAAAGGCTTGTTCCACCAACGCAATTTTTCCAGTTAATTGCTTGTCTGGAAAAAGCTCGGAAATGATTTTTACCTGCCTGTTTTTGAGAAGGACTGAATGAAATTGAGGCGAGATCGAAATGATTGCCCAAACATTTTGAAGATCGTTTACACTGAACATCGTTTCGCCTTTACTGACATATACACCTTCCCGGATTTGATCACCGGATGAACCTGCAATTTCGCCGGTATTATTATTCGGTTCTATGCTCATAGCACTCATCGCAGTTTGCTGGGATGCATTTGTACTGCTTACGGTTTCCGCATCGAAAAAAACATACCCGTTGGCCGGACTATAAACCGTAATTGTATGCGCGAATGTGCCATTTTTTTCAAGTTGCGAAATCTGGCTTTCGGTAATTCCTAATAATCTGAGTTTTTGCCTTGATTGTTCTTTCAGTAGTTCTTCTCCTTCAGATTTTAACAGGAATAAATGTTCTTCCTGGAATGTGTTTAATTCGGGACTATACAATTCTAGAATCCTGTCACCCATCTTTACGAATTGGAAGTCGTATTTTACGAACAGCTTTTCTATTCGGCCACCAAACCTTGCTGAAACGCTTCGACTGCGACTTCTGTCAAGGTCAATATATCCCTCGGATTCTACAATCTGTATTTCGCTTTGAGCTGACAATTTCACCGTTGCCTGTCTTGATAAAACTTGTTTGTTTGGTGAAATTATTTGGACTAAGGTGTCGATTGCCGAATGGTTGTGTTGACCTGGATGTTTGTGCTCATTAAGCGTGTTGTGTTCACCTTGTTTGTCTTTACAGGATGAAAGAAGCAATATGACTGCTACAATGAAAAAACAGATCGCTGACCACGGTGTTTTGATGAGATTTCCAATGATAAAATCATAACACATCATAAACATCTGCGTTCTATCTGATTTCGTTTTCGTATTCATATTCGGCTGTTAATTTTAAAATGTTAAACAACTTGTCATACATTTCCATTTTCCTCATCAGGAGCATTTCCCAAGCATCAAGAAGTACAAAAAAATCCCCGGTGTTTTGTTTGTATGCAAGCAAATTAGCTTGGAGGTTATTCTCAAAAGCGGGGATGATGTGGCCATTGTAATTTTTATACTGCTCATTTTCATAATTGAGCATAGAGAGTTTCTCAGTTGACATTCTCTTTGCCATCAGTTCCATTGCTTGTTTCTGCAGTTCCATGGACTCTATTTCAGATCCCATTGATTTATATTCCGATTTGTACATTTTTGATGACCACGGTGCGATAGGTATCGTAATCATTCCCATTATTGACCATTGGTTGGGCATACCAAACATTTGCGCATGTTCTGCCCGGATTCCGAAATCGGGCCTGTTTCCGATCTTCAGCATATTTTGCTCAAGCTTCATGGATTGGATGAATTTGGACATCGCAGTTATATCACTTCGGTTTGTAATCTCAGCTGTGTCCGTCAAAGTCAGCGAATAGTGGTTCGTCACTATCAATGTATCAATCTTGAATTGCGCATTAGCATCCCGCACCATTAGGATATTCAAACCGATATTGCTTTCCGACATTATTCCCCGGAGCATGTATTGCATGTTTTTCAATTCAGCCAATTTTGCTTTTGCTTTGTAAATAGTTTGAAGTTGCGATTGGTTGTTACTGAATTTTGCTTCTGCGGTTGATAACAGCAACGTTAGGATTTCCTCGCTTTCGGTTATTACTCTTTGTTTTTTCTCGGTTACAAATCGTGTGTAGTACAAAACCTTAGCCTCCTTCCGTAATTCATTTTTTGTCCATTCGCGTTTGCTTTTCTCAACTGCGGTCAACGAGTTTATATAATACTTTTTGGCGTTGCGCTTGCTTTGGTTGGGTATCATTTGTTCAATCGAGAAAGCTATACCCGCCTGATTCATTGGGTCGTCTTTTTTATTGAGCATCATCAGGTTGTATGGGAAACGCATAACCCCCGTTGAAAAAATGGGCGGCATCCATGATTTGGCCCCTTCCGCTTTAGACTCCCAGGATTCGATGTTCTGCTCATACTGAAGAATGGTTGGATAATTGGTTTCTATCTGTTGTAACAGTGTCTTCAATGAAAGAAAAAAGGTATCCTGCCCGTGAATTTTGTGCATGGACAGGATGAGAATGATAACTAAAAATATCTTATACATTTTATAAAGATTTTTCAAAATAAAATTTACCCGTTTTTCTGGCGAAAGACCGGCGACATGAACCGGTTATACCGATCTATAAATCTCTCATGATATTCCAATCCCAAAAACGATGATCTGCTATTTGCATCTGGCTAATCCCTTTTTAAAAACACCTGTTCGTTTACATCTAACGTTCCCCGATCTTCAAGCTGCATATTTAAAATAGTCAATGGAAATTCTGCTTTATTTTTCCGTGCTTATTCGGCGGACATGCCTTTATCTTTTCCGGATCAATAGAATGCCGGGGATGTTCTATGGTAGTTTTGTATCCTCTTTGAGAAAGAATACTTACAAAGTTGTTTTATCAGTACAGGACTCTCCGGTAATCACAATCCAATTCGTTATTATTTCTTTAGTTGTAACTTCTTTTAATGTTATCTCCATATTTGAAGCCGATAATATTTCGCACAAATCGGAGCACCCATCAATTATTTCTTTTTATCGGGCTTGTTGTCTTCTGATATGACATGCCAATAACAATTTTATCTATGACATTTGTCTATATAATGGCTGTTTCCATTAGTCTATGTTTTTCAAAAAATCCACTTTGCCATGCTTTTTTACTTCCCATTCTTTTGTAAATTGATAAACAACAGGCAAAACGATTAATACAAAAAAGGTAGAGGTCACCAGCCCGAAAACAAAAGGAATGGTGATGGGTTTCATTACATCACTACCTACTCCTGTTGCTAACAATACCGGCAGCAATCCTATAATGTCTGCCATGACGGTCATCAATTTAGGGCGAACACGCATCACCGCACCTGCGAAAACAGCATTTTGAATTTCTTGTTGTGAAAGCGTTGCACTTTTGTTTTTCTCTGCTGTGTCCCTGATGGCCTCGTTCATGTACACAATCATCAGCACGCCTGTCTCCACAGCTACTCCTAACAAGGCAATGAAACCTACCGCTACCGCTACCGAGAAGTTCACGTCAAAAAAGTACATGGAATACGCCCCGCCAATCAAAGCAACAGGGATGCCTGACAGTATAATAAGCATGTCCTGGACCGAACGAAAATTGAAATACAGTACCAAGGCAATGATGAACAATGTTACAGGGATGATTATCTTCAACCTTTTTTCTGCCCGCACCTTGCTTTCATATTGTCCGCTCCATTGTATGAAGTATCCGTTAGGAAGCGTTTTAAAATCAGCTTCAATTTTTTCTTTAGCGTCTTTCACCACGTTTCCCATGTCACGTCCTCTTATGTTGAATAATACCGTTCCGCGCAAAAGGGCGTTTTCAGAATTGATCATGGGAGGGCCTTCCGAAATACTGATGTTGGCTATGGACGATAATGGTATAACGCCATAACCGGACGTTTGCAATGGAGTACGTTTTATTTGTTCAATGTCGCTGCGGAAATCCTGGGCCAACCGCAGGGCGACATTGAACCGCTGCCTGCCTTCAACGGTGCTTGTGAGGGGCATTCCCCCTAAGGCCATTTCAATGACCATATTCACTTGCTCAATGGAAAGATTGTAACGGGCAATTTCTTCGCGTTTGATTTTTACATCTAAGTATTTCCCTCCCGTGAGCTGCTCCGTATATAGATCAGCGAGACCTTCTATACCCATTAATGATTTTTCGATTTGACGGGATATATTGTAGATGGTATCCAGGTTTTGCCCGTATATTTTCACTCCAACATCCGTTCTTACACCGGTTGACAGCATATTGATACGGTTAATAATGGGCATTGTCCAGCCACTGGTTACACCGGGAATCTGCACTTTGTCATTCAATTCGGCAATCAGTTTTTCGGTGGTCATGCCTTTACGCCACTTCGATTTGGCTTTTAATACAACGATGCTTTCAATCATACTTACAGGCGCGTTATCGGTTGCAGTGTAAGCACGGCCCGCTTTGCCCAGCACATTTTCCACTTCGGGGAAACTTTTGATGATTTTATCCTGAACTTGCAGGATCCGTTTTGCCTCGTTGTTGGAAACATCGGGCAGCGAGACTGGCATAAACAACAATGAGCCCTCATCGAGTGGTGGCATAAACTCTGAACCCAATCGCAACACAAGGGGAATACTCCCCAAAACAACCAGAAGTGAAATGACAATCACTGTTTTTTTCCATTTTTGGCAAGCATGCAATACAGGGCTGTAAATTTTGATGAAGAAGTTGGAAACAGGGTTACGGCTTTCGGGGACTAATTTGCCTTTCATCCAGGAACGCAAAAGCATCGGTACTATAAATAGTGCAACTATTGCGGAACCAATCATAGTAAAGGTTTTCGTCCAAACTAAAGGCGAGTATAATTTCTTCTCCTGGCCCTCCAGAAAAAGGATGGGGGCAAAGGATATAAGTGTTACCAGAATGGAATAAAAAATAGCTCTGCCAATGGTTCGTGACGACCGTTCGATAATGTTGATTCGTTCTGTTTCGCTTAATTCTTTCGTGTGTCCTATTCGCTGCTTTTCCATTAGTCGTCTGATTTTATTACAGCATTCACCAGGGTTTTGTAGGCGTTCTCAGTCATTACAATTCCTGCATCTACCAAATCGCCAATGGCTAATGCTATTCCTCCCAGCGACATGATATTTAACGAAATACCAAACAGCTTCACGAGCATGAGTCCAACTAGCACTGATAGAGGAATGGTGATGATAGCTACTGCCGCACTTCGTACATGAAACAGAAATAGCAGGACGATAAGGGAAACCACAATAATTTCTTCGATCAATGCTTTTTTGAGTGTAGCAATTGCTGCTTCAATGAGGTTGCTGCGATCGTAAGCAACTTTTATTTTAACTCCTGGCGGTAATCCTTTTTCCACATCGCTCAAGCGCCCTTTCACCCGGTCAATAATTTCTTTTGCATTTTCACCGTAACGGGCTACCACAACTCCACCCACCACTTCACCTTCCCCATTTTCATCCACTATCCCCAGGCGAATGTCACTGCTCATTTGAACATCAGCCACGTCTTTCATTTTAACAGGAATAGACTTGTAAGATCCAACTGAAATTTCCTCGATGTCTTTTATATCTTTGATATATCCCAACCCCCTTAGCATGTAACCCATGCGGTTCATTTCGTAAATACTGCCGCCCACATCACGGTTGTTGGCTTTCAGGGCATTGGCTACGTCCATTGTAGAAATGTTGTAGTAAACCAATTTGTGCGGGTTTACGCTTACCTGATATTGCTTTTGAAAGCCTCCAAACGATGCTACTTCGCTGATGCCTTCTACGTTTTGCAGGGCAAACTTCAGGTACCAGTCCTGCACTGCCCTCAGCTCACCCAAATCATATCCATCAGCTTGCAGCGTATACCAGAACACATGTCCCACGCCTGTTCCATCCGGCCCCAGGGTTGGTGTTATACCTTGAGGCAATGCCCGCTGTGCAAAATTCAGACGTTCCAACACCCGGGTTCTTGCCCAATATATTTCAACATCGTCATTAAAGATGACGAATACGAAGCTCATTCCGAACATGGATGCGGCACGAATGGATTTTACATTGGGAATGCCCTGTAAATTAGAAACCAGTGGATAGGTTACCTGGTCTTCCATGATTTGTGGGTTGCGTCCCATCCACTCTGTGTAAACAATCACCTGGTTTTCCGACATGTCCGGAATGGCATCAACTGCTGTGTTTATTACAGACCACAGGCCGCCAAGCACAATCATCAATATGCCTATCCACACGAAGAACCTATTGTGTGTGGACCATGAAATGATTTTTTCTATCATGATATTTCTTTTTAAGAGGATAGGCATTAACTGCTACTACAATAATGCTTATCCGCATCAAACGGCAACCAATGCCAGAATGATCCTGGGTAAGCAGCCGTGTGCTTTCAAAAGCTGGACTGTTGAGATAAGTAACTTTTTAAGCTGCTACAGCCATGGAAAAAAGCTACCACCACCGTTGCTGTCAAAACCAATACGTGAGCAGGAAATAAACCTGGTAAAAACCCCTCTTATCAATACAAATAAAAAAACGAAACTTACATAATGAACATTAATTCAAATTCGGAAAACCTGGTTCAGAATATAAAGTGGGGGAATTACGCCAGATGGAAGATGACGGCAAATGCGCCTCTTAACTAGTGCCGATGAAGCCTCATAAAAGGGGAAGTGGGAAACTGCAAATAAATCCGGTTGAAAGTTGAACCCGTTATAAAAATCTAAGGAAAGTTGCCGGGCCTTTTGATAACCGCTATCAATGTGCAAATAAAAAGCTTTGTCCTGGCAGCAGTCGTTTTTCATTTCTTCGTCACCACACGCGCATTTGTTGGTATTATCGTAGTCGAATGAAATCGAGGCAAGATAGCCACCGCAATAATGCATGGACCCGCTAATACCTGTCGAAGCAATCAGGTAGACGAGCATCAAGGCTATGACGATTACCTGTTTCATTATCACATTATATTAGAAAATACTGTTGATTTTTAGTACGAAGTCAAATTTCATACTTTGCAGTTTTGTCATCATTTGTTTGCTTGTTATATAAAATTTTGCGCCCCTTATTGATCAAAAAAATATTGCCGGCAACAGGACTACCCCTGAACTGTCAAGCACTTTTTCAATTGATTTCTTCGAATGGAGTTGCCAGGCTTCGTGATGAACTGTTGCCAGGGCGGTATGGTAATCACTAAGTGTTGGTGTATTCCGTACAAGAAATTCTTTTGTCCGCTTGATTTTCAGCTGGGTCAGAAATTTTATACGATTGTTTCTTCTGCCGCTGAAAAAATCCGGCTAAGTAATAGTGGCTCATACCCACCTTAACTACCAAATAACGCGTTAGCGGTGTTTTGGTGTTGTAGTCGTTTCCCCTCTTCGATACAGGGCTCACAACGATACCTTTACAAACAATTGAGATTCTTTGGTGCTTAATTAATTCATTGTCGCTATACTTTCTCATGAACGTCCCTGCGGTGAGAAAGACCTTTTATACAATTTTGTATAAAATTAAGTGTTGGATTACGACGTAAACCATGACACCTATCACACTTAAAACTGATTTTAGTCATATTTAAGGATATATCAGGACTATTTGTTAAACCATCACATTTATAGATAAATATCAGGAGTATCTGATGGTAATAATCTTAATAACTCCCGATCTCTGCATTCCGATTGTAATTATTCGGACCTGATTTATTGAACCAACATTACCGCAATTATTCACTAATGCTTTGAGATATTAAAGACTCATCGGTCACTCAGAGATTCAAAAAAGACGTCAGGACCCAAAAGACACTTGTAACCTAGATTTACTAATTTTAAATAAAATAGTGAATGTTATGAGATACGGAAAAACGGTAGAACTATTGGGAGACAAGGCTGATTTTTATTTAAAACATAAATGTACTGCTATTGAGAGATCAAGTATTCACCTTCCTTCGCCCACCACTATAGAAGACATTTGGATCAATAGTAATCGTAATAATCAGGTTTTGAGAAATTTCCGTTCTTTGTTAAATCATGGACGCCTGGGCGGTACAGGGTACTGTAACATATTTCCAGTCGATCAAGGTATTGAGCATAGTGCAGGGGCCGCATTCGCCCCCAATCCTATATATTTCGATCCTGAAAATATCGTTAGGCTCGCGATTGAAGGTGGTTGTAATGGTGTTGCCTCCACATATGGCGTTTTAGGAATTATGAGCCGAAAGTTTGCACACAAAATTCCCTTCATTGTAAAGATTAATCACAACGAATTTTTGAGTCTGCCAAACAGCTATGATCAAACTCTCTTCGGAACAATCAAAAGTGCATGGAACATGGGTGCAGTAGCCGTAGGTGCCACAGTTTATTGGGGTAGCTCAGAAAGCAAACGTCAATTGAACCAGATTGCCGACGCATTCGAAATGGCTCATGAGCTTGGTATGGTAACTATCCTGTGGTGCTACACAAGAAACAATGGTTTCAAGGTGAATGACGTGGACTATCATCTATCCGCCGACCTGACCGGGCAGGCAAACCATTTAGGTGTCACAATTCAGGCAGATATCATCAAACAAAAATTGCCGACAAATAATGGAGGATATTTAGCTACTAAGCATGGTAAAACCAGTAAGCTCGTGTATGAAAAATTGACCTCCGACCATCCCATCGATCTGACCCGCTATCAGGTGTTAAATTGTTTTTGTGGGCGGGTTGGTCTAATCAATAGTGGCGGTGAGAGCCTGGGAGATTCCGATTTGCAGGAAGCGGTGATTACTGCCGTAGTAAATAAGCGGGCAGGAGGTATGGGACTGATTCTCGGACGCAAGGCATTTCAACGCCCTTTCAGTGAAGGAGTAAATATGCTCGAGGCAATACAGAATGTTTATCTGGAGAAGGAAATTACAATCGCCTGAATTCCTGATATATCTCGCAAACATTACCTGATCCGGGTCGGGAAGATTATTCTCCCTCATTGTAACTCGGGTGATCCACATCCACACTTGAATTCGCCGCTAACAACGACAGCATGATTGGGGAATCAAGTAACCATATTAAGAATTGAACATTATCTTTATTCCTCAATCTCCGATTACTATGCCAGTTATCAGGAGGGCTGATAAATTTTTACAAAATGAGAAGAAGAAAGTTTCTGTGTATACCTGCACTTATAATATTGCTTAGTGCCTGCCAGGGAAATAACCAACCGAATGATAAAATTATATCATTCGGTTCAGGACAAATGCCCTCGCTGTTGACTACCCAGAATAAAAACATTCACCTGGTGTACGGGAGCGGTGACAGCATCCTTTACGTAAGTTCGCAGGATAAAGGCCAGACATTCTCCAGCCCATCTTTGATTGCGGTACTTCCGGACTTAGTGTCTTCGCACACCAGGGGACCACAAATCGCTTCCTGTTCGGGCAGAATCACTGTGACTGCATGCGTCAAGTCAGGCAACATTTATGCATTTTCACAAGGCACAGACGATAAGTGGTCAGACAGGGTTCGCGTTAATGACGTAGATACAGTAGCGAAGGAAGGACTGATGGCACTCAGTGGTGACGGCAACCGCTTATTTGCAGTTTGGCTGGATCTGCGTAACAAACACAATCAGATTTATGGTTCATCGTCATCAGATGGAGGAGAAACCTGGTCTGCAAACCAGCTGATTTATGCTTCTAAAGACTCAACTGTCTGTGAATGTTGTAAACCTTCTGTATTGGTTAAAGGAGATAAGGTAAACGTCATGTTTCGTAACTGGATTGATGGTAACCGGGATATGTACCTGATACAATCGGATAATGGGGGTAAAACGTTCAGGGAAGCAAGCAAATTGGGGCTGGGAAGTTGGAAGCTCAAAGGATGTCCGATGGATGGCGGCGGACTGGCCGCACGTGGAACCGGGATTCAAGCTTTTTGGCGGAGAGGAGACACGCTGTTCCTATCTGAACCAGGAGAGGTGGAAAGCCCAGTTACCACGGGGAAGGGAGGAGTTATGGACAGTAATAATGGAAAAAACGTATACTCATGGATTGAAAACGGAGAAGTCGTCTGTTTAACGTCAGAGAACAAGCGGGAGGTAATAGGCCGGGGTGGATCTCCAGCTATAAAAGTGATAGATGAGAACAGCTTCATAATGGCGTGGGAGCAAGACAAAAATATCAAAGCCAAAATATTGTATCAATAAGCCTTGCTACCTTCATTGCCCTGGCGATCTGTTTGGCTTGGAATAAAACAAGTGCTACCTCCCAAAATTTTGCAATCTATTTTGGAAATTATTTAACCACGGATTGGAAATTACGCCTACTTTTGTTAAGGATGAAGAAGTTTCTTGTTTTCATATTGGCTGTCCTCTACATTGGTTCTTCGACCGGTGCGACAATACATATCCACTATTGTATGGGAAAGCTTGTGAACATGAGCTTGAATTCAGAGTCAAAAAAATGCCCAAAATGCCCATCTAAAGAAAAGTCTTCTTCTTGCTCAAAAGAGTGCTGCAAAGATTTACACAAAACGCTCAAACTTGAGAAGGATCAGAAACTGGCGGAAATGGGTTCAAAACTCATCAACGGCAACACTTATACGGTTAGCTCGTTTTATAACTCTGACCATATGAGCCTGGCGGTGTCAGCAATTCCTTACGCTCACCCATACATAAAAGGCCCCCCCGCGGGATCGATTGTCCAACCTTACATTTTATACCGCAATTTTCGTGTTTGATTCTTTCCTCTATGGCGGCTAGCACTTTCTTGTTGCATATTACTCACTAACTATTCCGCCTAATCGCTCCGCTTTCATTATCTATTATTATCTCTTTCTATTTAAGGACTAAAAATTTCATCGTATGAAATTCAACCGTCACTATGGTTATTTACCATGGGTAATGGCCTGTTTTACCGTGGTTTTGGTATCCTCATGCCGCAAGCAAAAGTTCCCTGATATGGGAATGGAAGATAAAATGATCAACTATCCGGCAGCGTATGTAGTGAATGGCGAGAGTGGCACCCTATCGGTGATAAGACTGTCCGACGACAAGGTCTCCGAGACAATCGAGCTCATGATGGATGATAACCAGATGGCCATGTGGCCGCATCACCTTTCATTGTACAGTGTATTCGATTTACACCGGCTGGTGGTCGGTGTGCCCGGAATGGACCTAAGCGCAGGGCATAGTGGAGGAATGAATGATATGAAGGGTAGGGTAATGGTTGTTGATGCGGTGAAGGGACAGGTTATTAAGTCTCTGGAGTTGCCGGAATCGAATCACAACGCAATTTATTCACCAAATGGAAAGGAAATCTGGACTTCTCAAATGGAACATGATGGAAAAGTATTGGTTTTTGATGCTCAAACATATGCCCTCAGGAATACCATTATGGTGGGATCCGGTCCGGCCGAAGTGACTTTTTCAGCAGATGGATCGAGGGCTTACGTGGCCAATGGCGAAGACAATACCATCTCAATAATAGACCCTTCAAGTAAAGCTATAATCGCAACTGTACCAGTCGGCCGCGAGCCTGTTGGTGCCTGGGTTGGATATGACGGAACTATGTTCGTTGATAACGAGGAAGGGCAAAGCATTTCTGTGTTGAATGTCTCGTCGAACGCAATCACTCAAACCATTCCACTCGGGTTCATGCCTGGGAGCGCCGCACACAATTCTGTTGCTAATGAACTTTGGGTAACAGATCCTGATAATGGAAAGATTCATTATTACAAAAAAGCAGGGGCGCAATGGACAAAGGCGGGGACAATTAATAGCGGTACCGGTGCACATGCTATTGCCTTTACCGCAGATGGAATCAATGCTTATGTAACCAATCAACTTGCAGGATCAGTTTCGGTAATTAAAGTAAACGATCATACCAAGTTAAAAGATATTGTTGTTGGGAAGAAGCCCAACGGCATTGTAATTAAATATTAAACAAATCAATAAAAGTTTTATGAAATCGATACTAGCTCTCTTTGGTCTTATCGGCGGAACTGCCTCCCTATCTACCGCTACTGCACAGGATATGAAAACAGATAGTTTTAAGGTTTATGGTAATTGTGAAATGTGCAAGACCCGCATTGAAAAAGCAACCAACACAGACGGAGTAAGCACCGCGAAATGGAATGTGGATAGTAAAATGATCACCTTGTCATATGATCCGGGCAAAACAACTACAGAAGCAATTAAAAAACGAATCGCATTAGTGGGTCATGACACCGAGGAATACAAAGCAGCGGACTCCACGTATAGTAAATTGCCCGGCTGCTGTTTATATGACCGGAAGAAAGGTGAAACGTCTCAACACAAACACTAACATAAGTAGCAGTAAGAGTCGCCTAAGGAGTCTTTCGTTTATAGAAATCTGTATATGGTACATCGTATTATCGAATGGTCACTCAGGAATCGCTTCATCGTGCTTGTGCTTTCCGCAGGTATATTTGTATGGGGCTTGATGTCTGTGAACAAAAACCCGATTGACGCAATTCCGGACCTTTCAGAAAACCAGGTTATTGTGTTTACGGAGTGGATGGGCCGTGGCCCCCAACTGATGGAAGATCAGATCACGTATCCAATGGTTACAAATCTGCAGGGATTACCACGTATTAAGTATGTGAGGGGTACATCTATGTTCGGTATGAGTTTCATTTATATCATTTTCAATGATGATGTTGACATATACTGGGCAAGAGAACGTGTTTCTGAAAGATTGAGTACCATTACGCGAACGTTGCCAACAGGAGTAACACCTCAACTTGGACCAGATGGCACTGGGGTCGGCCATGTATTATGGTATACACTGGACGCACCAAATATGGATCTTGGTGAGCAAAGGGCTTTACAGGACTGGTATGTAAAATTCGCCTTGCAGACGGTGGATGGCGTAAGTGAAATAGCATCTTTCGGTGGCTTTCAGAAGCAATACCAGGTTACACTGAATCCAAATAAACTACTGTATTACAAAGTTGGGGTTCCCCAAATAATCAGTGCGATCCGGGCTAATAACAACGAATCCGGGGGGCGGAAGTTTGAGCTGAGCGATATTGGTTACATCATCAAAACTTCCGGGTATCTCAAATCGATATCTGAAATCGAAAACATCCCTATCAAAAACCAAAACAGTGTTCCCATTCGTATTGCAGATGTTGCTACGGTTCAAATGACAGGGGAAACACGTTTAGGCATATTCGATCAGAACGGCGAAGGTGAAAGGGTAGGGGGCATTGTTGTAATGCGTTATGGCGAAAATGCCGCAGCCGTTATTGACCGGGTGAAAAAGAAAATGCAGGAAGTTGCGAAAGGCTTCCCCGAAAAAGTAAAGTTTGATATTGTTTATGACCGCGGAGAATTAATTAAGGAATCCATTGATTCCATTAAGAGAACTCTTATCGAAGAAATGATTGTTGTATCTCTTGTCGTAATAATCTTTTTGTTCCACTGGCGTAGCGCGTTAAGTATAATCATCCAAATTCCTATTACTCTTGCTGCAAGCTTCATCCTGTTAAATGCTGTTGGTATTTCTTCAAACATCATGTCTCTTACCGGTATCGCACTGGCTATTGGAGTAATTGTTGATAATGGAATCATCATGAGCGAGAATGCGTATAAACATCTATCTGAACGGTATGAAATCTGGCAAAAAGAGCAAAAACAACTTTTGTAATTATGAATTGGCGAAGCAAAGGAAAAAAGAAGGAATTGCCCTGGATCTCGGAGGAAGACCGATTAAAGGTGATTGAGCAGTCGAGTAAACAAGTGTCCCGGGGTGTTTTTTTCGCTACTATAATCATCATTACTTCTTTTCTGCCCGTATTTATGCTTACCGGCCAGGAAGGAAAACTTTTCCATCCGCTGGCATTCACGAAAACATTCATCATGATTGTGGATGCATTGCTGGTGATAACGCTGGCCCCTGTGCTGATTTCGTTTTTTATGAAGGGCAAGTTCAGGCCTGACAATGCAAACCCTGTAAACAGAATTCTCGAAAGGGTATATGAACCAATAATAAGACTGGTTTTAAAATGGCGCAAAACAACCATAGCAATAAACCTGATTGCACTTCTCATCACTATCCCACTCTTACGTCAACTTGGGACTGAGTTTATGCCCCCACTAGACGAGCAAAGTATTTTGTTTATGCCGGTCACGTTACCTGATGTGTCGAACTCGGAGGTGAAGCGCATTTTACAAGTACAGGACAAAATCATAAAGTCAGTGCCCGAGGTAGATAAAGTCCTCGGTAAGGCCGGACGTGCCAATACGGCAACTGACAACTCGCCAATCAGCATGATTGAAACCATCATCATGCTTAAACATAAATCCCAATGGCGACCCGGATTAACCAAGAAGGACATCATTAACGAGCTCGATGCAAAACTCCAGATACCGGGTGTGGTTAATGGATGGACACAGCCGATTGTCAATCGCATCAACATGTTATCTACTGGTATACGTACCGACGTTGGTGTGAAAGTTTTCGGTCAAAATCTTGACACAATTGCTGCTGTTTCTGAACGGGTCAAAAATGCCCTGGAGGGGACAGCGGGAATATCTGATTTATACGTTGAACCGGTTACCGGGGGGAAGTATCTTGCTATCAATCCCAGAAGACAGGATCTAAGCAGATATGGCTTAGACATTGACAATATAAATCAGACTGTAGAGTCGGCATTGGGTGGAGTGACACTTGGTACCACCATCGAGGGGCGTCAGCGGTTTTCAATCGGTGTTCGCCTTGCGCAGGAATATCGTAATAGTGTGGAGACGATCAAGCGGATTCCGTTAATTTCACCGGCCTTTGGTGAAGTTCCACTATCGGCCGTCGCAGATGTTAAATTTGAAGACGGGCCGCCCATGATCACATCCGAAAATGCAATGCTCCGCGGAGCCGTTCTCTTCAACGTCAGAGACAGGGATCTCGGTAGTACGGTGCAGGAGGCGGTTTCAAAAATGAACCAGGCTAAAGGAATTTTACCCCAGGGTTATTACCTTGAATGGAGTGGACAATATGAGAACCTGATCCGCGGACAACAAACCCTGCTATGGATAGCTCCAATAGTACTTGTCATCATTTTCTTCTCTCTTTACTTCGCTTTCAATTCAATGCGTGAGGCTTTTCTAAGTCTTATAACAGTACCGTTTGCTCTTATCGGTGGAGCTTACCTGATTTATTTCTGGGGGGTAAATCTTTCTGTTGCGGTAGCAGTTGGGTTTATTGCGCTATTTGGTATCGCAGTAGAAACAGGTATAGTCATGGTAATTTATCTGAATGATGCGATGAACCAATTGGTAAAGTTGAAAGGCAACTCAAGTGACACCATAACAAGGGATGATCTGAGGGAATATGTTGTTTATGGTGCCGCCAAAAGGTTAAGACCAAAGCTAATGACAGTTTGCGTTTCTCTATTTGGGCTGGTTCCTGTTCTCTGGGCAACCGGAGTAGGAACAGATGTTATGCAACCAATTGTACTGCCTATGATTGGTGGCGTACTGACTTCCTCGACGCACATCCTGTTAGTAACACCATTAATATTTCTGATGTCTAAAGAATACGAATTACGCAAGTACGGAAAATTGCAAATACATGAAGCAAATCACTAGACATATAATCATTTTGTTTTTGTTGCTGCCCGCGCTATTGTCCGGACAGCAAATCCAGGTGCTGACGCTCGACAGTATATTAAGCAGGATTGAACGTAACAACATATTGTTGCAATCCTATAGCTTTAAAGCGGAAGCGTACAAGTATAGTGCTGAAGCAGCAACTTCCTGGATGGCTCCGATGATTGGGTTTGGAACTTTTATGACGCCTTACCCGAATCAGATTGTGAAGGACCCTGGTGATCGCGGCAGTCTCATGTTGCAAATTGAACAGGATATTCCAAATACTTCCAAGCTGAAGGCAAAACGCAGATTTATTGCTTCGCAGGGCGAAGTTGAAAACGCTAATCGCGGCATAACGTTTAATGAATATAAATCACAGGCGAGGCGACTTTACTATAACTGGTTGGTTGCAAGTGAACGCATAAACGTTTTGGATAAGAATCTTCACCTGATGGTGATGATGAAAAAAATTGAAGAGATCCGGTACCCTTATAATCAATCGCAACTTGGTAACGTATTCAAAGCGGAGGCAAAGATCGAAGAAAACCGAAATATGATTCGGATGCAGGAAGGGATCATCGCTAAATCAAGGGCCTGGCTCAACACTTTGATGAATGCAAGTGGAAATGAAACTTTTGAAATTGATAGCACCTATCAGCCCCGTTTTACACCTGCTGTTACATATGATACTGCTTCTCTGGCAACGGCAAGACAGGATGTGTTGAAGATGAATGCAAGTATCCGTTCTATGCAATTGAATATCGAGAGTATGAAGCGTGAAAAAAATCCGGACTTCAGAATCCGGTTTGATCATATGTATCCGCTGGATGCCATGATGCCAAATGCATTCAGCGTCATGGGGATGGTAAGTATTCCTATTGTCCCGTGGGCATCGAAGATGTACAAGTCTGAAATAAAATCAATGCAGCACAACATCCAGGGAATGGAAAAGGAAAGGGCCGCAATGCTGCAGGAAACGCAGGGGATGTTGTACGGGATGCAATATGAAATTGTATCCATGCAAAACCGTATCCAGGCTATGGAGGAAAAAATTATTCCTTCGCTACAAAAAACATTGGATGCCAAATTTTTAAACTACCAGGAAAACAAGATGGCTTTGCCCGAGGTGATGGACGCGTGGGAGGCTTTATCTATGATGCAGGTAAGTATACTGGATGAAAAGTTGAAAGTCTATGAAATGATCGCTGATTATGAAAAAGAACTTTATCGTTAAAACGTTATTTTTGTTCTTCTCTGTGATGACTTTCCTCGCGTCATGCAAAGAAAAGGAAGCAAGTGTCACACAGGCGGATGCTGCTGTTAAGGCTGGGTATACCTGCCCTATGCACAGCCATGTCATAAGTGACAAACCAGGTAAATGCCCGGTTTGTCATATGGATCTTGTGCCTAAAAATTCAAACAAAGAGGTCCAGGTTGACAGTAGCCTGGCTGCTTTATCAAAACCGGTAAACTCGCGCATTATCTCATCTATACCCTCTATCAGCGCGGAGACCGGTTCCCGGATTTTCTCTGTGGAGGTGCCAGGGGTAGTCACTTATGACACCCGCAACCAGGTGAACATCCCGACCCGCATCAGTGGTCGGATTGAGCGCCTTCTTATTAAATACAACTATCAACCAGTTAAGAAAGGGCAATTGTTGATGGAGGTATATTCACCGGACCTGGTTGCGGCTCAACGTGAGTTGATATATCTTTCGAAGATTAAGGACGCGGGTATGCTGGCGCGATCGAAACAGCGGCTGGCACTTTTGGGCATGTTGCCTTCGCAGATTGAGCAGGTAATCAGGACGGGAAATGTTCTCTATCGTTTTCCGGTCTATAGCAATACCACCGGGTATATCCTCGAAAAAAACACTGGCACGGCAGCGCCAGTCGCGCAAATGCCATCGGCTTCTTCATCTTCCGGATCTAATGATGGCATGAACGGAATGGGCGGTGGCAATACAGCTTCAGCTTCTAATGTGCCGACAGTACCCACTGCCACCCCTGTGCTGATTCGGGAAGGGCAATACATAAGTGCCGGTCAATCTATGTTCACAATATATCAGAATAAGTCGCTTGTAGCCGATTTCTCTTTACTACCCCAATTGGTGTCAAAGGTGAAAAAGGGACAACGTTTACTTTACCAGGACGCGAATGATGATAGCAAAATGGTAACAGGTTCGATCGCGCTGGTCGAACCTGGATTTAAAGAAGGGAGAAACTTTACTGTTGCAAGAGTTTACATAAAAGACGCGGCTTTCCAACCTGGCCAGTTTTTAACTGCACATGTCCCGGTGGTTTATCCATCCGGCTCATGGCTTCCCAGATCAGCAGTTCTTGAGTTGGGTAACAAAACGATAGTGTTTAGAAAAACCGCTGGTTCATACATGCCTGTGGCTGTAGCAACGGGTATCAAAGGAAAGGACCTTGTACAGATTATTAGTGATGTCCATGGTTGGGAAGTAGCTTCAAAAGCTGCATTCCTGGTCGATAGCGAAAGTTTTATCACGTTAAAAAATGATCCGCAATAACCAGATTATGCTACAAAGAATAACAAGAAGGTTAATGCTTTATTTGTTGGTGGGAACTTCAATTTTTCTTGCAGCCTGCGAAGAAAACAAGACAATCACCAATGCGGAAGAAAAGAAACAAACTTATACCTGCTCCATGCATCCGCAAATTGTGCAGGATAAGCCAGGAACTTGCCCGATTTGCGGAATGGACCTCGTACTGTTCGACAAAAACAATAAGGACGCCTTTCTTACTTTGAGTGAAAGCCAGATAACACTGGCAAATGTTTCAACTGTTACAGTGGGTAGTGCAGCGCTCACCAACTCTAAGCTCTTAAATGGGCGCCTCAATACCGATCCGCAACAGTCTGCGTATGTATCCAGTCGTGTTGCAGGTCGCATCGAAAATCTGTACGTGAAAGAAACAGGTGTTCGGGTAAGCAAGGGTCAGCCTCTGTACAGGATCTATTCCGAGCAATTGGCAACGCTTCAACAGGAATACCTGGTTGCAGCGGCGCAGGTAAAACAGTTCCCAACAGACGAACGATTTGTGCAGATCGAGAAGGCCGCGCGTCAGAAGTTGTTATTGTATGATCAAAGTACTTTACAGATTAACAAATTAGTCGAGACACAAGAAGCAGTGCCTTATGTTACTTACTCAGCTACGGTGTCCGGTGTGGTTGCAGAAATTTTGGTAACTGAAGGCCAATATGTCATAGAAGGCGGATCTATAATGAGACTGGAGGGTTATAATGAACTGTGGGTAGAAGCGGATATTTACCCTGCTGAAGCGGGTGCAGTCAGCATTGGCCAGCGTCTGCAGGTTATAGTGTCAGGCTGGGAAAATGAACCGCAGAATATGGTTGTGCAGTTTATTAATCCTTCGCTTCAAAGCGGAACGCAGCTATTGCAGGTGCGCGGCACTATCCCTAATGTCAACAATCAATGGCAGGCAGGTTTACAAGCAAGTATCCTGTTGCCTGTCAAAACCAAGGGCAACGTGTTGACCTTGCCTGTCGATGCTGTTATAAGAGATGGTAAAGGCAGTCATGTATGGATAGCAACCGGGGAAGGTAAGTTTGAGCCGAGAATGGTAGAGACCGGTATGGAAGACAACAATTCCGTTGAGATAACAAAAGGTATAGAACAAGGGGAGGAGGTTGTAGTTACCGGGTCTTATCTTTTATTCAGCGAGTATATTCTAAAAAAGGGTGCCCATCCCATGGCCGCCCATAACCATTAAACATTCTTCAAAACTTAAAAATGATAATTATGAGAACGTTCTTGAAAATTACGATTCCTGTTTTTGCTTCCGTCTTAATTATTTCCTGCGGTGAAAGTAGTACTGACAATACTACAGCAAATGCAAAGGATACCAGTGCGCATGCGGATCACGTAGGTGCTGATTCTTCGTCCAATACAACCGCATCAGTTAATGTAAAGGATGATAAACTGAATGCCATATATCAACACTATGTTCATTTGACTACTGCGCTGGTAAATAACGATGCAGCAGAAGCGAAAATTGCGAGCAATGCCATTGAGGCAGGAGCCAGGGAATTGACCGGGGGAACTTCAATAGCAGCTACAGCGGCCAAAATTACCAATGCAGCTGATATCGAAGGTCAACGCAAAGCTTATTCAACACTCAGCAATGATTTCATTGCATTAGTAAAAAAATCTGGAATGTCTTCCGGTGAACTCTATGTTGATTTCTGCCCAATGGCAATGAATGACAAGGGTGCATATTGGGTAAGTTCTAAAAAGGAAATCAGGAATCCTTATTTCGGTGATAAAATGCTTACCTGTGGGGAAGTAAAAGAGACGATTAAATAATTCACTATTAAAACAATCAAGCAGCATGTGGACAGTTAAAGGATACATCAAGTCGATGATTATTGTCACGTTTATTGTCACCGGTTCGAACACGGTCGTTGCGCAGACCTCAGAGGTCTGCTACAACCCTAACCTGATCAAAGACACCAGCAAGAAAAGTATCAAGTCAATGGCTGTTGGCAAGATCGGGGGAGATTCTTTAAAAATCTCATACCATTCCCCGGGCGTTAGAAAGAGAATTGTCTGGGGTGGATTAGTTCCATATGAGGAAGTATGGGTTACCGGGGCACATGATGCTACCACGCTTGAAGTGCCCAGGGCATTCATTATCGGTGGCAAAGAAATTCCGGCCGGTAAATATGCGTTCTTCACGATCCCGGGTGAAAAAGAATGGACGGTCATATTAAATTCAAGGTGGAAACAACACCTTGCTTCAGAATATGACGAGAAGGAGGATCTGGTAAGGTTAAAAGTTAAGCCTTCGAAAAACAGTCATACAGAGAGACTCCAATATTTTATCGACACAGGGAAGGATAAAGAAGGTAACATTGCTGTTGCCTGGGAAAAAATCAAGATATCTTTTCCTGTTGTAATAAAATAGAGCATAATGATTGTTGCAGGTAATTACATCATTGCGGTAAAGAAGCCGCCGATCAACCCTTTGATGAATTGACCAGAATTCTGTTATTAAATTACAGTCCGGATGAAAATTATTACCAGGTTTTCTTTTATCTATCTTAGTGTGTTATGTGCCTGCGCTGGTGATACCGGTAAGAAGCAAGACGTCGTGATTCCTCAAAGTAAATTTATTGACAGTGTTTACTTAACAGATTTGAAGGGAGACCGTATTGATCTGCGGGACTTTAAGGGTAAAGTAATTTTTCTAAATTTTTGGGCAACCTGGTGTCGGCCCTGTCTCCAGGAAATGCCTTCCATCGACCGGGCGTCAAAGGTTTTTGCTAAAAATGAAGTTGTTTTTATACTAGCGTCCTCAGAAGGATCAGATGAGATAATTGCGTTTAAAGATAGAAGCAAGTATGATTTCAATTTTGCGGTGATTGGGAACGGGGAAGACATAGGTATTAAAGCCTTGCCAACTACGATGATATTTGACGTAGATGGCAATCTTCATTTTTCTGAAGCGGGTTCCCGGGAATGGGACGATCCTAAAAGTCTGGAAATAATTAAGAATCTCATACCATAGTGGAGGGCGGTATGGGAACTGGTGTTTAAAAGGGTGTTGTAGAATATTCGCTTCTGTTTTCTTTTCTAGCCTCTGGGCATTCGAATTAATTCCTCACGGATTCATAAATAGAAAAACAAATGGAACACCAACATCAACAAAAATATACCTGCCCCATGCATCCTGAGATTCTTCAGGACCGCCCGGGTAATTGTCCTAAATGTGGAATGACGTTAGTACTTGTAAAAAGCGAAGGTGATAATTCAACTTCGACTCACAAGGATACTAGTAGTAAACCACCGACCGCTCACGCCGGCCACAACATTCATTCAGATACTAAGAAGGATATTGCCATAAATGCTCATCGGGATAAAACCTCGTATAGTTTTCAGCGATATACCTGCCCAATGCATCCCCAAATTGTTCAGGATTCCCCTGGCAAATGTCCCTTGTGTGGTATGACTTTAGTCCCTCTGACTAAGCCAAAAGATGGAGCCACCCATACTTCCCATACATCAGGTATTGCTGATTTTAAAAAACGTTTTTACGTAGTGCTGGTCTTAACTATTCCCATTATGTTATTATCAGAAATGATTCAGCATTGGTTGAATATCCAAATCAGTTTTCCGGGCTCGAAATATGTATTACTTGTTTTAGCCTCCATTGTTTTCTTCTACGGAGGCTGGCCGTTTCTGAAAGGTCTTGTTGGGGAAATAAGAGTGGAAAACCCCGGCATGATGACCCTGGTTGGCTTTGCGATTTCCATTGCGTACATCTACAGTGCAGCAATAGTGTTTGGATTACGGGGCATGGACTTTTTTTGGGAACTGGCAACACTTATCCTTATTATGCTGTTGGGGCATTGGATTGAAATGAAATCAGTGGCCGGCGCTTCCAGGGAACTGGAATTATTGGTTGAGTTAATGCCAGATGACGCTCACCTGGTAGAGGGTGAAAAAGTAACGGATGTAAAAACTGAAAGCCTCAAAGGAAATGATGTTATATTAATCAAGCCGGGAGAGAAAGTAGCAGCCGATGGCATCATAACTGAAGGGGAAAGTTATTTGAATGAATCCATGCTTACGGGTGAGTCCAGGCCGGTGGAAAAAGGAAAAGGAGATAAAGTAATTGCGGGTTCTATAAATGGAAATGGTTCAATTAAAGTTAAGGTATCTCACGGGGCTAAAGATTCCTATCTCTCGCAGGTAATTAAACTCGTTGATGATGCACAAAAGTCAAAATCAAAAACACAGTTACTGGCAGATACGGCTGCAAGGTGGCTAACGGGAATAGCACTTATTGCTGGCATTGGTACATTTTTATATTGGTACCTAACAGGCCAAACCCTGGCTTTTGCGATGGAAAGGATGGTGACAGTAATTGTTATTTGCTGCCCACATGCTTTGGGACTGGCAGTGCCACTTGTCGTTGCAAAATCTACAGCTTTATCTGCAAAAAATGGGTTGCTCATCAAGAACAGAACCGCATTTGAAAATGCCAGGAAAATAACCACCATTGTATTTGACAAAACCGGTACCCTTACAGTAGGAAAATTTGAAGTGTCAAAGATCGTTTCTCTGCAGGAAGGCGTTGATGAAAATGAAATTATTCGCATTGCCTCAGCACTGGAACAAAAATCAGAACATCCTATTGCCACGGGGATCCTGCAAAAAGTAAAGGAATTAGCGATCACTATACCCGCAACTGAAAATTTCAAGGCCATTACAGGTAAGGGCGTTGAAGCAATAGTGGAAGGCAAGAAAGTATTGGTTGTTAGTCCGGGATATTTGAAGGAAAATAATATCACCGTTCCCGAAGGCTTTACGGCGGATGACACGGAAACAGTAGTTTTTTTAATGCTGAATAATGAGTTGGCAGGATACATTGCATTGTCGGATGAGATAAGACCTGAATCGGCAGAAGCTGTTAAAACATTGCGTGAAAATAACATTAAATCGATATTGCTCACAGGTGACAATAGTAAAGTAGCGGCAAGTGTTAGTAAAAGATTGGGAATGGAAAATTTTTTTGCAGAGGTACTGCCGCATCAAAAATTGGAGAAGATAAAAGAACTGCAAGCTAAAGGAGAATTTGTGGCTATGACTGGTGATGGTGTAAACGATGCGCCTGCCTTGGCCATCGCGGATATTGGCATCGCTGTTGGTAGTGGCAGTGATATAGCAGCCGAGACAGCAGGTATAGTTTTAGTCAATAGCAACCCAAAAGATATTGTAAATCTCATCTTATTTGGAAAAGCGACTTATCGAAAAATGATTCAGAATTTGATATGGGCAACAGGTTACAATGTTGTGGCCTTGCCTCTCGCGGCAGGCGTTTTATATAAGATGGGAATATTGTTGAGCCCTGCTGCCGGCGCTGTTTTAATGAGTGTAAGTACAGTTGTTGTAGCTATCAATGCAAGTTTGTTGAAAGTTAAATCATAACGTGTTGGCTCGAGTCCGCTGTGTTAAAAATCATGCATCGTTATGACGAATCTCAGAATCCAGCAGGAATGAAGGGACTACTTTCGGCTCATATAAAAAACGCAGAAATGAGAGCCATTATCCCGCTAATCATAATAATATTCTTTGCCTCGACTGGCCTTTTCGCCCAATCAAAAGCCGGAAAAACTGATACGACTCACCAAAAAGAATACTACACCTGCCCCAACCATCCGGATGTAGTTAATCATGTAGCCGGAAAATGTTCTAAGTGTGGGACGCAATTGAATCGTTCTTCGAAAGAACAAATGAAGGCAGAAGTGGTTAAAAGCTATATTTGTCCGGTGCATATGGACGTGACAAGCCATGACCCCAGGAAGTGTCCGAAATGTGGACGAAAAATGAATCTATCTTCAAAGGAGCAGATGAAAGCTGAGGTAACTAAAGCCTACACTTGCCCCATGCATCCTGAAGTAGCACTTAGCAAAGACGGCCTATGTCCTAAGTGCGGTAGTACTTTAATTGAGAAAAAGAAAAATAGATAGCAGAAGATGGATATGAATTAAGGTTGGTCGGGAAAGAGCGAATCAACCTTCCCGGTTCGAAAGGCTTCATTTTTCCTGGAATAGATAATTTCTTCGGAAAAGAAGCGCTTTTGCAGCTTTGTTAGTCATCTACCATAATTAAAAACGCCTCGTCCAGCTATTCCAATAATACTATTCCCCTACCTATTAATTGTAAATGATATACGACGGTTATCAGACCGAACTTCAAGTTCGATCAATCACTCATTGCTCTATTGCAAGCAAAGAGCAGGTTTCGCTTACGATGAATCCACGAACAGTTGAGAAAAGGCATGGGCCATTGAGAAGTAAAGTGAATGAGTAAGATTTACCATGTATTTCGCCGCTGTAATTTATCTTCGCCTTTATTGATGGCCATAACGGCAAAATAGCGGATGACCAGGCATTTTGAAGTGGTGCAGTTAACGCTTAAAACCAGAAAACCCGTTTCTTTAATTTCAATGAATTTTGTGCCTAATACTCATGCAGTCGTGAAGCCCGGGGTGGATTATTTACAGCAAACATTCAGTGTCCGGTTTGAATATAAAGTATTTTTTACAGAACATTTGTTTGCTGCCACCAATCCCGTTTTCCGGAACTTTTTACATGGTCAGAAGACAGATACCACCAAAAAGCTGTTGTTTGTCATTGACGAAGGCGTTGCAGCGTCTCACCCGAATCTGGAAGAGCAAATCAACACTTATTGTAAGGATGAAAAGGGGTTTATCCTGGCCGGAGAAATTCTGCTCCTGCCGGGTGGCGAGAACACAAAAAACAATGAAGCGCTTTTTTACAGGATCATTGATGCCGTGAACACCCAGGGCATTGACCGCCAATCCTACATTGTAGCCATTGGCGGCGGCTCCGTTCTCGACCTTGTAGGTTACGCTGCAGCCGTGTCGCACCGCGGGATACGGCACATCCGCATCCCGACGACCGTCTTGTCACAAAACGATTCGGGTATTGGTGTGAAAAACGGTATCAACTACTTTGGCAAGAAAAACTTCCTGGGTACTTTTGCACCGCCTGTCGCTGTGTTTAATGATTTTCATTTTTTGACAACCTTGTCGGATGAAGAATGGCGTTCGGGCATGTCAGAGGCCGTAAAAGTGGCACTCATCAAAGACAAAGAATTCTTTGTTTGGATGGAAGAAAATGCACAGGCGCTGGTTAATCGCGATATGACTGCCATGCAATACCTGATCAGGCGCTGCGCACAACTGCACCTGGAGCACATTGCCGGGGGCGACCCGTTTGAATCGGGCTCTTCCCGTCCACTCGACTTTGGTCATTGGAGTGCGCATAAAACAGAACAGCTTTCCCATTTCACCATCCGTCACGGCGAAGCGGTGGCAATGGGCATCGCACTGGATAGTATTTATTCCTTTCTCTCGGGCCGGTTAGCTGAGGGAGATGCCCGGAGAATCGTGAGCCTGCTTTACACTCTGGGTTTTGCGGTGACGCATCCGCTGATGCAGATTGACAATGAACAAAGCCCGGTGCTGAAAGGATTGAATGAATTCCGTGAGCACCTGGGCGGCAAATTGACCATCATGTTGTTGACAGCCATCGGTACGGGCGAAGAAGTGCATGAACTGGATGTGCGGATCTTGCACGAAGCAAGCGATTGGCTGAAAGCCTATATAAACTTACGTAACGTATGAAAACTCCTTATGGACACCTGAGCTATTGCAGCAACATTCATCCCGGTGAAAGCTGGAATGATCATTTTGCCCAGTTGCAACAGCACATTCCTTTTATCAAAGAACGAACATCACCTGGTCAACCATTTGGCATTGGGTTGCGCCTGGCCAATACCGCAAGCCTGGAGCTTCAGAGTGAAGACACACTCATTGCATTTCAACAATGGTTGAAGACGCAGGATTGCTATGTGTTCACGATGAACGGTTTTCCCTATGGTGGCTTTCATCACACCGTCGTAAAAGATAAGGTACATGCGCCGGATTGGACCACTGTTGAACGAGTGCAGTACACCATCCGCCTGGCACAAATTCTCGCGCGCCTTTTGCCCGAAGAAACGGAAGGGGGTATCTCCACATCACCCTTATCATACTGCTTCTGGCATACAGGCGAAGATCTGCAGGGAGTTATTGAAAAAGCCACGCTTCATCTTTTGCAGGTTGTTGAGCAATTGATAGCAATCCGTCGAACAACGGGGAAACTGATCCATCTGGATATAGAGCCGGAGCCAGACGGTTTATTGGGCGAAGGGAAGGCTTTCTTTGACTGGTATGCACAGCACCTTTTGCCATTAGGGTTATCTTACCTCCAAGACAAATTCCAATATAGCCAGGAAGAGGCGACCGCTGCCCTGAAAGATCATGTGCAATTATGCTATGATGTTTGTCATTTTGCCGTGGGTTACGAAGACCATGGCACAACCCTACAGCAGTTGCAGGCAATGGGAATAAAAGTCGGCAAGATACAAATCAGTGCAGCGTTAAAAGCCGTGTTCCCAGGAAACACAGAACAAAGAGCAGCGGTTATACAGGCCTTTCAGCAATTTAATGAACCAGTGTACTTGCACCAGGTTGTCGCCAGGCAGCAGAATGGAAGTTTGAAGCGTTATGCCGATCTACCCGATGCGTTGGCGGATGCAAAAAATGATGCGACCACGGAATGGCGGGCTCATTTTCATGTGCCCCTGTTCGTAGAAAGCTATGGTGTATTGCAATCCACGCAAAAAGATATTGAGCAGGTGCTGGCCATGCAGAAGCAACAACCCTTCACCTCACATCTCGAAGTGGAAACCTACACCTGGGAAGTGCTGCCGGAAGACATGCGGCTACCGATCAATAAATCCATCGTAAGGGAACTGGAATTTGTTCAGAATTTATTGAAACAAGAAGCGGCTGTTGAAGCAAACAATCATGCATAAAACTGTTGTAATTGATATTGTGGGATTGTCCTCTTCGCTGATTACGGAACACACACCTTTTTTGAAGAATTATGCAGCGATGAAAGGTTTGCAAACCATCGCACCGATGCTGCCGGCTGTGACAACCTCAGTTCAGTCAACTTACATCACGGGCGAATGGCCAGCCGGTCATGGCATTGTTGGCAATGGTTGGTACGACCGGACGGATTGCGAAGTAAAATTCTGGAAGCAATCAAACCACCTCGTACAGGCCGAAAAAATCTGGGATCGTGCAAAAAGCATCGATCCCAGATTTACCACGTCGACAATGTTTTGGTGGTACAACATGTATTCCAGCGCAGAAATTTCGGTAACGCCACGTCCCAATTACCTGGCTGATGGCCGTAAAATGCCTGATTGCTATTCATCGCCTGCGGAGTTGCGGGATGAACTGCAAAAAGAACTGGGTCAGTTTCCCCTGTTCAAATTCTGGGGTCCGGGTGCGGACATCACCTCCACGCAATGGATCGCCGATGCTTCGGTGTACACGGATAACAAATACAACCCTACACTGACGCTGATCTACCTCCCGCACCTGGATTATTGTTTACAGAAGTATGGGTATGACTTTTCGAAGATCAGCAAAGACCTGAACGAGATCGACAATGTTGTAAAGCAGTTGGTAAACCATTATTCCAGGACGGGAGCACGCATCATTTTGTTGTCAGAATACGGCATTACAAATGTTGACAGGCCCATTCATATCAATCGCCTTCTTCGTGAAAATGGTTTATTGGGTATACGTGTAGAGCGTGGCCTGGAATTGCTGGATGTAGGTGCATCCAGGGCCTTTGCCGTAGCCGATCACCAGGTGGCACATATCTATTTTAATGACCGCTCCGTTGCTTCGCAGGTACGGAAACTGGTGGAAGGCCTTCCGGGTATTGCGCTTGTGTTAGATCGTGAGGCACAAAAGAAATATCACCTGGATCACGAAAGGGCTGGAGACCTGGTGTTGATGGCAGATGAAAAGAGCTGGTTTACCTATTATTTCTGGCTCGATGATGCTAAAGCCCCGGATTATGCACGGGTGGTCGACATTCACAAAAAACCGGGTTATGATCCCGTGGAATTATTCATGACTTCGAAAGCCCGTGCTGCGTACAAACTCCTGCGAAAGAAGGCCGGCCTCCGTTATTTGATGGATGTGATTCCGCTGGATGCCACACTGGTAAAAGGCTCGCATGGAAGCCTGCTGGCTGATAAATCTTTTCACCCCGTATTAATGACAGATTTGCCATCGTCTCAAAAAGATATTGTTGCTACGGATATTTACGGCATTATCTGGAAACATCTCAGTAATTAATTATCCGGAAACATCTCAGTAATTAAAGGCGTAAAAGCGCTGGACAAAAAAGAAAAGGCAATCAAACGGAAGCAATACTGCCTTTTTTTGAATGCAAGGCACTGAAAAACAATTAACGGCTGTAGTGACTCACCAGAAAATTGATAATGAGGGCACCACTAATGATCAGCAAGCCGAAGAACTCCCTGGTCTTTTCAATATAGGGTTTGGTGGCCTGCATGGTCGTGGCAAGGTGCTGCATCCTGTATTTTGTGATCCAGTCCCGCACGCCATCTTTGGTAAAGAAAAGAAACACGGCATAAATCAGGTAAAAACCTATCAGCGGAATGTATATGGCCGGATAAAACTGTTTGAACGCAGCAAGACCACAGAGCACAGCGGCCGCCATATAAATGGGCACCCAAACCCATGAATCTTTGTCATTCAGATTGAGATAAGCAAAGCCGGCAAAGGAAATAGAGAAAATGACGTTCAGAATGGAAAGCAACAGCATAAAAAAGGATTTGCCTAAATAAAAGAAAAATGTTGAAAACAAATTGTGCTTACCTTGTTAGTGAATTAATTTCATTACTTCCAAAATTTTTGTTCAGCAAGATAAGGATGCAATATGTTTCATTATCGGTTTGAAGATTTAAAGACGGTGCTTGCAGCCATTATCAGGCAAAACGCTTCAGCAGATATATGGAAATGGATGGAGGAGAAAGGTTCGCCGGTGACTACTCCTGGTTTAAATGCGGTATTCGCGATAATGTCAAGGAAAACGGGTAAAGCTGTTATTCATTTTACAGAAGAACAGCAACAGGCTGTGCAGGCTGCCCGCCCCGGTTTATCCATCCAGGGGTGGTCGATCGACCGACTGTCCAGGGTATGGCTGCTGTTGCAATTGAATGCAACCGAAAAAGAAGGCTATTTCCGCGCAATTGAAAACCTTTTCCTGGCTGCCGAGATGCATGAATTGGTGGCACTTTATTCTGCCTTGCCTGTTCTGGCCTATCCGGCTATGTGGACGAAGCGCTGTGCCGAAGGCATTCGCAGCAACATTGGAGATGTGTTGGAAGCCATTATGTGCAACAACCCTTATCCGGCCGCAAACCTGAGCGAAGCGGCCTGGAACCAGTTGGTCTTAAAGGCCTTTTTTACAGACAAACCCATTCAACAGATCATTGGTTTAGACAGCCGTGCCAACCAGGAACTGGCAAACATTCTTTCCGATTATGCAAATGAGCGCTGGTCTGCCCATCGGGTGGTCAATCCGCAGTTGTGGCGCTGTGTAGGCCGGTTTATCAATGAAAAGATTTTGCCGGACTTCGAACGGCTCGCGAATTCTAACAGCACCGTTGAACGGGAGGCGGCAGCATTGGCTTGCCGGGACAGCAGTTTCCCGCCGGCAAAAGATATTTTAAATAATAACGCTGAACTCAAATCGGCTATCGAGGCAGGTGAACTAACGTGGGATACCATTGCAGAGAAAGCGACGCTGATTCATTCTTAACTCATCAACTATCTTCATATTATGTGTTGCAGTCATAACATAGCGGATGATAAATCGCGAACCCGCACAGAAACAACTTTTAACAGAGAAAGCATCAAAGGCATGACCTTTTTTGACCCGCATGTCCACATGACATCCCGCACCACGGATGATTACCAGGCCATGGCTGATGCCGGCATTGTCGGACTAATCGAGCCGGCATTCTGGTTAGGTCAGCCCCGCACAGGTGTGGATAGCTTCCGCGATTATTACAGCAGCCTGGTTGGCTGGGAGCGTTTCCGTTCTTCTCAGTTTGGCATCCGGCATTATTGCACCATTGGTTTGAATTCACGTGAAGCCAATAACGAAGCCCTGGCCGAACAGGTCATGGAAATACTGCCCCTGTTCATTTACAAAGAAGGCGTGGTCGGTGTAGGCGAGATTGGGTTTGATGACCAGACTGCCGCAGAAGAAAAGTATTACCGTCTGCAGTTGGAACTGGCAAAGGAGGCGGCACTGCCCGTTCAAATTCATACCCCGCATCGTGACAAGAAGCGTGGTACCACCCGTAGCATGGACATTTCGCTTGAGCATGGCCTGGACCCTTCCACGGTGATCGTTGACCACAACAACGAAGAAACCGTAAAAGAAGTGCTGGATCGGGGTTTCTGGGCGGCGTTCACCATCTATCCCTTTACCAAAATGGGCAACGAACGGATGGTGGAAATTGTAAAGCAATACGGTGCCGAACGCATTATGGTCAATTCCGCGGCCGACTGGGGCATTAGCGATCCACTGGCTGTGCCCAAAACGGCCGCTTTAATGAAGGAGCGCGGCATCAGTGACGAAGCCATTCGCCTGGTAACGTATCAAAACGCCATAACGGCTTTTAGCCAAAGCGGACAACTGGCTGAAGCCGATTTTGCTGCTGTGAAGCAAATTGATCAAAGCCGGAAGTTTGAAGGCAACACCGTTTTGCGCGGCGGACAACAACCAAGAGTGGATAAAGATTCAATGATCATTCGATAAGTGAGAGTGCAAAAAATTATCGGTATGCTCCGCCTGATGCGGTTGGCGAACATTGTTACCGCCATTTCCGATATTCTTGCCGGCGTTGCTATTTCAGGTTATATCTCTGATCAAAGCTGGCAAGGGGCAGACTTGCGGCCGGTTGTTCTGTTGGTCATTTCGACTGTGGGCCTGTACGGTGGTGGTGTAGTTTTTAATGATGTATTTGATGCAGAGCTGGACAAGGTTGAACGTCCGGAAAGGCCTATTCCCAGCGGTTTAATTAAAAAAGAAACCGCTGCGTTATTTGCGACGTTATTACTTTTTGCGGGCATTCTGCACGCATATTTTGTTCACCCGCAAGGCATTTCTTCTCCGTCAACCATATTGGCAATCACAATCGCCTTTGCGTCAGTTGTATATGATCGATGGGGGAAGCATTATTCCTTTCTGGGTCCGTTAAACATGGGTTTATGCAGGGGTCTGAATTTGCTTTTAGGCATTAGCGTTCTGCCGGATGCCTTGTACAATTTCTGGTGGCTGGGCTTTGTACCTGTGGTTTATATTGCTGCGATAACGATGGTTAGCCGTGGAGAGGTGCATGGAGGAAAAAGAAGTACATTGTATGGTGCAGTGGCTTTGTATGTTACAGTAATTGCTGCCATTCTGCTGGTTGGTGCATCCAATAATCGCACTTTATTTGTGTCCGTCTTTTTGCTTCCGTTTATGTTAATGATTTTCCCTCCTTTAAAAAGAGCGATCCACGAACCTGTCGCGCCATTTATTGGAAAAGCTGTCAAAGCCGGCGTCATTGCATTGATTATGATGAATGCAGCATGGGCTGCCGCTTTTGGCAGTTTGTATTTGGCTTTGCTGATTGTGTTGTTGTTGCCGCTTTCTTTATGGTTGGCGAAATTGTTTGCCGTAACCTGAGGATTTCGTTTGTGGTGGTGTGATTGGCACAGCACTTTAAATTTCTTTAACGATTAAGAGTAGTTAATGGCTTAGTTCTTCACTCTCCATACCTTCTATGAATGTTGTAGCAATAGACCAGCAACATGTCAGTCTCCCCCGCTTAATTCCTGCTCCGGGACAGACGCTTTCGTAGCCGGAATGGGCCAAACGAAAAGCCGATTGGTATGATCCATTTTTAGAAAGTCCTGACGGGCATTTGACGGATGCAGATCAAAACATGTTATAGTCTCCCAAAAAAAATTACAGTTGTGGGTGGGGCTATTAATTGAATCACTCTACTTTAAAAGTGATTTACATCGCGTAAAGGGTGCTCCGCAACTTTACATTCTACTTTTCCATCTAGGTGCCAACTGCAATAAGTTCAGAACACCAACTTTTTTCAACAACAATATTACGGGCTGATTGTAATTTATCCGGCAAAAGGTTGACAAAATCGGTGCAGTGATGTTACGGTGAGTAAATGTGTGATTTCTCAGTTTAAGAAACCAGTAATCATAGACGCATGAAAACAGAACGATCGACGCCCATCCCAACACCGTATGCTTACGCTGGAGGCGTAGAAAAATTTGAACGTCTCACTGAAGTCTTTTACAACAAAGTGCTACAGGATGAATTACTGGAGCCAGTCTTTCGACACATGGCAGCAGAGCATTCGCGGCACGTAGCACATTTTTTAGCAGAAGTGTTCATGGGGCCGAAGTACTATAGCAACGAGTTTGGTGATGAAGCCCTGCGCCGTATGGTGGGCAAGCACATTGGCAAAAAGCTACAGGAAACGCAACGAAAACGTTGGGTAGAGCTGCTCTTGCAAAGTGCAGATAAAATTGGACTTCCCGATGACCCCGAGTTTCGTTCTGTATTTGTAGGCCATATTGAGTGGGGTACCCGGGTGGCGCTGATCAATTCTCAACTGGCGGAAAATCCCACGACGGAGGAAGACGTTATTCCCCAATGGGGTTGGGGGGAGGTGAAAGGCCCATATGAAATAGTGGGTTCGCTTTTCCGTCCAAAAAAATAATGACTGCGCATATCAATCACACATCATATGCAATGGAAAAAACGGGACTCTTTTAGTTTTAGCCTGTTAAACGCAGGCAAACAAGCTGGTGAGATGACCATCGACTACGCATCGACGTCACAACCCGCCGCCTGTTCTTTGGGTAACGAAAAGTTTGTCATCAGGCGGACTGGTTTCTGGAAATCAGGCCTGGAAATAGAAGATGTGCAAACCAGGAAGATGCTGCTCAACGCTGGTCCAAAAAAATGGTACAGTAACCGGCTGGAGGTAAAAGCGTTTGACCAGCAGTTGGAACTGAAGGTGTGGAACAACCCGCTCGCTGAATGGTCGCTCGAACAAGAAAGAAAGCCTATACTCGCTTACGGTCTTTCAACCGATGGTGCTGCACCCGGTGTTCGCATACGGGGAGGCGAAAGCGACGTGCCGCTTCTTTATCATTTCTTTCTTTGGTATCTTTTTTTTCCAGTGGCGCAGGAGAACGCAGGCGATGATTTGCCTTTTTATTTTTTGCTTAGTCAATGATGAAGCGTTACATCGAATTTTGCATAAATGTTTCTCAGCATGGAACTTATTGATCCAATACAGCATTTCAGGCAAGTCGTAGAACGCTATGTGAAAATCCCTGAGGCTGATTGGAACCTGTTAGCCTCCGAGGTAGAATTGAAAGAACTGAAAAAATACGATTGCTTTGCAACCGAAGGGAAGCGCACCGGTGAAGTGGCTTTTGTTGTCAGTGGCAGCTTCCGGCAGTATTATTCCAAAGACGGTGAGGAAAAAACCACCTATTTTTATTTTCCCGCTGATCTGATGTGCGCTTATGTCAGTTGCATTACGGGTCAGCCTTCCCAATTAACCATAGAGGCGTTGACCGATGGCGAGGTGTTGTCTTTTCCTTATGCAGCACTTCTCCACCTATATAAACAAAGCCATGCCTGGCAAACCTTTGGCCGGTTGATAGCGGAATACATTGCGATTGGATTGGAGGAGCGAATGGTCAGCCTCCTGATTCAAAGTCCGGAAGAACGCTACCGTGATTTACTCAGCGGTAACAAGAAAAAGATCATTGAACAGATACCGCAGCAGTACGTCGCCAATTACCTGGGTATTACGCCGGTGAGCATGAGCCGTATCCGAAAACGGATCACCGAAAGGTAGGCTTCATCAATTGAGACTGCCTAAATGCGTGTGCTTGAAGCCGGAAGCATACTTCAATCCATAACCCCAGATGCGGTCAAAAGAAGCATGGGCAAACAAGAGTATGCCTATTGACAACAGTACTTCCAGGTTCACGAGATAGCCTATGGTTATCAGCAGAAAGGCAATTCCTTTGTGATGAAACAGGTTGTAGCCAAAGGCACCCGCCCTGGCGTTCACCAGGTAGCCCAGCATACTGATGTCGGGTGCAAAAAAGAGAATGGCCCAAAGCCATACGGGAAGGCCGAGTGAGTGTTGAGAAAGAAAGTAAAGGCCAATAGCTGTCATTGCAGCTTCTTCCAGTTGTAAGATCGTTTTCATCGTAATTAATTTTTACCAAAACTATCTTGCCTCAAAGCTGTTTTGCTTAACATTAGATAAGAAAAGATTTTAGTGATCAACTGACAGCTTTGGCGAAATCGCATTTTGATTTTTTCACTAACCCGATAATCTGCTTATGATTGAAAGCCTCCGACAGCATCTTTTGAATCGTTTAGGAACAGACGTGGAAGAATTAGACGTCGTTCTCTCTCATTTTAAACCGGTGAAAGTCAAACGGACTGAGTTGCTATTGCGTGAAGGAAACGTTTGCCGCTCCGTGTATTTCATCGCCAATGGGTGCCTGCAAGTGTATGGGACAGATGCCGGCGGCAATGAAACCACCAGGGATATTGTTCTTGAAAACAACTGGTGTTCGGAACTGATGTCGTTTGGCAGCGGAAAGCCCGCAACTGAAAACATACGGGCGGTGGAGCCATCCGATCTTTGCGCCATCGACCGCACATCTTTTCAAACCTTAATGCAAAATGTTCCACAATTTGACAAAGTGTACAAGCAAATTCTCGAGGCATCTTATGCCAACTCGGTTTACCGGCTCAACTCCTTTGTATCGCTGACCGCCCTGGACAGAATAAAATGGGTGATGCAATATCGCCCTGAGCTCATGACCCGTCTTTCCAGTAAACTCATTGCCTCTTACCTCGGCATTAACAAAGACGTATTTAGCCGGCTAAAGGCGAGGCTTTAAAACATCGACTTTTGTCATCGTTCATGGAAATTATTGGGATGAAATTTACATCATTATTCATCCTTTAATTTTTAAAACATGAAAGAGTACCTGTTATTATTCCGCAACGCCAGTGGCACAAATGGTTACCTGGCTACTTCGCAAGACATGGCAGAAGATCTGCCCCTTTGGCAAGCCTGGATTGGTAGCATTGCCATGCAGGGGAAGCTGGTGCATACTGCTCCCATTGAATATAATGCGTCTTTGGTAACAAACCACGGCGTAAACAGTGGACCTCACAAAGAAGAAGGCAGCGTACTTGTGTCAGGCTATCTTATTTGTAAAGCCGATAGCCACGCTGAAGCAGAAGAGTGGAGCAAAAGCTGTCCGATTTTAAAGTACCCGCAGAGTTCGGTTGAAATTCGACCAATAATACCTTTTCCAACAAATTAAACTGCTTTATATGAATCGAATACTAGCGGCGGGGAGGTATATCTTCCCGCTTTCTTTCCTGCTTTACGTAGCACTGCACCTGGGCAAACCTGAAGTCGGCGCATCGTTTGTGCCTGCGTACATTCCTTTTCCCTTGTTTTGGAATTACTTTACGCTTGTATGCATTGTTCTATTCATTATAAGTGCGGTTTCGCATCGCTACGATAAGCTGGCGTATGTGCTGATGGCACTCTATGTATTGCTCATGGCTTTCCTCGTACACTTGCCCCGTGCTATGGGTTCCGGTTCCGCAATGGATTCAATGGGCGGTCCTGCAGCAGAACTGGAGATGGTGAATTTCTTCCGGAATATCATGGTCACCGGCGCTTTGTTGGCGTTTGCACAGTATGTAGCAAAGGACAAGCGGGTGATCGGTTAGCGGTGGGAAAGTGTGATAAGAAGCGGGCGTCAAAACGAATGCATAAACAGGCATAGTCAACAAGCTCACTTAAAAAAATCAATCGCAACCTGATTCATCATGTAAGGTCTCTCAGTAAATACCTCGTGTGTCGTGTTTGGTAAAACACAATATTGACTATTCTTTATCAGGCGGTGCATCTCCTGTCCATGATCCAGGGAAATCATATCTCTGTCTCCGAGCACGATCATAACAGGAATCTTTATGTTGCTATAGACATTTAACGGAAAATATTCTTTGGCATACACCATCCTGTTCATATTGTTGAACGCTTTTTTCCAGTCCTTTTTTGGAGTCAAAGTGTTATACCATTCAATAGCTTCCTTATTCTGTGTAGCCCAGTATTGCAACGAGGGAGGTTTAACTGAATCAAGGTGATATCCCTCTGGCAGTGCAAATCCTCTCATCCCATTGTTTGCCCCGACAGCAATTGCCTTTTTTATCTTATCAGCCCTTCTATCAGCCAAAAGAAGACTAACGATTCCACCATCACTCCAGCCCATTACGTAAGCACTATCTATGTCCAAAGAGTCGATCAGCTGAGAGATAAAATCTGTCAGTAAGTCATAGCTTAAACTATCGGTTTGCTCCGACCTGCCTTGCCCTGGCGTATCGGGTGCGATGACTCTATAATGTTTTGAAAGGTTTGGGATGCATTTTCCAAAGTCTCTTATACTCCTGTCAATCCCACCACCCGAAAGCAATAGCAGAGGAGTTCCCTGTCCATATTCTTCATAATAAATCTGCTTGCCACTAATATTTATTAAGTTTCCGTTATTTGAACCAAATACAATGTCCTCTTTCTCTCTGTTGCAACTTGTCCATAATAGTGAAACTAAAATAAGTCTGCTTGCAATTTTCATGTCTTTGTTATCTGGTGGGAAGTTAGTCCGATTTGTTTGCGAATGCGCCAGCATAAAGAAGATCAACAGTGTCACTCGTTCGGTCGCCCTTAGATAGACGGAAGTCGAAACAATTTCAGTGCATTAGCGATTGTTGATTCCTGGCTACTACCAAAATAATTAATAATATATGGAAATTTCCAATTCCATGAGGCTTCGATGTAATAATTTTTACCTTTAGCCTGAATTCGTAGCTGGCGAAAAGTGGTTCGCACAGTGTATGGTGGTGCCTCACTCTTCAAAGTTCCTGTAATCTCTTATGAATGATAACTAATCTTTTCATATCACCCAACCCACTCTTGAAGCCATTCGTCAGCAATTATGTTTTGTCGACTTCCCGCGGTATTAATACAAGCTTTAGCAGCCATTGGGCGGCTAGTAATGAAATCAGTTTTATATTTTATTTAGGCAACCTCCCGGATCACAAAAACAGTCACGACGATACAATGCTAAACGGTAAACGGAATTGTTTTGTTGGCCTCTCAACAAGGTATAATGGCGTAATTGATTTTTGCGGTGTATACCATACGTTCATCATCCAGTTTGAACTGAACGGGATCAATAAGATATTTGGTCTGCCCATGCCTCAGTTTACCAATAAAATATATTGTGCTGAAGATGTCTTTGGTAATAAAGTTAAAGAGCTACATGAGCAATTGGCGAATGCCGCGGACATTCAGCTGATGGCACAATACGCTGATGCGTGTTTATTGCGTTTTTTGAATCTGAATACAAAAAAAGTCATACAGCAGGATTACACGAGATTTATATCAGAAGCGTTTAATACTGGAAACACCTTATTAAGTGTAACCGATTGTGCCAGTGTGCTAAATATGACTGTCAAAAGCTTTGAAAGGAACTTTTTACAACAGACGGGCGTACTTCCCAAAATGTATTTGAAGTTGTTACGCTTTAATGAGGCAATAAAAATCAAGACGCTGTACCCCTATAAAAATTTCACTTCAATTGCTTATGACTGCGCATATTATGACCAGATGCATTTCATCAAAGATTTTAGACAATTCACTGCGTTGAACCCCAGTTGCTTTTTCATACAAAGCAAAATATCCGGCAGGCCAAGAATACACATAAAGCAAACACCTGGTTCAATTTTCAAACAGTTAAACAACCAGCTCCTGAACGAAGAATTTGTTTCGGTTATGAGAACAAATTGAGCCTCTTGAAACCTCCTCCTGATCATTAAGCCTCTCTTGTCTTTCATCAGATCGTTGCCTGGTTGCTCCACTCTATTCATTGACAAGAGCAGAGGCCATAATGTCCATTTTTTACTATTTCTCCAGCTTCGTGGCTAGTAGTTTTAAACCGCATCTTATTCCATCTCAAAAATACAATTATGAGAAAAAAATTATTCAGCTTCGCAGTTGTCATTCTGTTGATTTGCTCTTGTGAAAAGAGACCATTATTCGACATCGGGCACCATCCTTCGAAACCAACTGCTGAACCTTCCAGGGTTGCAACCGATTGGTACCGGCTGCAGCTGCAGATATTGCTTCAACGTAATTCGGCCTTCAATGGGCTTTATTATGGCTATATCGGAATTGGCTTATATGAAGCGGTTCACCACGCACAAAAGAATTCGATTAGTTTATCTACCAAATTGTACTCAATGCCTGCCATGCCTGAACCGGAAAATAGCAGAACTTACAATTGGGAAGTAGTCGCTAATTCGTCAATGGCTGCGATGACGCGTACGTTCTTTAATGGCCTGACGCCGGCTAACAACGCCAGTATCGATTCACTGGAAAACGCGTACAACAAACGTGCGAAACCGGTTGAGGCCTCCGCTGTATTCAATCGTTCCCAGGTATTCGGCCAAAGCATTGCCACTGCCATTCACAGCTGGTTCCTGACCGATAAGCTAAATACAACCAATGCAGGCTACATACTTCCAACGCCAGTGCATGGATCCTGGGCTCCCACGCCCCCAGGTTTTGCCAATCTCCCGGTACAGCCTTTTCTAGGTAACGGTCCCACCTATCTAACTTCGCTAACGTCTACAATAGCACCCGCATTTCCGGTCAACTACTCAGAAGACCCGTCCTCTGACTTTTACAAAATCGCTAAAGAAGTGTATGACGTATCGAAGACACTAACCGTTGAACAAAAAAACATTGCGTCGTTTTATATTGATCAGGGTAATGGGATAGGCTTTACACCGGGTGGACATGATTTTATGGCACTAACCCAGGCTATCGAAACCCATGGGACCGACTTATCCACCGCAGCTGAGGCATATGCAAAGGCCGGGATTGCAGAGCGCGACGCCGCTATAGTTTGTTTCCGGTCTAAGTATCAATATAACCTCCTGCGGCCGGTAACCTTTATTCAGAAATTAATTGATCCGAGCTGGACCCCTTTTATTAATACACCTCCACATCCCGAGTATCCCGCCGCTCATGCTTTGATTACCGGTGCAGTGATGCAGGCTGCATCCAGGGTTCTTGGGGAGGATCTTGCCTTTACTGACCATAGTTATGATTTTCGTGGTTTTCCGCCAAGGTCATACTCATCCTTATTTGCTGCGGCAGAGGAAGCTGGTATTTCGCGCCTGTATGGCGGTATCCATTATCGTCCTTCAATTATCACAGGCTTATCAGTAGCAAAAGAATTGGGAAATGTAATTGGAAACATAAAGCTCCATAAGTGAAACCTGATCATTTAACATCCCGTCAAACTCTTGTAATGATAACAAATGGTACGTAAAAAACCTTAATCATATCTTTTATTGCCGGGCTTATGTTCGTAAATTAGGTTATGCAACCAGCTCACTTTGCCCCACCCCCGGCACTTTCACCATACATAGCGTTTTACGGAATCTTTGACGTGCCTGACGGGTTTTGTGAACCTTATGTATCACCACCACTCGCGCTTTGTGGCTTTATAATGTCGTTTCACAATGTGATTGATGCTACTACAAATGGAAAACTGTTTATGAAAGACCGCTGTTGTGCAACGGGCCAGATAACGGCTCCGATGATTGGAAACGTACGCGGTCGTGAAAAAATAGTGATGGTATTTATTCAGCCTTGCGGCCTGTATCAACTCTTTGGTGTTGACATGTCCTTACTCACTAACACATCCATGCCGTTGCAAGAGCTGCTGGGGCAGGAGGAAGCGGAGCAGTTTATCACCAAAGTGAATGAAGCGCCTGATCATGCAGCCATCATTGAGACCTTAGATGCCTTTTTCTTATCCCGTCTCCCGGCTAACGAAATAGAACCCAAAGTGGAGCACGCCATCAATTACATTCATCGGCTAAAGGGCAATGTTTCGATCGGCGAGATAGAAAGTACCTGCTATATCACCTTGAGAAGCCTGGAACGTTACTTCAAAACCTATATCGGTTTAACCCCGAAAGATTATGCAAAAATCTACCGTTTTAAATGCCTGATGAACTATATACACGAGCACCCGGGTGTAACCTGGAACATCCTTTGCGAAGAAAATGGATATTACGATCAGGCACACCTGACACGCTATTTCACCCGGTTCCTGAAAATCAGGCCAACGGATATGGTTGTGGTAGACATGGATTATATCAATTACCTCCTACAGGCTTAGCTGAACAACAATTTTTCTGTTATTGTCTATTTTGTCGTGTTTGTACAGGCTTCTTATCCTGATGCTACATTAACTTTCTCTGACCAATAGGTGATGGATTAAAACGATGCATCATCGGGTGGAGACAAGTGCAATCCATAACCTGGTACATCCGGCGAAGACAGCCGTTCTGCTAATATCTTGAACAACTACAGCTTCAATTTCCTGGAAATAAAGTCATTTGTTTCCAGCCTTAAAACTTTGGGTTCAAACCAAAAAGATCCGGGTGGCTTTGCCTGGTTCGAACCTGCATATCCCTAATAATTTAAACCAACTAAATGAAAAAGACAAAACTTCTCACCTGCCTGGCATTCTCCCTCGCCATCACCGCTTGTAACGAACCTGTCAAAACGGACGACACTTCTACAATGGTTAAATCAGAAGCGGTTGCTACTGATATGAGCCAGGTTCGTGCAGCTATAGAAAAGATCGAAAATGATTGGGCCGCTGCCCTGACTAAAAAAGATATCGATGCATTAATGGCCTTGTATGCCGATGATGCTATCACTATGCAGAACGATGCTCCCTCACTCAAAGGCAAGGCAGCTATCCGGGAACAACAGCAAAAAGAATTTGCGGCTCCGGCAAGGTATGCATCCATCTCGTTTCAGACACAAGACATTTACGGTACAGCAGACGAAGTCACAGAAGTGGGGACATCAACAGAAAAAGATGCAACCGGTAATGTCATCCGCACGGGCAAGTACATGGGGGTTTTCCAAAAACGAAACGGTAACTATTTATGCATCAGGGAGATTTATAATCGTGATGCAAAATGAAAGCAACCACCAGTGTTCAGCTCAGTCAAAACAGAACCGTTCCTTCACTATCGGAAAATACTTTTTTGCGGTATTTTAATTTTGTTGCCTTGTATTTTGCTCAGGGCGTACCGGAAGGAATGTTGTTTTTTGGCATACCTGCCTGGATGGCTATGAACGGCAAAACACCGGGAGAGATCAGCGCCTTTGCGGTGGCTTGCGGATTGCCATGGAGTTTCAAATTTATCGTTGCTCCGCTCATGGACCGGTACACTTATCTTCCCATGGGGCGAAAGAGGCCCTGGGTGCTCCTGGGTCAACTCGGCCTGATCTCCAGTTTTATAGTCATGGCATTTGTACCTGATCCGCTTAATAACTCTTTCCTCTTCCTGGCTGCAGGGTTTACGGTGTCGTTTTTTGGATCATTCCAGGACGTGGCAACAGATGGAATGGCGGTTGACATCATCCCGGTGCACCAGCAAGCCCGTGCCAATGGCTTTATGTGGGGTTCAAAAATTATTGGTATTTCTTCCTCGCTGGCATTGGGTACCTGGCTGCTAAACAAATATAATTTCACGACCGCTATTTTGTGTCTTTCAGCGCTGATCTGTGTAATTATGTTTGTGCCTTTATTGTTAAGGGAGCGGCAACACGAAAAAATTCTGCCGTGGACAGCAGGACAGGCATCGCCGGACACGAAAAAATTGCAGTTGGGTAGCTGGCGCACCATCTTCGAATCATTATACAAAGTCTTTCGCTTGCGCAACTCTCTGGTGCTTACACTGATGTTGTTTATTGCACAGGGCTCCTACTGTTATATCGAAACACTGCTCCCCATTTTTACTGTACAGGAACTGGGATGGACGAACGTTTCCTATTCGCAATTTTATTCAAGATCTACATTGATTGGCGGGATAGGGGGGATGGTGTTTGGTGGTATCCTGATAGATAAGTTTGGAAAAAAACGGATGATGAACATTTATTTTATTCTAATGATGTCCCTGACTACATGTCTCGCTTTTTTAAAAACCGCGTGGTCAAGTACGATGTTCATTTCCGGATTCATGATGACCTATAATATCTTGTACACGTTTGCCTGTGTCGGCATTTTTGCCATCGCTATGCAATGTTGCTGGAAAAAGGTTTCCGCAAGCCAGTTTACCTTGTATATGACAATTTCGAATCTTGGCCGGATATCACTCGCTGCTTTAATTGGTCCAATAAAATCAAATTTTAGTTGGTCAATTACATTATTTGCTTTTGCTGTTATGATTGCACTCGCATGGGTGCTTTTACAATTTTTAAATATCAACAAACAGGTGGAACGGGTGGAAAGATTACATGAAAACGAAATGTACCTGTTGAAATAAGGCTTTATGCTTCACGAATGCAGATGATAAGTGTCAGCATGACTTTTATCCTAATCACCTAGATGACAAAAGGCGCCTATTTACGGCCCTTTTTATTTAACAAGCCCCAGAAACGGTTTACCGGTCGATGGAGGACGAACGTCTGGTTATTCGGTCCTCGCCAAAACTGATGACAAAACAATCGGTGTCAAAGAACCGGTCTGGCGAAAGGCTGTGTTTAAAAAAATGCTTGATGATTGAAGGGATAACACTGACTTGAATTGGCTTTTTTAAGACAAATGTGGATTAGGTAATAATTCTGAAACAATTCTTCGCTATAATTTGTTCCATAGAAAATAGTTGTGTGGGAATTGAAATAATCTTCTTGTTTGTTACACTATTTTTTGTAACTCTTGGATTTTGGATGCGATCAAATAAAAATGAAAGTGACGGATCAGAAAATTCGTGAATTTTTTCATTTTTAGAACTACTTCCCGAATCAATAAGGATGTATTACATCCCGTCAGGGCAGGTTTTATGTATAGCCCAACAACACCCAAACCATTCATCCTGATATCGGATTGACGAACATAAAGTAATGTGATGCTGTCGCACAAGCACAAGCTGCAACAATGGGTTTGAATAAGGTAACTTATTGTCATGGTCATTGCTTGTAGTATGATATTTAGTATCTTCTATAGCCAATGTTCACTAAATTGATACTAAAAATATATTCATGTGCATATACTTATTCTCGGTGCTGGCGGGTTTTTAGGTAGAAGGCTTGCAAAAGAACTTATTCAAAGTGGCAGGCTTGTCAAGGAAGAACTTCGTCGACTGACGCTAGTGGATATTGCTTTTGCTGAAGATAGGCTTCACGATTCGAGAATTGAATACATCGAGGGGGATTTCAGTGATGAAGTCACTATTACGAATATTTTGCAGCAGCGGCCCAATGTTATATTTCATCTTGCAGCTATCGTTAGCGGGGAGGCTGAAAAGAATTTTCAGTTGGGAATGAAAGTAAATTTCTACGCTTCGCTACAGTTATTAGAATTATGCAGAAAGCTTGCTACCCATCCCCGGATTGTATTTGCCAGTTCTTGCGCAATATTTGGGGGCGATGTGTCCAGGGTAATAACTGATGAAACGGCACCTAAGCCGCGAAGTTCTTATGGTACGCAGAAAGCAGTGGTAGAATTGCTGATGAATGATTATAGCAGAAGAGGTTTCGTAGATGCACGAAGTCTCAGGTTGCCTACCATTGCTATCCGGCCAGGTAAACCAAATGCAGCAACCTCATCCTTTGTAAGCTCGATCATCCGCGAACCTTTAAGTGGAAAAACAGCGTCTTATCCGGTGCCTCCGGAAACACCATGTTGGATTCTATCTCCAAAATATGTCATCCAAAACTTTATTCACGCAGCCAACATTGATGAAAAACTGCTCGGTGAGGACAGGGTTCTCAATCTTCCCGGCCTTACTGTTTCGGTCAGGGAAATGATAAACTGCCTGGAGCAAATTACTGGTCCTGAGGTAATCAAACTAATATCTTATGAACCGGATGCATTTCTGCAAAGTATAGTACTTACATTGCCACCATATTTCGAAACGGTCAGAGCTAAGGAACTTGGATTTGTCAGCGATTCGTCTATAGAGGAAATTATACGATCTTATATAGCAGAGGAAGGTTTAGAGAACATAAAAAACGACATTAAAGAATGAATCAATTTAATAAAATTGCAATAGTAACCGGAGCAGGCTCCGGCATTGGAAGGGCTGTGGCAATAGCACTCGTTAATGATGGATGGTCCGTGGTCCTTGCCGGCAGACGGGAAAGTCAGCTTGTCGGGACAGCTGAAACATGTGACGTTAAACGGACGCTGGTTGTCCCTACCGATATCAACCTTCAGGAAAGTGTTCAAAATCTCTTCAGGCAAACAATGAAGACCTTCGGCCGGCTGGATTTCCTTTTCAACAATGCAGGCGTAAATGCTCCGGCAAAACCATTGGAAGAACTAACCTTGCAGGAATGGCAAAGTGTAATCAATACTAATTTGACCGGAGCTTTTTTATGTGCGCAGGAAGCATTCAAAATAATGAAACATCAGGATCCACGTGGTGGGCGTATCATAAACAACGGTTCCATATCGGCCCATGTACCCCGCCCCAATTCGGCCCCCTATACTGCGAGCAAACATGCTGTAACAGGTTTAACGAGATCTATCTCACTGGATGGCCGTGCATTTAATATCGCCTGTGGGCAAATAGATATCGGAAATGCAAGCAGTGAAATGACTAAAAGAATTGAAGCAGGAGTAATCCAGGCTGATGGCTCTCAACAAAAGGAACAGACTATGAAAGTGGAGGATGTTGGCCGTGCTGTAGCCTTTATGGCCAGTTTACCACCAGATACCAATATTCCATTTCTCACAATTATGGCAAATCAGATGCCTTATATGGGAAGAGGATAAATCAATGTATGGTACCCGCCGGCACATACGGCTGGCCTTAAAGGCAAACGAAATTGTAAGGGAAGCAGCGCCACTTATGCTTAATGCAAGTGATAGCGTTATGATAGATGGATTATCTGTGTACTCATGTACCTCCAGAAGAGCTACGTCGGTGTTTACACTTACATGACGGTCATTCAGAGCTTAATGATTATTTTATCTTGGTTTTGATTGGCCTCAGGTGTTTCCGCATAGATTTGTGCCCACTAATAAACCAAATCTATGCTCAGGATCTATACACTGATGATATCTTTCTTTGTTTTTGCCAATTACATTTCTGCACAATCTCCTTCGCCGATAGTCATTAATGAAATTTATGGTGGTGGAGGAAATAGCGGCGCTACCTACAAAGCTGACTTTATTGAACTTTATAACAATAGCAACCTTGCTATCGATTTATCAGGATGGTCCATTCAATACGCGGCCGCTGCCGGCACCAACTGGCAACGCACCAACCTGACAGGTTCCATTCCCGCGGGTGGCTATTACCTGATCAGGCAGGCCCTCGGCACGGGGGGCACAGTTGATCTTCCTACACCGGATGTGGTGGGTACCATACCTATGAGCGGTACAGCAGGTAAAGTGGCTTTATTGAGAACAAACACAACCATTCCCGCGGGTACTTCCTGCCCAAGATCACCTGAATACCAGTTAGCAGACTTTGTTGGTTTCGGAACTGCAAACTGTTTCGAAGGTACCGGTCCTACAGTTGCTCCTTCTAATACAAATTCAGTCTCGAGAAGTGCTTTACATACAGATACAGATAACAACAATGCCGACTTTACTTCGGGAGCTCCATCACCGGTTAATTCTCAGCCTGAGAAAACGATCTCAATAACGGCGTTTGCCGATGCTGGTGAACCATCCACTGCAGGATCAATTACTATAAGCTTTTCAGCGGCAACTACGGCCGTCACAACTTTTTCTTACAACATTGCCACGGGTACGGGAAGCGCGACTCTTGGTACAGACTATTCATTATCACTCAATGGGGGTGCCATACCTTCAGCCATTACCAGCACAAGTGGTAATATCACGGTTCCTGCAGGCGTCTCATCATTAGTGTTAACCATCACGCCGATAAACGATGCAGAGAACGAAGGCAATGAAACAATAACGTTCTCAATTTCCAATCCTGATGGTGGATATACAACCGGAACAGCTTCCGAAATAGCCAACGTGACCGACGATGATTTGAGTGTCACAAAAATACATTTGATCCAGGGTACAGGATCAACAGCCACTGCCGGATCATATGCCATCGAAGGCATTGTGACCGGTGTATTTTCTGACTGGAGCCCGGCAGGCTATTATGTGCAGGAAGAGGAAACAGATAAAGATGATAACATTAATACTTCTGAGGGCATATTCGTGGTTCAAGCCAATCCCACCTCATTAGTTGGTGATAAAGTACGTGTTGTTGGAAGGGTGCAGGAAAATAATAGTACACCTTCTTTTAACCAGGCGGTAATTATCAGTTCATCTTTCACAACACTTTCAGCGGGGAACATTCTTCCTGCGCCGACTTCATTTGAACTCCCGGTGACAACCCAGGCTGATTTAGAAAAATATGAAGGAATGTTAGTGCAACACAACGGAACGCTGACAGTAACAGATAATTCAGAACTTGGTAACCGTGGTTCGCTGAGGTTATCTGCAGGCGGCGCCGTTTATCAACCAACACAAATAATTGACCCGAATGATACGGATCCATCAGGAAACACCACTACAGGTAACAGCAATATAGCCGCCGTTTCTGCTTATAATACCAGCACGACTAACAGGTCCATTATTCTTGATGATGGTTCTAACGTTGTCCCACAAACGCTTCCTTATGTTAATTCAGAAAACACCATCAGGGTCGGAACTACTCTCGATAATCTGAACGGTATCCTGGGCTTCGGATTTAGTACATTCAGGATTCAACCGGTTTCCTATGCTGCCCCTGTGTTTAATTATGCTTTGCGACCTTCACTGCCTCCACTGGGTGGGAATCTTAAGATAGCCAGCTTTAACGTACTGAATTATTTTAATGGCGATGGTATGGGTGGCGGTTTTCCAACTTCAAGAGGGGCAAATTCTGTGGTTGAATTTAACAGGCAGCGGGATAAAATTATCAGTGCTCTTGCAGAAATGAATGCTGATATAGTCGGCTTAATTGAGATAGAAAATGATGGCACCGGGCCGGCCTCAGCAATCCAGGACCTGGTGAACGGGCTTAATGAACGGTTGGGTGTGGGCACCTATAGTTTTGTATTGGATGGTTTGAACAGTCAACTGTATAATACTGATCAGATCCGCGCGGGTATCATATATAAGTCATCGGTCGTAACGCCTGTCGGCGGTGTCTTCACTTCAGCCGATGGCATTTTCGACAGACCGCCTTTGGCACAGACCTTTATGTTGAATACGGCTCAGAAAACATTCACTTATATAATCAATCACTTCAAGTCAAAAGGAAGCTGTCCTCCAGCAAATACTTCACCCAATCCCGATCTTGATGCAGGAGATGGCCAGGGATGTTGGAATGAAAGAAGAAAACAACAGGCAGCAGCATTGGTTAGCCTGATTAACACGGTCATTGTTCCTGCAACAGGAAATGACAGGGTGATTACCATGGGAGATTATAATGCCTATTATGAAGAGGATCCAATGGATGTTCTAAGATCAAATGGACTGATCGTGCTGGGTAGCTCAACAAGCTATTCTTATCTTTTTGATGGTCAGCTCGGTTCCCTCGACCACGCCGTGTTGACCGCATCAATGAATGAATTGCTCGCCGGATTTGCGAAATGGAATATCAACTCCACGGAGCCTACCTATCTCGACTATAATGATGCTGTTCGCGATGCGGCAGAAAGCACTACTGATGTGAATCCGTGGGCAGCAACATACACTCCATCTCCATGGCGCTCTTCTGATCATGATGCTGTGATCGCTTCGTTCACAATCAACAGCGTATCCGATCTGAGTGTTGTAAAATCCGGACCTGGTACCGTGAAAACAGGTGGAATGCTTACTTATAATATTGTTGTACAAAACCAGGGACCTGACCACGCCAAGGATATCGTGCTTTCCGATACCCTTCCTGCAGGTACAAGTTTTGTATCTTTTACTGCGCCGTCGGGATGGACAACCTCAGTTCCTCAGCCGGGTGAAGGCGGAGTAGTAAAAGCGACTTCAAATACATTAGCTTCCGGCGTTGAACAGGCGTTCAGCATAGTCGTTAAAGTTGACTGCGAACTGAATGCCACTGTAATAGAAAACAGCGTGACCGTGAGCGCCGGCACAGAAGATCCGGGCCCTTCAAACAACACATCTTCGATCAGCACAAACGTTGAGATCTCAAGGCCAGTGGTTATTATACCTGACGCAAGGGTTTTGCCACAGGGCGTTAAAGCGAACACCGTTTACCTGGGTTATGCACCGGCTTCCAGCCTGCAATTGTCATCCATAACTACCGGCGGTACGGAGCCATATAACTATTTATGGTCAACAGGAGCAACAACGCAAGGTGTAATGGTGAATCCTACTCAAACTACTACTTACTTGTTAACTGTTGCTGACAACAATGGATGTGCGGGAACCGCAATCAAAACAGTCACCGTAGTCGATGTAAGAGCCGGTAAAAATGGAAGTAAAGTGGTGGTATGTCATGACAGATCAAAGAATATTGAAGTCGATACGGAAGCAGTAAAAGATCACCTTGGGCACGGGGATATGCTTGGAGTTTGCGAACCTGGCGGAAATAGCCTGAATGTCCTCAGCTTAGATATTAGCGGTAAGCTGTCAGTACGTGCGTTTCCCAATCCGTCGACCAATTTCTTTAACATTCAACTGCAAGGCAGCGTGTCTTACATTGGTAACCTGGTTGTAAGGGATGTGACGGGCAGAGTTGTAGAAAGCAGGATGAGCGTGGCAATGAACAAGTCGCTACAGATCGGGCACTCTTATCGGAAGGGAATTTATTTTGTTGAACTTTCGGACGGCGGTAAGAAGATAATTTTTACACTTATCAAATATTAACCCGCGGTAGAATAAATTAACTCCCGGTCAAATAAATGGCGCAGCTGTCTTTGTTAGATACAGTTGCGCCATTTTTATTGTAATATGTTAGTACTGTTCACCGCGATTTAAGGATGCCCGAATTAAAGTGTTAACACTTCCCTGAACTTCGCGGATGTTATTTAATCGCCCGGAGATTTTTTATTGCGACTTCTGCGGAAATTTCAGAGGCGACAGCATGCCGCACACGGTTGGTGGCTCAGGATTTCTTTCTTGCCATATCTTCGCTGTAGGATTGTTTCAATAGTTTTAAAACTGCGTCATCGAGGTCCCCATTATCAAACAGCCTGATCCCGTGCACAAAACGGCCGCCCCAGGCATCT